>NZ_CP024588.1:3874237-4180106 GCF_002754815.1 Roseomonas sp. FDAARGOS_362 | reverse complement strand
TGCGCCACGATGTTCCGGGCCAGGTTGGCGGGGATGGAGAAGCCGATGCCGATCGAGCCGCCGGAGGGCGAGTAGATCGCCGTGTTGATACCGATGACCTTGCCGTGCATGTCGAAGAGCGGGCCGCCGGAATTGCCGCGGTTGATGGCGGCATCCGTCTGGATGAAGTCGTCGTAGAGGCCCTGCCGGATGTCGCGGCCGCGCGCCGAGACGATGCCCGCCGTGACCGATCCACCGAGGCCGAAGGGATTGCCGATCGCCAGCACCCAGTCGCCGACCTGGGCGGTGTCGCTGTCGCCGAAATCCACCTGGGAGAGCGGATGGTCGGTCTTGATCTTCAGCACCGCGATGTCGGTGCGCTGATCGGTGCCGAGCAGCTCCGCCTTGATCCTGGTGTTGTCCTGCAGCACCACGTTGATCTCGTCGGCGCCGTCGATGACGTGGTTGTTGGTCACCACGATGCCTTCCTTGGCATCGACGATGAAGCCCGAGCCCAGGGACTGCGCGCGGCGCGGCGGCTGGTTGGGGCGCGGCCCGCCGGGGCGGTTGCGCTCCAGGAAGTCGCGGAAGAACTCCTCGAAGGGGCTGCCCGGCGGCGCCTGCGGGATCTCGGGCGCATCCGGCCGGTTCGGCCCGCGCGCCTGCAGCGTGGTGGTGGTCTGCACGTTCACCACCGCCGGCAGGAGCTGCTTGGCCAGGGGGGCGAAGGAGGTCGGCGCATCGCGCAGGGGGATCTGCGGCGAGGGCGTGCTGCCCGGCGCCGGGATGGTGGAAGGGGCCTGGGCCGGAGTCTGGGCCTGGGCGGGGGCGGAAGGCGCGGGAGCCTGGGCCCGGGCGGACGCCATCGGGAGGGCGGCGACGCCAGCCAGAATGGCCGCCGAGGCGAGCAGATAAGGACGCACGGTGATTCTGCCTTCCTGTCGGTCTGAGAAATCAGCCTGGAATGTGACCACTCGTGCCGCCATGGAAAGCCACAAAGGGTCACAATCGGATGACTCCGCGCCAGCCTCTCCCCCAGGCCGCCGCGGATCAAGGGGGCGGCCGCATCAAAGCCTGTTCAGCGCGGACCGCCGCCGCCCCGGGATCTGCCTGCCGGAAACGGAAAAGGGGGGAACGGCATGGCCGTTCCCCCCTTTCCGGGAACCCTTCCGGAACCTGCCCCGCCTTTACGGGGCCGGCGCGGGCGTTGGCGTGGGAGCCGGAGCCGCCGGGGGCACGATGCTTCCCGGGGTGGGCGCCGAGCGGAAGTAGCGGAAGAAGTCGCTGTCCGGCGCCAGCAGCAGCCGGGTTTCCGCCCGCCCCTCGACGAAGGCCGTCCGGTAGGCCTGCATGCTCCGCCAGAAGGAGAAGAACTGCGGGTCCGCCCCATAGGCCTTGGCGTAGATCTTGGTCGCCTCCTCCTCGCCCTCGCCGCGCAGCGCATCGGCCTGGGCCTGGGCCTCGGCCAGCAGCACGGTGCGCTCGCGGTCGGCGCGGGCGCGGACCTGGGTGCCGATCTCGGCGCCCTCGGCGCGGATCTCGCGCGCCACCCGCTCACGCTCCGACTGCATGCGCGACAGGATGGCCTGGGTGTTCTCCTCAGGCAGGTCGGCACGGCGGATACGGACATCCACCACCTGCACGCCAAAGGAATCCGCCTCGGCATTCACCTGGTCGCGGATCGTGTTCATGATCCGCAGCCGGTCGGTCGAGAGCACCGAGAGCAGCGGCTCGTTGCCCAGCACGCGGCGCAGCGAGCCCGACATGATGGAGGACAGCCGCCCGCGGATGCCGCTCTCCAGCGAACCCACCGTCTGGTAGTAGCGCAGCGGGTCGCTGATGCGGAAGCGCGCGAAGCTGTCCACGATCAGCCGGCGCTGGTCGCCCAGGATGATCTCCTCGCCCGGCGATTCGAAGTCGAGCAGCCGGCGGTCGAAGGAGATCACGTTCTGGATCAGCGGGATCTTGGCATGCAGCCCGGGGTCGCGGATCACGCGGATCGGCTCGCCGAACTGGGTGATCAGCACCTGCTGGGTCTGGTGCACGGTGAAGAGGGTGGAGCTGAGGAGGATCAGCACCACCACCACGGCGGCGCCGAGCGCGATCAGGCGGTTCATCGGCCAGCCCCCTGCTGCACGAGGCCGCTGGCCGTGCCGGGCGCGCCGCCGGAGGGTGGGTTCGGCGCCGGGGCGGCACCGTTCTGGCCGGGGGCGCGGGGCGCGGCCGGATGCGGCGCCGCCTGCCCGTCGAGGTTGAGCAGCGGCAGCACGCCGCCGACATTCTCGTCCACGATCACCTTCGGGTTGTTCTGCAGGATCTCCTGCATGGTCTCCAGGTACATGCGCCGCAGGGTGATGTCCTGCGCGGTGCGATAGGCGGTGAGCACGCTGGTGAAGCGCTGCGCCTCGCCCTTGGCCCGGGCCACCTGCGCCTCGCGGTCCGCCTGGGCGGACTGGATCAGCTTCTCGGAATCACCGCGGGCGCGCGGGATAATATCGTTGCGATAGGATTCCGCCTCGTTGCGGGCGCGCTCGCGGTCCGCCTGGGCGCGCTGCACGTCGCGGAAGGCATCCACCACGGAGGGCGGCGGGTCCACCTTCTGCATCTGCACCTGGGTGATCTCCACCCCGGCGCCGTACTGGTCCATGATCGCCTGGGTGCCCTGGCGCACCGCCTGCTCGATCTGCGCGCGCGCCTCGGTCAGTGCGGGCTGGATCGGGGTGCGGCCGATCACCTCGCGCATCATGCTCTCGGCGGCGGACTTCACCGTCTGCTCGGGATTGCGGGTGTTGAACAGGAACTCGCCGGCGTCGCGGATGCGCCAGAAGACGGCGAAGTCGATGTCGATGATGTTCTCGTCGCCGGTCAGCATCATCGATTCCTCGGTCACGTTGCGCGAGGGATTCGGCCGCACATTGGTCGCGCTGCTGTCCGCCGAGGAGCGGAAGCCGATGTCGATGCGGTTGATGCGGGTCACGCGCGGCGTCGTCACGCTCTCGATCGGCCAGGGCAGGTGGTAGTTCAGGCCGGGGCCGGTGGTCGCGCGGAAGGCGCCGAAGCGCATCACCACGCCCTGCTCGTCCGGCTGCACCCGGTAGATGCCGGAGGCCGCCCAGACGGCCACGAGGGCCAGGCCGATCAGGGCGATGCCCTTTCCGCCCCCGCCGCCGCGCGGCAGGAAGCGCCGGGCGGCGTCCTGCGCCTGGCGGATCACGTCATCGAGATCGGGACCGCGGCCGAAGGGACCGTTGCCGCCCCCGCCGCGGGGTGGCTGGCCCCAGGGGCCGTTGCCGGGACCGTTGCCCTGGTTGTTGCCATTCCCCCCGCCCGAAGGCGGGCGGGGATTGCCCCAAGGATTGGGTCCGCCGTTGCTGTTCCACGGCATGGGCCGTCAGGTACTCCCTGGTTTGGTCGCGTCTGCTATCCGTTCGCCACCCGGTGGGGGTCAAGCCCCGGTCCCTGCCACGCGTGCAACCGCCGGTGCCCGCCCGGCTTCCCCGGGGCGGGAAAGCGACAGGACGGAAACCGGGGAGTGCCGGAGCCGGGGCCGCCATGCGAAGGCCCCCGGCCCTGCCGGCACTCCCGCTGCCGGGGGGCCAGCGGACCGGCGCTGTCCCGCGCCCCGGCTTGCACGCGATGGCAGCATGGGCGCAAGAGCAGCCTCAAGGGAAGTCCCGGGCTTCCGGGGTTCCGGCTTCAAGGCCTGAGTCAGGTTGATGGCCCCCGTGGCCGGGATGGACCGTGTGACGATGCGGCAGTTTCCGCCATTACATGATAATTTGTTAATCTTGCTGTAATTTGGAAAAGGTCAAGGGGACGAGGCATGGAAAGCGCGCTGACCGATGCGATCCGCGCGGCGCTCACCGAGGTCCGGGACCCGCAGACGGGACTGGATGTGGTCTCGGCGGGCTGGGTGCAGGGCCTGGTGGCCCGAGACGGGCTGGTGCAGTTCGCGCTGGAAGTGCCGCGCGAGCGCGCCCGCGCGCTGGAGCCGGTGCGTGCCGCGGCGGAACGCGCCGTGGCCGCCGTGCCGGGCGTGCTGTCGGCGACCTGCGTGCTGACCGCCCATCGCGCGGCGCCCCCGGCGGATGCGCCCCGGGCCGTGCGCCCGCCGCCGGGCCAGGACAGGATGCTGCTGCCGGAGATCGGCGCCATTGTCGCCGTGGCCTCGGGCAAGGGCGGCGTCGGCAAGTCCACCACCGCCGTCAACCTCGCGGTCGCGCTGGCGGCGCAGGGATTGCAGGTCGGACTGCTGGACGCGGACATCTACGGCCCTTCCCTGCCGCAGATGCTGGGCACGAAGCAGCGGCCGCGCAGCGCCGGGCAGCGGATCGAGCCGCTTTCCCGCTGGGGGCTGAAGGCCATGTCCATCGGCTTCCTGGTGGATGAGGAGACGGCGATGATCTGGCGCGGCCCGATGGTGATGGGCGCGCTGGAGCAGATGCTTTCCCAGGTCGAATGGGGCGCGCTGGACGTGCTGGTGGTGGACATGCCTCCCGGCACGGGCGACGCGCAGCTCACCATGAGCCAGCGCGTGCCGCTGAGGGGCGCGGTGATCGTGTCCACACCCCAGGACGTGGCGCTGATCGACGCGCGGCGCGGCGTGCGGATGTTCGAGAAGGTCAATGTCCCGGTGCTCGGGCTGATCGAGAACATGTCCTATTTCTGCTGCCCCAACTGCAACCACCGCACCGAGATCTTCGGCCATGGCGGGGCCCGGGCGGAGGCGGAGAAGCTGGGTGTGGAGTTCCTGGGCGAGCTGCCGCTGCGGCTGGCGATCCGCGAGACCGCCGATGCCGGGACGCCGATCGTCCTGGCCCAGCCGGAGAGCGAGGAGGCCGCCCTCTACCGCGCCATCGCGGCGCGGGTCTGGGAGAAGGCCGGCACCGTCGCCCCCGCGGCCCCCCGGATCACCATGGACTAGGAGCCGGGAACCGGCTTCCCCCGCGGGGCGGGCCGCCAGCCGCCTCGCCCCGGCCGTGGTGCGGCTGCGCCCGGCCCGCGCGGGATGGGCAGCGGCGCCGTGGCTTGGCAGATTGCAGAGGATGCGGCCCGGCCAGGGTCGCCACACCGGAGGAACCGCCCTTGATCCCCCATGTTTCCCGGCCGCGGCATGGCGGTCGCCGCCTGGCGCTGCCGATGCCGGCCGTCCCTGCCCTACTCGTCCCCGCTCTGCTCGGCGCGGCCCTGCTCGCCCTGTCCCCGGCGGCCAGGGCGGACGATACCTCGGAGGCCCTGGAGCGGGCCCGGAAGCTCTACGGCTCGGGCGACCTGAAGGGCGCCGCGAAGGAGCTGTCCTTTGCCGCCCGCGACATCGACCTGAAGCGCCGCACCCGCTACGCCAAGCTCTTCCCGCCCGCGCCCAGGGGCTGGACCCTGGAGGAGATGGAGAAGGAGGAGGAAGGCAGCGCCCTGGCCACCCAGATGCTCGGCGGCGGCGTCATGGTGGAGCGGACCTATAGCCGCGCCTCCGACGATGCGGAGATCAAGGCGCAGGTGATGGTGGACTCGCCGCTGGTGCAGTCCCTGGCCAGCGTGGCCAACAACCCGATGATGATGCGCCCCGGCGACAAGCGCGTCCGCCTGGGCGAGGAGAACGCCATCCTGCACTACGAGGCGGACAACAAGTCGGGCGAGGTTTCGCTGGTCGGCGGCAACCTCATGATCAAGCTGGAAGGCAGCGGGATCGAGGACCCCAAGGTCATGACCGACCTGCTCGGCGCCTTCGACCTGAAGAAGCTCCGCGACGGCGGCTGAAGCCTCAGCGGGCGGTGGCGCGCCCCAGGGCGAAGCCGGCGGCGAGGCAGCCGAGCATGATGGCACCGAGTTCCCCGAACAGCGCCTGCATCACCGGCAGGCCGACAAAGAGCGCCAGCAGGATCAGGATGATGGACAGCGGCCTGCGCCACCAGGGCAGGCCGGGGCGGCCCTGAAGCGCGGCGCGCAGCCGGGCGCCCTTGCCGTTGCCGGTCCGGCGCGGCCCCTTGCCGGGGGCGCGGGGGCCGGCCTTGCCGCCCGGCGGACGGGGGCCGTGCCGGCGGAACCCGGCTTCCCGGCAGGGCCGGGGCGCTTGGCCGCCGTGCCGCTCATGCGCGGCCGAGCACCGCCATCAGCTCCCGCCATTCGCGCTTGCTGAGACCGGCCGCCTCGGCCGTGGGCTCCTGCCCGTCCAGCATGGCGCGCACCACCTCCAGCATCCGCGACGACAGCGTCACCGCGCCCAGGCGGTAGTCGCGGAAGGCCTCGGCGCAGAGCGGCACCCAGGCCTCCACCGCGCGCAGGATGGCCTCGGCATAGACGCGGATCTCGTACTGCGCATGGGCATCGGCGCGCAGCGAGAGGAAGTGGAACAGGTTGTGGAGATCCGCCTTCCAGTACCACTGCGTGTAGGCGTTCAGCGTTAAGTTCATCCGCGCCAGCTCGCGCGTCAGCCCCTGGCGGGCGGGATCGAGCACCTGCCCGCCCTCGCCCTCGTTCAGCATCTCGATGTAGTGGTCGTAGTTCCGCCCGGCATCCTCGCGCAACAGGGCGAGGACGCGCTCCGCCTCCTCCCCGCCCAGGATGTCTCCCCTGCCCTGGCGGTTGCTGGCGGACTGGGCGGCCAGGGCGCCGCGCTCGGGGATGTAGAACTCCCGGTCCAGTACCGAGTAGCGGGCGGAATACTCGTTCACATTGGCCATGCGGTGCCGGATCCACTGCCGGGCGACGAAGATCGGCAGCTTCACATGCAGCTTGATCTCGCACATCTCGAAGGGCGTGGAGTGCCGGTGCCGCATCAGGTAGCGGATCAGCCCCCGGTCCTCGTTCGCCGCGCGCGTGCCGCGGCCATAGGAGACGCGGGCGGCCTGCACCACCGCCGCGTCGTCGCCCATGTAGTCCACCACCCGGACGAAGCCGTGGTCCAGCACCGGCAGCGCCTCGAAGAGCATCGCCTCCAGCGCCGGGACGGTGGGGCGGCGCGTCTCGTGCCGCTGGGCCCGCGCTTCCGCCAGTTCCGCCTGCTGCCGCTCCGTCAGCGCCATGCCCTGTCCCCCATCAACGCGCGGACATGCCGCAGTTCCGGGCCGTTCTAGAATGGCCGAAGCCGCGGCGCCATAACGCTGCCGAATGGCAGACCGGCCGCCAGGATCACCCGGCGCGGGCGGCCGGATGCGCCTTCAGGAAGGCCTCCAGCGCGGCGATGAATTCCGGCCGACCTGGCGCGGTGCCATGGCTGGCGCCGGGGATGGTCACCAGTTCCAGCTGCGGCATCACGGCCTTCAGCCGCTCGAAATCCTTGAGGTACGGGTCGTTCGTCCCGACGATCCCCAGCACCGGCACGGTGACGGCGCGCATCTGCGCCTCGGTCACCACTTGGTCGGGGTTGGAACGCCGCACCGCCGCCAGGGCCTTCGGGTCCTTGCCCGCCAGGGCCTGGGCCGAACGCTCCCGCAGTTGCGCCTCGGTCGGCGGCGGCTGGTCCCGGGGCCAGAGGCGCAGGATCTGCGACGTCAGGAGTCCCTCGTCCATCTCGGCGGATTCGGTATCGACGCGCTTCTGGTCCTCCTCGCTCCAGTTCCGCCGGCCCGAGGCGCCGCCCAGGGTCGCAGTGACGAAGCGCTCCGGCCGCGTGGTCAGGAGCTGCGCCACCACATGCGCGCCCATGGAGTAGCCGACGATATGGGCCTTGGTGATCGACAGGTGGTCCATCAGCCGCGTGATGTCGTAGCCCATCTCCGGCCCGTAGGCGGAACGGTCATGCGGCTTGCCGGACAGCCCGTGGCCGCGCGCGTCGAGGGCGATGGTGCGGTAGCCCCGCGCCAGGGCCGGGAAGATGCCGGTCCGCACCCATTGCCCCTGGATGTCGTCCGTGTAGCCGTGCAGCAGGATGACCGGATCGCCCTGCCCCGCCTCGATGTAGCGAATCTTCACCCCTGCGGAATCGAAGGAGCGGTTCTCCTCTGCCGCCCGGGCGCCGCCGGGCCAGCCCATGGCACTCCATGCGGCACCCATGGCGGAAGCCGCCAGCAACCGGCGCCGGCTCGTGATCCCTCGCATGTCCGTCCTCTCTCGTTCGCGGGCGCTCTGTGGCGCCGGCGGAGAGGATGGAACCCTGGGAAAGGACGCGGCAAGTCGTGGTGGGCAGCCCCTCGATTTCCGTCACGGGATCGCCTATATGGGTGTTGCTCACCTTCGGGTGGCTATGGCGATAAACGGCAGGTGGAATAAGTGTTGCGGACCCGGGGGCAGTGCCCGGCGCCTCCACCATTCGATCCCCCGAGGTCGTTCGGGGCAGGATGGGGGCGAAACAGGTTCGACGCGCATGGTAAAGCCCTGTCTTTTGCCCGGCATTGTACCGCCGTTATCGGGCTAATTCATAAGTGCCAACGATAACAGCCGCGAGGCTGTGGCGCTCGCTGCCTAAATAGGTAAGCGCCGTCCGGGGGGAACGGGGCAACAGAATCCCCCCACTTATCTTCTTTTTGGCCTTCCCCGATGCGTTCTCCGCTTCCGTGGGCCTTGCCAATCCTGCCCACTGGCGCCATCCCGCCATCGTTCCTAAAATCCGGGGCAACAGGATTGACCGTGACATGAGTGACCAGCCCCCCCTGGCCGAGAGTCTGCTGCCCTATGACCGCTGGACCGAGGACGCCATGCGCGAGGTCGCGTTGCGCGCCCTCGAACACGCGGCGGAACACGGGCTGCCCGGGGAGCATCACTTCTACCTCAGCTTCCGGACCGACGCGCCCGGCACGGTCGTGCCGGGCCATCTGCGGGCGAAGTATCCGCAGGAGATGACGGTGGTGCTGCAGCACCAGTTCTGGGACCTGAAGGTGGACCGCGAGGCCCGGCAGGTCTCCGTCGGCCTCAGCTTCGGCGGCACGCCCTCCACGCTGGTCATCCCCTTCGATGCCCTGACCGGCTTCCTGGACCCGCATGTGCGGGTCGGGCTGCGCTTCAACCCGCCGGAAGGCGTCGGGGAAATGCCCGAGGAGCCGAGCCTGCTGCCCCCCGCCGAGGCACGTCCTGCCGAGCCCGAGGCCCCGCCGCCGCCTTCCGGCCCGGCCGAGGTGGTCAGCCTGGATGCCTTCCGCCGGCGCCCCAGCGGCCGGGATTAGCCCCCGGGGCTGAGCCGGGCGGGCACCCCCGCCTTTCCGCCCCATCCCCGGCGGGAGCCTGGCCGCGCCCTGCCGCATGGCTGCCACCGCAAGGGCACCATTTCTCCGGGCACCGGGTCCGGATGCCCCGCCGCCGGCCGCGGCCAGGAAAAGCGCTTGCCCGCGACGGTAGCGTGCCCGGGATGGGTGGAGTAGAGCGTGGAAAAACGCGTTCTTCTCCCTTCTGCCCGGAGAGCAAAAAGTGACCGACGTTCTGACCACCCCCTCGCCCGACGCCTCCTCCGGTGCCGAGGCCGATGCCGGCATGCCGGTGTCGCAGCGGAGCAAGGATTTCCGCTACAGCCCGCTCCTGCCACTCGGCGAGGACAGGACCCGCTACCGCCGCCTGCCCATCGAGGGCGTGAAGACCATCGAGGCGAACGGCAAGCGCATCCTCTCCATCCCGGAGAAGGTGCTGGAGGACCTGGCCTTCGCCGCCTGCCACGATGTCTCGCACCTGCTGCGGCCGGCGCATCTGGCGCAGCTCCGCAGGATCCTCGACGATCCCGAGGCCAGCCCGAACGACCGCTTCGTGGCGCTGGACCTGCTGAAGAACGCCAACATCGCCGCTGGTGGCATCCTGCCCATGTGCCAGGACACCGGCACCGCCATCGTCTTCGGCAAGAAGGGCCAGCGCGTCTGGGTCGAGGGTGACGAGGAGGAGGCGCTCTCCTATGGCGTGTTCCGCACCTATACCGAGACCAGCCTGCGCTATTCGCAGATGGCGCCCCTCTCGATGTTCGAGGAGGTGAACACCGGCAACAACCTCCCCGTCCAGTTCGACATCTACGCCAGCCCCGGCGAGCACCATGCGGACGAGTTCCACCTGATGTTCGTGCTGAAGGGCGGCGGATCGGCCAACAAGACCTTCCTCTACCAGCAGACGCGCGCGGTGCTGAACAAGCCCAAGCTGCTCGCCTTCCTGGAGGAGAAGATCAGGACGCTCGGCACCTCCGCCTGCCCGCCCTACCACCTCTCCATCGTGATCGGCGGCACCTCGGCCGAGGCCAACCTCAAGACGGTGAAGCTCGGCTCCACCAAGTACCTGGACGAGTTGCCGGAGAAGGGCGACCGCACGGGCCACGGCTTCCGCGACCGGGAGCTGGAGGCCGAGATCCACAAGCTGACGCAGAACATCGGCATCGGCGCCCAGTTCGGCGGCAAGTATTTCTGTCACGACGTGCGCGTCATCCGCCTGCCGCGCCATGGCGCCTCGCTGCCCATCGGCATCGGCGTCTCCTGCTCCGCCGACCGCCAGATCAAGGCGAAGATCACCGCCGAGGGCGTGTTCCTGGAGGAGCTGGAGCACGATCCGGCGAAGTACCTGCCGGAGCACACGGACGAGGCCCTGGGCGGCGAGGTGGTGAAGATCGACCTCGGCCGTCCGATGGACGAGATCCGCGCCGAGCTGAGCCGCCACCCGGTGAAGACCCGCGTCTCGCTGACCGGCACCATCGTGGTGGCGCGCGACATCGCCCATGCCAAGCTGCAGGAGCGGCTGGACCGGGGCGAGGGCCTGCCGCAGTACATCAAGGACCACCCCGTCTATTACGCCGGCCCTGCCAAGACGCCCGAGGGCATGCCCACCGGTTCCTTCGGCCCCACCACCGCCGGGCGCATGGACAGCTATGTGGCGAATTTCCAGGCCGCGGGCGGGTCGCTGGTGATGCTGGCCAAGGGCAACCGCTCCAAGGCCGTCACCAATGCCTGCAGGCAGTATGGCGGCTTCTATCTCGGCTCGGTCGGCGGCCCCGCCGCCCGGCTGGCGCAGGACTGCATCAGGAAGGTCGAGGTGCTGGAATATCCGGAGCTCGGCATGGAGGCGGTCTGGAAGGTCGAGGTGGTGGACTTCCCGGCCTTCATCGTCGTGGACGACAAGGGCAACGACTTCTACGAGGGGCTGGAGTAAGGCCCCTCCCCTCCCGGAAGGCAGGCTCCGAAAAGGGCGCGGCGGCGGAAACGCCGTCGCGCCCTTTTCCGTTCCGGAGCCGGGCGCGGCACTTCTCCACCGGGGAACGGTGCCACGCCATCCTGGCAGGAGGCTGTGCTGTGGAAGTCCGTTACCTGGAGAGCGTGGCAGGCGAGCATGTGTCGCGGGCGGTCCGTTTCAACGGTCCCGGCTGGTACGTGCTGGATGACCAGGGCGACCTGGTTTCCGGCCCCTATCCGAGCCGCGAGAAGGCCCAGAAGGTGGTGGCGGAGCAGTTCACCGTGCCGAGGCCCTGAAGCGCTACGCAGCCGGCCCCGGGGGCCGGGCACGGCCGTCCCCCCGCTGGACGCCCTGCCGTCCTGGCGCCAACATCGGCGCAAAGGAAACGGAGACCCGCCATGCGCGCCCTGGTTCTGGAAAGGCAGCACGAACTGCGCCTGCGTAACATCGACCTGCCCGACAGGCTGGGCGAGGAGGATGTACGGATCGCCGTGAAATGCGTCGGCATCTGCGGCAGCGACCTGCACTACTACCTGCACGGCGCCATCGGCCAGTTCGTGGTGCGGGAGCCAATGGTGCTCGGCCACGAGGCCAGCGGCGTGGTGACGGAGGTCGGCGCCAGGGTCACGAACCTGAAGCCCGGCGACCGCGTCTGCATGGAGCCCGGCATCCCGGACTGGACCTCGCGCGCCGCGCGCCAGGGCCTCTACAACCTTGACCCCGCCGTGCGCTTCTGGGCGACGCCGCCGGTCCATGGCTGCCTGGCGCCGGAGGTGGTGCATCCCGCCAACCTGACCTTCCGGTTGCCGGACAATGTCAGCTTCGCCGAGGGTGCCTTTGTCGAGCCTCTGGCCGTCGGCATTCAGGCGGCGGTGAAGGCGCGCATCGCCCCCGGGCAGGTGGCGGTGGTGCTGGGCGCCGGGACGATCGGCATGATGACCGCCCTCGCCGCCCTGGCTGCCGGCTGCGCCTCGGTGGTGGTGACGGACGTGCAGGCGGAGAAGCTGGAGATCGCCGGCCGCTATGCCGGCATCCACCCGGTGAACGTCGCGCGGGAGGATGCGGCGGAGAAGGTCCGCGCCCTCACCGATGGCTGGGGCGCCGACGTGGTCTTCGAGGCCAGCGGCAGCCCGCGCGCCTTCGCCGGGATGATGGACCTCGCCTGCCCCGGCGGCGCGTTGGTGCTGGTCGGCATCCCGCCGGGTCCCGTCCCCTTCGACGTCAGCGCGGCGCAGGTGAAGGAGCTGCGGATCGAGAACGTCTTCCGCTACGCCCATGTCTTCCCGCGCGCGGTGGCGCTGCTGGCTTCCGGCAAGATCGACGTGAAGCCGCTGATCTCCCGCACCTTCCCCTTCGAGCAGTCGGTGGAGGCCTTCGAATTCGCGGCGGAAGGGCGGCCCGAGGCCATCAAGACGCAGATCGCCTTCGATTGATCGCCTCGCCATGCCCGCCGGCCCGGCCGGCGGGTGTTCCGTCGCGCGATGCCGGATTATCGTCGCCCCTCCTTCATCGGGCGGGCGGGTATCGCAGGCCGGATCGACGGCCCCATCTGTTGTTCGAGGAACTCTGACCCATGCGCTTCGCCGTGGACCGGCTCGACCACCTCGTCATCACTTGCCGCGACCTGGAGACCAGCGCCTCCTGGTACCAGCGCGTGCTGGGCATGGAGCGGGAAGCCTTCGGCCCGAAGAACCGGACCGCGCTGCGCTTCGGCGGCCAGAAGATCAACCTGCGCCCCGTGGATGCCTCGGCGGAGGACTGGGAGACGGGGCACAACCCGACCCCGGGCGTGCAGGACCTCTGCTTCGTTGTCGCCGTCTCGGGCGAGGACATCGCGGCGCATCTGCGCGAATGCGGTGTGACCGTGCTGGACGGGCCGGCGCCGAAATACGGCGCGCTGGGGCCCATCACCTCGGTCTATTGCCGGGACCCGGATGGCAACCTGATCGAGATCTCGACCTACTCCAACCAGTCCTGAGCCATCTCCACCAGCGCCGCTCCCATGGGGGAGGCTCACGGTGTTTTGCCCGCCCCGAGGTGCCCCGCGAGCCATGGATCACCCCCAAGATGAGGCAGCGAGGCACCGGAGGGGCAGGATGCGAGGACAGGTTCGGACGGTGAACCCGGTGGGCCGGGCGATACCCCCAGGAATGGCCGGCGCCCTGCTGGCCGCCGCCGTCCTGCTGAACCTTCCCCTGGCGACACAGGCCGCAGGGTCGGCGGAACCCTCCGGCCCGGCCGCCCGCTGCGCCCGGATCGGCGACGACGATACGGTCCGGGGCTATGATCCTTCCCTGCGCGACGGCTTCCTGCGTGCCTGGCGCAAGAGCTTCCCCGGCGGCACGACGAAGCCGGACGAGGCTCTGTTGCAGGCCCAGTCGCACTATCGCTGCATGGACGGGCATCTCTATGCCTGTTTCACCGGCGCCAACCTGCCCTGCGACAAGCTGGACCAGCGGCGCGAGAATGCCGGGGCGGAGGCGTTCTGCCGGGAGAACCCCGCTTCCGACTCGATCCCCATGGTCGCGACCGGCCACGACACGCCCTATGAATGGCGCTGCCGCAACGGCCGCGCCGAAGTGGTGGGCACGGTGCAGGACTTGGATGCTCGCGGCTTCGGCAAGGCGCTCTGGACCCGCATGAATTGAGTTCGATGCTCCCTGCCGATGAAGCTGGCTTTGGCCAGCGGGTGCGGCCGGGGGACATGATCCATGCCGGCTCCGGCCTTTCCGGCGCCAGGGGCTGATCCCACATCCCGACGGACATTCCGAAACGAGGCCGATGCGGCATCTGTTGAAACGTTCCTTCAGCCTGGCGGGGCATCGCACCTCCGTCGCGCTGGAGCCCGATTTCTGGACAGCGCTGGAGGGCATGGCCCACCGGCGCAGCCTGCCCCTTGCCCGCCTGGTGGCCGAGGTCGATGCGGCGCGCACGGAGACCGGCATGCCGCTGGCCTCCTCGCTGCGCCTCCTCGCCCTGGCGGATGCCCGCAAGGCGGCACGGGGCGGGGAACCGGCATGATCGACACCGCGCATCCGGATTTCTTCGCGTGCTTCCCCATGCGGCCCGTCACCCATGACAGGCTGGATGCCGTGCTGGCCGAGGAGGTGCCGCAGCACCTGGCGCTGCTTTTCCTCTGGGGCCGCGACTGCCCCAACTGCGACATCGCCAAGGCGGCCATGCTGACACGGCCCGAACGCTTCCAGTGGCCGGAACTGCGCTGGCTGCACGACAACGTCTATGACGATCCGGAGATGGCCACCCGCTTCGGCCTGCACGGCATCCCGGTCTTCTTCCTGTTCCAGGGGCGGCGCGTGGTGGGCCGCATCACCGGCTGGCCCGGGGCCGCCGCCTTCACCGGCGCCATCGCGCAGCAGCTCGCCGCCCTGCCCTCCCAGCCCCGCTGACGTCGCCCTTTCCGAACGTGTGCCTTCGGCTCTCGCGGCCGATGCCGGGGCCGCTCCGACCGGGCACCGCCGCCCACCACGGCCAAACCGGGCTGATCCGGACGGATCAGGCGCCGGACCTGCCCGCCGCCAGGATCGTCGCCAGGTTCACTGGCCGGAAATCCCAGGCATCCACGCCGACATCGGTCTGGCGCGGCAGCGGCTTCAGCCGGCCATGGCTGTGCCCGTGCAGGTTGCGCCAGCCCTTGTGCATGTTCCGCCAGGTCCGGAAGGCATAGTGGCAGAGCACCAGCGGCACATCCTTCACCACGATCTCCGCATAGGGCCCCATGCTGGCCCAGCCCGGCTGCTCCGTGACGGCGGGCCCGTCATTGTTGCCGGTGACGAGATGCTTCCTGCCATGCAGCCCATCCAGCAGGGCCGCCACTTCCGCCACGGACCGGTTCAGCGCGAAATCGCCGAGATGCCAGACCTCGTCCTCCATCCCGACCACCTCGTTCCAGCGCGCGGCCAGGGCCGCATCCATCGCGGCGACCGAGGGGAAGGGGCGCCGGTAGAGACCCAACGCCCCGCCATGGCCGAAATGCGTGTCGGCGGTGAAGAAGACCGTCAGCGGTGCCGCACCGAAGCAGTGATCAGGCGGCATCCTCGCGCCGGTCCCGCGCCTTCACGTAGGCGATCGAGGCGTGTTCGGCGCAATAGGGGCGGCCCGACACGGCCTCGGCCGTGCAGAAGCGGAATTCCGGCGTGCCTGGCTCGCCGATCGGCCAGCAGCAGGTGCGCGCGCCGGAACGCTGGAAGGGGCGCACCACCGGCGGCGCGGCAACCGGAGCGCGCGGCGCCGGGGCGCTGCGCGGGGCCGGAGGTGGCGCGGAAACGGCGGACACTGTGGCAGCCGGCGCGGCAACGGCCGGGCGCGGCGCGGGCGGCGGAGCCACCGGCGGCGGCGCGGCGGGGCGCGGGGCCTCCGCGACGGCGGCGCGTGACACGGCGGGCTCGGCGGCACGCGCCTCCCCCGCCTCCTCGCGCCGGATCGGGCTGGGACGCGCGGAGAGGTTCAGGCGATGTGCCTTGCCCACCACCGCATTCTTCGAGATTCCCATCCGCCGGCCGATCTCGGCCGTCGAATGTCCTTCGGCCCAGAGAGCCTGCAGCGTCTCGATCGCTTCGGCGGTCCACTCCATCAGGGACTCCTCCGTATCCAGCACCGCTAGATACGGTAGGTGAATGCGCCCTGTTCCCACAAGATGCGGGCCGGCTCAAAGGCACGCAAAAGTTGTGGACGGATTGTGGATACCGGGGAGAAGCGGCTTCAGAACAACACTCCCTTGCGCAGCATCCCGTGCACGCCCTTCTCGCCGTTCACCGTCTGCGTCACGCGGAAATCCACCGCGAGGGAACAGAACTGATAGGCATCGGCGGGCGAGAGATCGGTGCGCGATGCGATGAAGCCGATCATCTCGCGCAGTGCCTGCTTCATGGCGAGATCGAGATCCTCGTTCATGCCCATGGTGATAAAATGCGTCGCCGTCTCCGCACGCGGGAAACGCAGCAGCGGGTCCTTCGCGCCGCCGCCCTTCTCCAGCGTCAGGCGGAAATGCCCGTCGAGGCAGATTTCCAGCGCGTTGATGCAGACCTCGCCATCGCCCTGCACGCCATGCCCGTCGCCCGCGGAAAACAGCGCTCCCTCCACATGCACCGGCAAATAGAGCGTGGCGCCCGCGCCCAGCTCCTTGTTGTCGAGGTTGCCGCCATGGGCGCGCGGCTCCTTGGTGTTGATGCGCCCCCACTCGCGCGGCGGCGCCACGCCCATCACGCCGAAGAAGGGCGAAAGCGGCAGGGTGATCTCGCGCGCCATCGGCAGGCGGCAGGTCATCGCCTCGCGATCCACCGGGATGTGCAGCATGCGCGTAAAAGGGAAATCCTCCGGCAGCGTGCCCATCAGCGGACGGAAGCCGCAGAAGCCCCAGTCGGCGCCGAGCTCGATGCGCTCGATGTCCACCCGCAGCATGTCGCCGGGCTCCGCGCCGCGCACCGCCACAGGGCCGGTCAGGATATGCCCCGCCCCCAGGCGCGGCACCTTCGCCGCATGGATTGCTGCCAGGGCGGGCGGGATGGCGAGGCCGCTTTCCGGCGGTGGCATGATCTCCGGCGCGCCGGAGACGCATTGCAGCACCACGAGATCCCCGGATTCCACCGTGGCGACCGGGGCGAAGGAAGGATCGAAGACTCCCCAGCGCACGGTTTCGGGCGTCGCGGCGATCTGGTGCGTCTGGGGCAAGGGGCCTCCTGCGGGCGATGGGAGCCGGCCGAGTCCGGCGCGCGGAATTTTTCCGCATCATGTCGGGCTTGGCGAGGGCCTCACTCCGCTTCGGGCGATGCCTTTCGTGCGCGCGGGCGTGCCCCTGCCGCGAATTCCGCCACCAGATCCACCAGGTGCCCGTTCTCCACCAGCCGCAGCCCCTCCGGCGCGCTGAGCGCCCGGCCGCCGCGCGCCACGCGGCGCGGCAGGGTGGCGGCGTCGAAGCCCAGCTTGTGCGCCTCGCGCAGCCGCGTCTCCATCTGCGCCACCTGCCGGATCTCGCCGGACAGGCCGACCTCGCCGAAATAGACCATGCCCGGGCTGCTCGGCTGGTCCGTTGCCGCCGAGGCCAGCGCCGCCGCCACGGCGAGATCCGCCGCCGGCTCGGTGATGCGCAGGCCGCCCGCGATGTTCAGGTACACGTCGTTCTGCCCGACGCTCAGCCCGCAGCGGCTTTCCAGAACGGCGAGCAGCATGGAGAGCCGCCCGGAATCCCAGCCCACCACCTGCCGCCGCGGCGAGCCGCCATTGGAGGGCGAGAGCAGCGCCTGCACCTCCACCAGCACAGGCCGCGTGCCCTCCAGCCCGGCGAAGACAGCGGAGCCCGAGACATTCCCCCGGCGCTCCGCCAGGAAGAGCGCGGAAGGGTTCGGCACCTCCATCAGCCCGGCCTCGGTCATCTCGAAGACGCCGATCTCGTCGGTGGCGCCGAAGCGGTTCTTCACCGCGCGCAGGATGCGGAACTGGTGGCCGCGATCGCCTTCGAAATAGAGCGTGGCATCGACCATGTGCTCCAGCACACGGGGCCCGGCCAGCGTGCCCTCCTTGGTCACATGCCCGACCAGCACCAGCGCGAAGCCGCGCGTCTTGGCAAGGCGCGAGAGTTCGGCGGCGCAGGCGCGCACCTGGCTGACCGTGCCGGGTGCGCTGTCCAGGCTGTCGAGCCAGACGGTCTGGATCGAGTCGATCACCACCAGGCCGATATCGTGCTCATCCTCCAGGCTGGCCACGATGTCGCGCAGGTTGCCGGCGGCGGCGAGGCCCATCGGCGCCTCCGCCACGCCCAGTCGCAGGGCGCGCAGACGCACCTGCTCCACCGCTTCCTCGCCCGAGATGTAGAGCGTGCGCTTGCCGCGCGCGACACGCGCCGCCGCCTGCAGCAGCAGCGTGGACTTGCCGATGCCCGGATCGCCGCCCACCAGCACCACCGAGCCCGGCACGAAGCCGCCGCCCAGCACGCGGTCCAGCTCCGCGATACCCACCGCCGTCCGCGCCGGCGGGGCGGAACGCCCCTTCAGCCCGACGAACTCCACCCGCCGCCCCCCGGCGGTGCGCCCGGCCGGCCCCGGCGAGCGCGCCTCCACGGTCTCCTCGACCAGCGTGTTCCACTCGCCGCAGCCCTCGCACTTGCCCTGCCATTTCGGATGGGGCGTGCCGCAGGACTGGCAGACATAGCGGGTGACGGGCTTGGCCAAGGCAGGGAACTCCGATCCCGAAAACAGGAACTATTCGGGAACATATAGCCCTGCACGCCCCGGAAAACGAGGGCGGCCGCCGCCGTCCCGTGCCCCGAAAGGGCCGCGCGCCTCCGCGGGGAGGGCGGCCACGGCGGGGCCGGTGACAGGCGGCGGCCGAAGGGGAACCGGCCGTCGCGTCGCCGCGTCCCGAAAGGGCGGCGCAACCCCGGGACGGGGGCGCGGCCACGGCGGGACCGGTGGAGCGCGACGGCCGGAGAGCCGTCCGCGAGGGAGGAGGAAAGCGGCCGTCACCGCCCCGCGCCCCGAAAGGACCACACGCCTCGGAGTGAGGGCGGTCGCGGCGGGGCCGGTGGAACGGTGACGGCCGGATGGGAAGCGGCCGCCGCCTCCCCGCGTCCCGAAAGGGCGGCGCGGCCCGGAAAGGGCGCGCCGTCACGGCGGAACCGGTGGAAGGCGGCGGCCGGAGCGTCAGCCCCTGGCGGGCAGGTGCTCCGCGATATAGGGCGGCAGGTGGAAGGCGCCGGCCTGGATCTCGGGCGTCCAGTAGCGGGTCTGGCCGAGGATGCCGGCCTTCTCCGCACGCTCGCGGATCTGTTCCACCGTCGCATGGCGCGCCGCCGGGTCCTTGGCGGACCAGCCGAGCGTCATGTAGCCGCCGACATAGGTCGGCACCGCGGCGACATAGGCCCAGACATCGGCAAAGACCTTGCCGCGGCGCAGGCTGGTATCGCGCAGCTCGTCGGCCTGCATGATCGGCACGCCGCACTGGTTCACGACCAGCCCGCGATCCGACAGCAGGCGCGCGACATTGGCGTAGAACTCGTCGGTGAAGAGGACCTCGCCCACGCCGACCGGGTCGGTGCTGTCCACGATCACCACGTCGAAGAAACCCGCCGCCGCCTTGCGCACATAGTCGATGCCGTCGCCGACGATCACCTCGGCACGCGGGTCGTTCCAGGCGTCCCCGGCGATCTCCGGCAGGAACTCCTTGACCAGGCGGATCACCTCGCCGTCGATCTCGACCATCACGGCCTTCTCGACATTGCGGTGCTGCAGCACGCGCTTCAGAACGCCGCCGTCGCCGGCGCCGATGATCAGCACGCGCCGCGCATCGCCATGCGCCAGCAGCGGCACATGGGTCAGCATCTCCTGATAGACGAACTCGTCCATCTCGGTGATCTGCGTCACGCCGTCGAGCAGCATGACGCGGCCATGGCTGTAGGACTCGAAGATCATGATGTCCTGGAAGTCCGACTGGACGCGCGCCAGCTCGCGCTTCACGCGGAAGCGCTGGCCCCAGTCGGGATAGAGGGTCTCGTTCACCCAGGAATCAGTCGTCATCTCGAATCCCTCGCCCAAGAGCTTCGGAATGGTTTCCGCAAAGAGAGAGGGCGGACCCTAGGGCCCGCCCCCGGTCATCGCACGTGACGCTTTGGCGTCAGACGGAGATGCCGCGGCGATGCTCGCCGAGCTGCACGCGCTCGGGCAGGAAGCCCTTCTTCAGCAGCGGGATCGCCTTGTACGGATCGCAGACGCCGCAGACGAAGATGTCCAGCGCGGCGAAAGCCTTTTCCGGCCAGGTGTGGATCGACACGTGGCTCTCCGCCAGGACCAGCACGCCGGACACGCCGCCGTTGGGCTGGAAGTGGTGGAAGTGCCCGTGCAGGATCGTGGCACCCGTGGCGATCGCGGCCTCACGCAGCACATCGTCGATGTGCGCGGGGTCGTCGAGATTCGTCGCACCCCAAAGGTCGATGATCAGATGCGTACCCGCGAAGCGGACACCATCCTTCTCGACGAAGTAATCCTTTGCCTCATCGGCGCCGGAGGAGAAGTTTCCCTGGGCGTCGCTCGGAAATTCCGAGACCATCCCCAGCGGAGCGGTAAGAGCGTCCATATCGGCCCCCTGTTCCACCAGAAGACGACCTGTGAGCCGGCAGCGCCGATCAGGTCAGTTGTTGCGGAGGGCGCATATGGGGCATGGGGGTCCGGGGGGCAAGCGAAATCGGGACTTCACGGGCCGAAAAAAATGCGGCCCTCCCCCGCGCCGCGCACGATGCTCACCGCGCCGCCCCCGCATCGGCCCGCAACTCATCCAGCCGACCGGAAAATCCCCGGAAAAGGTTCAGTTCGCGCTGCAGCCTCGGCAGGTCCGCCATCCCATGCACCGGATCGAGGGTCAGCGCGTTGAAATCCTGGCTTAATTTCCCCTCCCCCAGCTGTGGTGCCCAACGTGTGCGCAGGCCGCCCAGACGTTGGGCATCACCCGAAAGCACGGCATAGGCGGCGGCACGCAGAAGCAACTGGCGCCGCGCGTCGTCCATCTCTCCCTGGGCCGCCGCCGCCAGTCCGGCCAGTGCATCGGACGCACCGGCCCAGTCGTGACGCGCGGCGAGAATCCCGGCGAGCGGTTCCGCTCCATCGCTGCCCAGGCCACGCAACAAGGCGACGGCATCATCCTCCTTGCCCTGCCGCGCCAGCAGGCGCGCGGACAGCAGCGTCCGCTCCCGCACCAGATCCGGCGGCAGAAGCTGAGCGCCACCATCCGACAAGGCCGCAGCGGCGCCGGCAGCATCGCCGCTTTCCAGACGCAGGCTGGCGAGGCGTAGTCCCAGCCGCGCGCGCGCCTCGCCCGAAGCCCCGGCCATGCCGCGCACGAGAAGCTCCGCCGCGCGTGCCGGCAGGTCGAGCGCCACCAGGCGATCCGTGAGGCCGAGCAGCAGGCGGCCCTGATCCGGATCGGCAGCCAGCAATTGCGGATTGGCGTCCGCCAGCGCGATGGCAGCCACCGGCGAGTCCTTTTCCAGCGCCATGGCCAGTGCCTGCCGCATCGGCGGACGCAGCACCGCTTCCTGATCGGGAAAAAGGCGCGCTGTTTCCTGCAGCATGGCCAGCGCGGCACGGCCATTCCCCGCCTGCTGCCGCAAGGCGGCGATCCGCTGCCGCGCCGCCAACTCCTCGCCCTCGCCGCGCCAGCTGTAGAGCGCTTCCTCCAGCGCATCCGCCGCGGCAGCGGCATCGATCTGCCCGCCCGCCAGGCGCAGTTCCACGGCATGGCGGATGGCCCGCGCCCGCGCCGGCCGGTCACGGCCGCGCATCGCCTCCTCATAGGCGGCCAGCGCGTCGTCCCGCCGCCCCTCCGCCTCGGCCAGCCGCCCACGCAATTCCGCCAGGGCCGGCACCGCGCCGCCCGCATCGAGAACCCGCCGCGCCGCCACCCGCTCGCCACCTGCCAGCAGGGCCTCCACCGCCGGGCTCAGCAGCCGCGACCTCAGCGGCAGCGGATAGGCCAGCAACACCGGCACGGCCGCGGCGATGCCAGGCGCCGCCTCCCGCCCTTCCCCGCGCGCGCCGCGCAGCAGTCCCTGCCAGAGTGCCGTCTCGTCGGTCCTGGGCAGGGCCGCGTCCTCCAGTGCCCTGGCCTCGTCCAGGCGGCCGCCGAGCAGCGCCGCCGCGCCTTGCAGCGCCCGCAGCACGGGATCGAGCCCCGCCTGCGGATCTTCCTGGAAAGCCAGGCGCAGCATGGCCTGCGCCTCCTGCGCCTGGCCCAGGGAAAGCAGGGTTTCCGCCGCCGCCCGCCGCAGAGGCGCGCGCTGCAATGGCGCGGCCGAGGCGATCCCGGCCTGTTGCGCCCGCAGGCGCTCGGACAGCGCCGCCGCATCCAAGGGCGGCAGGTCGAAGAGGCGCGTCATCCCGCGCGCCTCGGCGGCAGGCGCCTCCGGCCCCGCCGCGCTTTCCCCGGCGCCCGAAAGCAGGAAGCGGCCGGCGCCGGCCCGGAAATCCACCGCATCGCCGCGCGCGAGCAGAGCCGCGCCCAGCACGGTCGGCAGCAGTTCGGCCTGGGGCAGCCGCCGCGCCTGCGGCACCATCTGGTCCGCCTCCCGCACCGTGCCCACCAGCAGCGGCAGGCCCGTTTCCGGATCGGGCAGGGCCACCACGCGGCCCGGCGCGACGGCACGCAGCACCAGCATCCCGTCCTCCTGACCGGCGCGGATCGAACGGGCCTGCGGCAGTGCGGGCACCGGCTCCAGCAGCCAGCGTTCACCCTCCCGCCGGGCCCGCAGCGCGGCGGGCGCGGCGAGGCGGAGGCGCAGCACCGTGGCTTCCGGCAGGGGCAGCAGGTCGGCGGAGCCGAAGACCGGATCGTCGCGCAGGGCGGAAAGATCCAGCGGCCGGGCGAGATCCGACACCACCAGCAGAAGGTTGCCCCGGCGCAGCACCGCCAGGCCCGCCTCCGCCGGCAGCGGCAGGGCGAGGACCCGCGCCTCCCCAGGGCGCGCGAGGACCCGCACCGGCAGGCCCGGCGGAGGCTCGGCCCGCGTCGCGGCGGCGGGCGCCGCAGGGGCGAGGGGCGGCGCCACGGGCTGCTCCGCCGCCGGAAGCGGCGTTACGGAAGCCTGCATGGGCGCCGGAACCGGAAGCGGCACGGGAAGCGGCACGGGAAGCGCCTGGGCCGACTGGGCACTCTCCGGCCCGTTCCGCCGCGCGGGCGGCTGCCGCCCGTGATTCCGCGCCTCGCGCGTCGCGGCCTCGCGCGCCGGGGGCTTTGCCTCCGGCTTCCGGGGCGCCGGCGGATCGAGCACGTCGAGGACGATGCGCTCGCCCAGGCGGAAGGGACGGATCTGCGCGCCGCTGCGAAGGGTCACCTCCACCCCGTCCGCCGCGCCGCGCAGGGCCAGCACGTTGCGCGGCAGCTTCGCCGGCATGCGGAACTCGCCGGGGCTTTCGAAGTGCAGCATCGCCCGGTCGCCGAGCTGCTCCAGGCGGTAGCCCGTGGGCAGGGACCAGTCGAAGACGAGCCGACCCATCCCCGGATGCTCGCCGGAGCGCACCGCCACCGGCTCGGCCCGCCCGGGCAGGGCGGCGAGAAGCAGCGAGACACCGAGCGCCAGCCCCATGGCGACGGCCTTTTGCCGGTCGGGGGCGCGCATCAGTCGAAACTCGCCAGCAGGGCATCGATCTCCGCCTGGGACGAGGCGGCGGCCGGCAGTTGCGGGCCCTGCGCCAGCCGCTCGCCCTCGCTGCGCTCCGGCACCCGTTCCCGCGTGGCGGCAACGGGCGCGCCAGCCCTGGCCGCCGGGCCGAAGCGCTGGGTGATCTGCTGCACGCGGCCCTCGATCTCCTTCAGCGCCGCCACCACCTTGGCGATGCGCTGGCCCGTGATGTCCTGGAAGGAACAGGCCTCGTAGATCCGCGTCACCGCCTCGCCGATCCGGGCCGCCGGTGCCGCGGGCAGTTCGGGGAGCAGCCGCTCCAGGGTCTCGCAGGTGTCGAGGATCTCGTTGGTGGCGGTGGCGGTATGCTCCACCACCGCATCCAGCTCGTCGGTCGCCACCGGGATGTGCTCGGCCTCGATCTCCTCCACCCGCAGGGCGGCGATCTCGGCCTTGGCCTGGGCGATGGTGCGCCCCAGCGCCTCCAGCTCCGCCAGCAGCACGATCTCGTTGGTGGTGATGTCGCCGCCCATGCTGGCAAGGACGCTGCGCACGGCCTGCTCGATGCGTTCCTGGTCAGGCATCCTGCATCACCTTGGCGATCTTCTCGCGCAGCGTCTCGGCGTTGAAGGGCTTGACGATGTAGTTCGAGACGCCCGCCTGCTTCGCCGCGATCACGTTCTCCGTCTTGCTCTCGGCGGTGATCATGATGAAGGGCGTGGACTTCAGCCGGGCATCGGCGCGGACCTCCTTCAGCAGGTCCAGCCCCGTCATCGGCTGCATGTTCCAGTCGCTGATCACCAGCCCGAAATTGCCGGCGCGCAGCTTCGACAGCGCCTCCTGCCCGTCGGACGCTTCCTCGACATTCTCGAAATCCAGCTGCTTCAGCAGGTTCCGGATGATGCGCAGCATCGTCTTGTAGTCATCGACGATCAGCACGTTGATGTTCCTGTTCATCGCCTGGCATCCTGGCTGTTGTCGGGTCCGTCCGGGTCGTTGGCCCGGCTGCGGTGGCGGGCGAGCTCCGCGGTCAGGAGCCGCGCGCGGTCGGGACGCATGGCGCCCAGCACCGGCGCGGCCTTGGCCTCCCGCATCCGGTCCACGATCCGGACGAGCACGGGCATGTCGAGCTCGTCGAACACGGCGGCCGCGTCGCGCGGCCGCATGGTCTCATAGGTCTTCACCAGCCCGCGCCAGCCGGCCTCCTCGCGCTCGTTGCGGGACTGCTCCAGCTTCTCCAGCCGCGCCTGCAGCGCCGCCATTTCGTCGAGGCGCGACTTCAGCCGGCTCTCGGCCGCGGCGAGGACGGCCTCGCGTGCCGCCAGCGCCTGCTCGCGCCGCTCCAGCTGCCCGCGGCGCTCGCGCAGGCTTTCCAGCACCGCCCGCTCCGCGATGCTGACGGGGTCCGGCTCCGGCACCGGCATGGCGGGGGCGGTGGACGGCTTCGCGGCGGCGGGCGCGGCCCCATGCTGCGCCGGGTTGGGCGACACCGGGTTGGGCGACACCGGGTCGGGCGATACCGGAGCGGGCGGCGCGGAAGCGGTGGCGCTGGCGATCAGCATTCCGTCCAGCCGCCCCATGGACGGGATGCCGGGCAGCCCCGCCGGCCATTCCACCGCCTGGCCGAGGGCCAGCAGCTTGCAGCCCGCCAGCAAACCACCGCTCAGCATCAGCAGCGGCAGGAGACGCGGCCGGCTCATCGGGCCAGCCTCAGGGCGCGCAGCAGGTCGCGCTCCGCTTGGCTGCGGGGGACGTCCTGGGCATTGCCGGCGGGCACCGCGTGGCCGGAGGGGCGCTCCGGCATCGCCATGGCCTCCGGCACCGCCTCGGCCCGCGCCACCGGCGCCACCGGACTGGGCTCCGCTGTCGCGGGCGCCACCATCAGGGGCCGCGCCTCCCGCACCAGGGCCTCCAGCCGGTCCGCCATCAGGCTGGCGCGCTCGGTCAGGAAGCGCAGGTCCTCGCCCAGCGGCTCCGCACGCGCCAGCGTGGCCGACAGGGCGCGGTCGGCCTCCTCCGTGCCGCGCCGCATGCGTTCCAGCGCGCGTTCCGCCTGGCGTGCCGCCTCGCCCAGCTCGGCCGTTCCGCTTTCCAGCGCCGGCCTTTCGCGGCGCAGGGCGGCCAGCCGCCGGTCCAGCCGCCAGACGAAGGGAATGGCGAGGCAGAGCAGCAGCACCACGACGCCCTGGAGAGTCCATTCCACCGTGTTCATCGCCAAGGCCATCAACCCATCCTCACGACGCCGGCACCGTCGCGGCGCAACTCGTGCTCCACCCGCACCGCCAGCCGGTTCTCCCGCCGGCCGAGCTGCCCCTCGAAGAGCGGCACGTCGCCGCAGCGCAGCCGCACCGGCGCCCCGGACGCGACGTTGAGCGCGATGCGGTCCCCGGGCTTCAGCGCGGTGATGGTGGACAGCGGCAGGGTTTGCTCGTCGAGCACCACGTCGAGCCGCACCAGCGTGTGGCGCAGCTCCTCGGCAAGGTGGTTCTCCCAGATGCTGTCGCGGCCGAAGCGTTCGCCCATGAACTGCTGCAGCAGCACCTCGCGCACCGGCTCCAGCGTCGCATAGGGCAGGATCATGTCGAGCCTGCCGCCACGGTCCTCCATCTCGATGCGCATGCGCGCGAGCACGGCGGCGTTGGAAAGCCGGGAGATGGCGGCGAAGCGCGGGTTCACCTCCAGCCGCTCGAAGCAGAACTCCACCCCGGCGATCGGCGAGAAGGCGTGCCCCAGGTCGGACAGCACCACGGAGATCAGCCGCTCCACCAGCGTGCGCTCGATGGTGGTGTAGGGGCGCCCCTCGATCCGCATCGCGGAGGTGCCGCGCCGCCCGCCCAGCAGGACGTCCACGATCGAGTAGATCATGGCGCTGTCCACCACGATCAGGGCGTGGTTGTCCCACTGCTTCACCTTCACCACGGCCAGCATGGCCGGCAGCGGGATGGAATCGAGATAGTCGCCGAAACGCATCGACGTCATGTTGTCGAGCGACACCTCGACATTGTCCGAGGTGAAGTTGCGCAGCGTCGTGGTCAGCAGCCGCACCAGCCGGTCGAAGACGATCTCCAGCATCGGCAGCCGGTCGTAGGAGACCAGCCCGGCATCCACGACGCGCTCGATGCCGCTGCGGTGCCGTTCCTCGGTCTTCCCGTCGAAGCCGAGCAGGCTGTCGATCTCGGCCTGGTTCAGGACCTTGGCGGCATCCGGCGCCGGGGCCGGCATCTCCTCGATCCCTTCCACGGCCTCGGCCAGCGAGGCACCCCAGGCGGCCGCGAGATCGTCCTGGCTCCCTTCCTCCGCCGCGCCGCTCATTGCACGAGGATCTCGGTGAAGAGCACGTCGTTCACGCGCGCCGGTGCGGCGGCGATGTTGGCGCGCGCGATCAGCTCCTCGCGCAGCCGGTGCGTGCCGATGCTGCCGCGCAGTTCCTCGGGCCGCATCTCGCGCAGATAGGTCTGGAACAGGTCCAGCAGCCGCGGCATGGCCTGCCGCGCCGCCTCCATGTCCTCGGGCCGCGCCAGCTCCAGCTTGGAGCGCAGGCGGATGAAGGTGCCGCGCCGCCCGGGCGCGTTCAGGTTGGACAGGATCTCGGGCATGTCCAGATAGGTCACGGCCGTGCCCGCCGGCGGGGCGGCTTCCTGCGTGCCCCCATGCGCGCCGCCCTCCTGCGGTGCGGCCTCCGCATGGCCGCCTCCGGAGGCGCCGCCGAGCAGGCCGGAGAACCAGGCCCCCGCGCCGCCAGCCAGCAGCACCGCCGGCACGGCCAGGAGCAGGAGCTTCCTGCGGCCGCCCGCGCCCTTCTCTTCCACGGGTTTCTCGGTCTTCGCCATGCGCCGTCCTGGCCGCCCCCAATCCGGAAGATCCGCGGCTCACGCCGCCTGCTGCGTCGCGGAAGATGCGATCCGAACCCTTAAGGAAGGCTTTCCCCCCGGCAGGGATTCGCCCGCACCCGGCAGATCCTGCCGGGGCGGCGGCAATTTCCGGCCCGCGCCCCTCCCTCCCCGGCGGCGTCCGGGCTGGCACGCGGGTTGCGGAACACGTTCCGTCGGCGCCCGGTGCGCGCCGCATCCGCAAAGGGGGCCCAGGATGGACAATGCCGGCTATATCGCGCTTTCCCGCCTGATGGCGCAGGCGCGCACCACGGCGATGCTGGCCAACAACATGGCCAATGCGGACACGCCGGGCTTCCGCGCCGCGCGGCCGGTCTTCGCCCAGCATCTCGACCGGCAGCACGCGGTGGACGAGCCCCGCGGCGGCAGCGAGCTGGCCTTCACCTGGGACCGTGCCGCCTGGCGCGACACCGCGCCCGGCCCGGTGCAGACCACCGGCAACCCGCTGGACGTGGCCATCTCCGGCGAGGGCATGTTCGTCCTCCGCACGGAGAAGGGCGAGCGCTACACGCGCGCCGGCCGCTTCGCCCTGGGCGCCGACGGCACGGTGGTGGACCCGGAGGGCCATGCGCTGCTCGGCACGGGCGGCGAGCCGATCCAGCTCGGCCTGAACGACACCCGCATCACCATTTCCGGCGAGGGCGTGGTGTCGAGCGAGAATGGCGAACTCGGCCGCATCCGCATCGTGCGCTTCGCCGACGGGCAGAAGCCGCAGGCGGAGGGCGACCGCCTCTTCGCCAGCGACACGCCGCCCGAGGCGGTGGACCGCCCGACGCTGGTCCAGGGCGCGGTGGAGGGCAGCAATGTCCGCCCCATCCTGGAGATGACGCGCATGACCGAGGAGCTGCGCGAGTTCCAGTTCACCGCGCAGTTCGCGGAGCGCGAGGATGAACGGATCCGCAACGCTCTCGACCGCATCCTGAAGAAGCGTTGAGCGGGGGCGATGCCTTGAACCGCCCCTGGAAACGGCCGAACAGCAAGACCGTCCGCCCCCGCGCGGCGAAAGGGAACTGACCGATGCGTTCGCTCTGGACCGCCGGCACGGGCATGATGGCCCAGCAGACCAATGTGGAGGTCATCTCCAACAACATCGCGAACATGAGCACCACCGGCTACAAGCGCCGGCGGGCCGAGTTCCAGGACCTGATCTACCAGAATGTCCGCCGCGTCGGCTCGCAGAGCTCCGACACGGGCACAAGCCTGCCGCAGGGCGCGCAGGTCGGCCTCGGCGTACGCACCGCCGCGATCTACCGCATCCACGAACAAGGCAACCTGAACCAGACGGACAACAAGTTCGACTTGGCGATCAAGGGCAATGGCTTCTTCCAGGTGCAGCTTCCCTCGGGGGAGACCGCCTATACCCGCGACGGCACCTTCGGCCTCGCCGCCGACGGCACCATGGTCACGGCGGAAGGCTTCACCGTCCTTCCCGGCATCCAGGTCCCGGCCAATGCCACCGACGTCACCATCAACGCGACCGGCGAGGTGCTGGCCAAGATCGCCGGGCAGGAGCAGCCGCAGAATGTCGGCCAGGTCCAGCTCGCCGTCTTCGCCAACGAGGCGGGGCTGGAGGCGATGGGCGACAACCTGCTGATGGCCACCCCGGCCTCCGGCGCGGCGCAGGTCGCGGCCGCCGGGCAGCCCGGCTACGGCAACGTCATGCAGGGCTTCGTGGAAACCTCCAACGTCAACGTGGTGCAGGAGATCACCAGCCTGATCACCGCCCAGCGCGCCTACGAGATGAACTCCAAGGTCATCACGGCGAGCGACGACATGCTCTCCACCCTGACGCGGCTGAAGTGATGCGCGCCGCCCGTCCGCCCCTGCTCGCGCTGCTGCTGCTCGTGGGCCTGCCCGGCCTCGCATGGGCCGACCTCGCCAGCCTCCGCCCGCATGTGGTGGTGGAGGACGAGGTGGTGCGGCTGGGCGACGTCTTCGCCGATCTCGGTTCGGAAGGGACGCGCGTGCTCGGCCCGGCGCCCCCGCCGGGGCAGCGTATCATCGTGGAAACGCCCCAGCTCCTCGCCATCGCGCGCGGCGCCGGCATTTCCTGGCGCCCCTTCGCCAGCGACGAGCGCGTGGTGATCGAGCGGGCCGGACGCGCCCTGGCGCGCGAGGAATGGCTGGAGCCGCTGCGGGAGGCGCTGTCGGCCCAGGGCCTCGACCCGGCGATGGAGCTGGAGATCCCCGGTTTCACCACGCCCATGGTGCCGCTTTCCGGCCTGGTGCGGGTGGAGGTGGCGCAGCCCTGGCTCGACGGCCGGCGCTTCGGCGCCACGCTGGTCCTCGCGGCGGAAGGGATGCCGACCCAGCGCCTGCGCATCGCCGGGCGCGGCCATGCCACGGCGCCGGTCGCCATCGCCACGCGGCGCCTCGCGCTGGGCGAGGTGGTGCGCGCCGGCGACGTGCAGGTGCAGCGCCTGCGCACCGACCGGCTCCGCCCCGGCCTCGCCGAGGATGCCTCGCTCGTGGTCGGCCAGCAGCTCCGCCGCCCGGTCATGGAGGGCGCGCCCTTCGCACTCCGCGATCTCGGCGCTCCCGTGCTGATCGAGAAGAACACGACCGTGACCATGGTGGTGGAACGCGGCGGACTGCTGCTGACCGCCCAGGGCCGGGCGCTGGAGGCCGCACCACGCGACGGGGTGGTGAACGTGATGAACCTGTCCTCGCGGCAGATCGTGGAGGCGCAGGCCATCGGGCCCGGCCGCGTCCGCGTCGGCCCGCCGGCCCGCTAGAGGAGAGCCCTGACATGCGGCGCGCCCTGCTGCTTCTCCTGCCGTTGGCGCTCGCCGCCTGCGGCTCCAGCGAGCGCCTGGCCCGGCTCGGCCGGGCGCCGGACCTGGCCGGCATCGTCGATCCGACACGCGATCCGGACTGGAAGCCGGTGACCATGCCGACGCCCGCCCCCACCGACACGCGCCAGCTCAGCGCCAACAGCCTCTGGCGCCCGGGCAGCCGGACTTTCCTTCGGGATTCCAAGGCGGCCTCGGTGGGCGACCTCGTGACGGTACTGGTTTCGATCTCCGACAAGGCCTCGCTGGCCAACGACACGGAGCGCAGCCGCGACAATTCGGAGGATATGGGCATTCCGCGCCTGCTGGGCCTCGATGCCTCCTACCTGCGCTTCTTCCCGAACGGCTTCGACCCGACCAAGATGGTTTCGGCCAGTTCCGCCAATTCCAGCGAGGGCAAGGGGACGGTGAAGCGCAACGAGGAGATCACGCTCCGCGTCGCCGCGACGGTCACGCAGGTCCTGCCCAACGGCAACATGGTGCTCACCGGGCGCCAGCAGGTGCGCGTGAACCACGAACTGCGCGACCTGACGCTGGCTGGCATCATCCGCCCGCAGGACATCGCCTCCGACAACACGGTGAAGCACGACCGGCTGGCGGAAGCACGCATCTCCTATGGTGGCCGCGGCACGCTCAGCGATGTGCAGAAGCCGCGCTATGGGCAGGAGCTGCTGGACTCCATCCTGCCTTTCTGAACGCGAAAAAGGGCAGCGCAGCCCAGGCCGCGCTGCCCCTACCTGAGGATGGTGGCCTCAGTGCTTGTCGGTAACCTCACGGGCCTTGTCCTTGATGCCGCCGGCGGCGTTCTGGACCTTGCCCTCGGCGCGGTCTGCCTTGCCCTCGGCTTCCATCTTCTTGTCGCCGACCACGGAACCGACATTCTCCTTGACGGCGCCCTTGGCCTGCTTCAGCGAACCTTCGATGCGGTCCTTGTCCATGTGACGGTCTCCTCTGTCGTGTACGGTCTGCATCAGGAACGTGGCGAACCATGGGCTGGTTGCAGCAGCCGGCCGACACCAGATCCAGGATCATGTGCGGACGCTATTACCTCGAAGCCAGCCCGGCGAAGCTGGAGAAGCAGTTCAGCCCGAAGAACCCGCTTCCCAATCACCCGGCCAACTACAACGTCGCCCCGACGCAGGAGAGCCTCGTGCTGCGCTTCAACCCTGCCACGGGGGAGCGCAGCCTGGACCCGCTGCGCTGGGGGCTGGTGCCGCGCTGGGCAAAGGATGCCAATGGCGCGGCGAAGCTGATGAATGCGCGCTCGGAGGGGATGGCGGAGAAGCCCTCCTTCCGCGACGCCTTCGCGAAGCGGCGCTGCCTCGTGCCGGCCGATGGCTTCTATGAATGGCGGCAGGAGGGGCCGGGGCCGAAGCAGCCCTATGCCATCGCGCTGCGTTCCGGCGAGACCATGGCCCTGGCCGGCCTCTGGGAGGGCTGGAAGCAGCCGGATGGAAGCTGGCTGCGCACCTATACGATCGTGACCACCGAGGCGACGGGCAAGATCACCGCCCTGCACCACCGCACCCCCGTCATCCTGCCGCCGGAGCACTGGGACGCCTGGTTGGGGGAGCGGGAGAGCGGAACGGAGGGGCTTCTCGGCCTGATGCAGGCACTGGATGCAGAGAAGCTGCGCGTCTGGCCAGTCAGCAAGCGGGTGAACAGGTTCAGCGAGAACGGCCCCTCGCTGCTCGCCCCCGTGAGTGACGCACAGCCGCCGGAAGGGCTGAACGACCCGCCCTGATCCCGGGGCGGGCCGTCCCGTTCAGGAGCCGCGATAGGTGCTGTAGCTCCAGGGCGAGCAGAGCAGCGGCACGTGGTAGTGCCCGCCCTCCGCCGTCAGCCCGACGCGGATCGCCACCCAGTCGAGATAGCCGGGGTCGTTCCCCTGGTCGGCGAAGTAGTCGCCCACGCCGAAGCGCAGCTCGTAGCGTCCCGGCAGGAAATCCTGTGGCGAGAGCAGCGGCGCGTCGGTGCGGCCATCGGCATTGGTCACCGTTTCGGCCAGCAGCGCCGGGGCCGGCGCGTCCACGCGCCAGAGCTGCACCGCCATGCCGGCGGCGGGGCGGCCGGCAGCGGTGTCGAGCACATGGGTGGTGAGGGCGGAGGGCTTCACTCCGCGGCCTCCAGTTCCTGCGGGATCTCGCTCACCAGTTCCTCCATGTCGAAGGAAAGTAGCGCATCCATGTGCATCTCCGCATCGTCCAGCCACAGGCTCCGGCAGATCCCGTCCACCAGCCGCGGCACGCCATACTTCATGCCGCTGATCGAGGCGCCGGACAGGCCCATGGAGGGCGTGGCGCCATAGCCCATGAAGTGGATGTGCCGCAGGAAGGGCGCCTCGCCCGGCATCCTCTCGCGGAAGGCGAAGCCCGGCGTCAGGTAGGGGCAGGCGGCGAGGTTCGGGAATTCCAGGCCCGCCGGCGGCGTATAGGCGTCGCGCCACAGCAGGATATGCGGCGCGATCGCCGCCAGTTCCGGCCGCAGGGCGAGGTTGAAGGCCGTGCCGGTGCCGACGATCACATGGTCCGCGCGGTGCTCGCCGCGCGGCGTCTCCAGCACCACTTCCTCGCCCTCCATGCGCGCCCCCTGCACCGGGCTGCCCATGTGCAGCGCGAAGCGTGGGTCATGCGCCACGCGGTCCCAGCTTTCCTGCGGCGGCGGCTGGTTGAGGTCGAAGATGTGACGCATCATCCGCCACTTCAGCGGGTCCGGCATGGCGTGGAACTGGCCGAGGAATCCCGCCTGCTCCATCCAGCGGAAGGGATTGACGCGCGGCATCCGGCGGCGCCGCACCAGCATCGTGCCCTGCGCCGCCCCGGCCTCCAGCGCGGTGGCGAGGTTGTCCAAGGCGCTGGCCCCCGCCCCCACCACCAGGATGTGCCGGCCCTTCAGCGCCTCGAAATCGACATGGCCCGAGGTGTGCGACACGCGCTCCCCCGGCAGGCCGTCGAAGGGCGCCGGGATCGACCAGGCGCCGGTGCCGTCCATGCCTGTGGCCAGCACCATCTTGCGCGCCTTGACCACGCGCTCGCCCTCCGGCGTGCGGAAGCGCAGCAGGAGCAGGTCGGCCTCGGGATCGTGGCCGACGGAAAGCAGCTCGTGCTCGTGCCGGATCGGCAGGGCCAGCACCTGCGCGTACCAGTCGAGATAACGCTGCCAGTCCACGCGCCCGATCTTGTGCAGGTCCTCCCAGGCCTCCAGCCCGTCCCGCGCCTCGAAGAAGGCGCGCGGCGTCAGCGCGGCCACGCCCAGGTCGGGACCGCTGACATGCTTGGGCGTGCGCAGCGTGCGCATGCGCGCGAAGACCGTCCAGCAGCCCGTAGCGCCCGGCTCGGCCCGGTCGAAGATCGCGACGTTCCCGACCTTCTCGCGCCGCAGGCCGAAGGCGGTGGCGAGGCCCGTCTGCCCGGCACCGATGATGGCCACGTCCAGCGCGCCGTCGGTGCGTTCGGGAACCCATGGGCGCTTGGGGTAGTCGAGAAGTTCCAGCTGCCGGCGGACCTCGGACTCGAGCGCGGTCAGGGTATTGGCCATCACGGACATCGCATCTCCTTGCAACGCAGCATGACGAGCGGCGGGGCCGGCAGCAAGGGGCAAGCGTAACGATGCCGCACCGGAACCGTGGCCGGCCGCCCCCCTGCCAAGGCTCAGCCGCGCGGTTAGCCGTACTGGGGCACGCGCTCCAGGCGTTCCAGCACCTCGGCGGCGGTCAGCGGTCCGTCGAAGTGGAAACCCTGCCCCTCCGTATAGCCGGCCTGCATGGCGAGCCTCACCAGCTCCTCGTTCTCCAGCCCCTCCACCGTGGTCGCCATGCCCAGGCGGCGCGCCAGGTCGGCCATGGTGCGCACGATGGCAAGGCAGTCCGGCCGCGTGGCCATGGCATGTACGAAGGAACGGTCGATCTTGATCTTCTCGAAGCGGAAGCGGCGCAGGTAGTCGAAGGAGGAATAGGCGATCCCGAAATCGTCGAGGGCGATGCCGATCCCCAGTTCGCGCAGCTCCGCCAGCGTGGCCAGCACCCCGGCATCGTCCTGCAGCAGCAGGGATTCCGTGACCTCCAGCTCCAGCCGCCGCGCCGGGAGGCCGGAGGCCGCCAGGGCCCGCGCCACGGCGATCAGCAGCCCCCCATCGGCGAACTGCCGCGGCGACAGGTTCACCGCCAGCCGGATTTCCTCCGGCCACTGCGTCGCATCGGTGCAGGCCTGCCGCAGCACCCAGTTACCGATGGGCACGATCAGCCCGCTCTGCTCGGCGACGGGAATGAAGCTCTGCGGCCCGATCAGGCCCAGCCGGGGATGCCGCCAGCGCAGCAGCGCCTCCAGCCCGGTGATCCGCCCGTCCGCCAGATGCACCTGCGGCTGGTAATGCACCTCGAACTGCCCCTCGTGCAGCGCCGCCACCAGATCGGATTGCAGCCGCTGCCGCTCCTCGGCCGCCTGCAACAGCCGTTCCTCGAAGAAGCGGCAGGTGTTCCGCCCCTCCCCCTTGGCCTCGTAGAGCGCGAGGTCGGCATGGCGCATCAGCATGACGGCGTCACCCCGCCCGGGCGCGAGGTCGGCGATGCCGATGCTCACCCCGGGCATGATCAGGCGCCCTTCCATCTCCAGCGGCCGGTTGACGACCCGGCCCAGCCGCATGGCCAGGTCCGACAGCGCTTCCCGCTTCAGCCCCAATGGCGGCAGTACGGCGAACTCGTCGCCACCGAGGCGCGCCACCATGTATTCCTCCGGGCCTTCCTCCGGCACGCTGCCGCGCAGCCGCCGGGCGATCTCCCGCAGCATGTCGTCGCCCGCGACATGGCCCAGCGTATCGTTGACATCCTTGAAGCAGTCGAGATCCAGCAGCAGCATCGGCACGCGGCGATGCGCCCCCCGCCCGCTGCCGCGCGCCGCGCCGCGCCGCGCCGGCGGCGCCAGCCGCTCCGCCAGCCGGTCCAGCAGCGCGCGCCGGTTCGGCAGGCCGGTCAGCGGATCCTCCAGCGCGATGCGCCGGATCTGGCGGTTCTGCTGGACCAGCAGCGCCGACAGCCCCACCCCGGCGGCGATCATCGCCAGCAGCACCGCGATAAAGGCGACATAGAGGCCCCGCAGCTCGGCCTGGTCCTCGCCGACGAGGTTGCTGCCCTCCATATGCGTGGCCGCGGCGAGGCGGATCATGGGCACGTTCAGCGCGCCCAGCAGGAGAAGCATCTCCCGGCTGCTCTCGTCCGAGGCCGGCTGGTCGAGCAGGGCCTGCACCCGGTCGATCGTCTCCTCCAGCCGGTCCAGCAGCCCGGCATTCTCCGGATTGCGCCGGATCAGCATCCGCACCTCGCCCTGCCGCAGCACGGAAAGCCGGTTGCGCAGGATGTCGAGGCGCAGCTGCACATCCGCGCGCTCCACCGGCATGTTCGGCATGGCATAGGCCGCGAGCTCGGTCTGCAGCCGCATGAACTCCACCGCGCCGAGCGTGGTCTCGAACATGCTGTTGTAGCGGGTGAGCGCCTCGAAGAGATTCTGCTGCCGGACGGTAAGCGACGCGATGAAACCCGCCGCGCCAGCCAGGCCGCCCATCAGCACGATCAGCGACACGCGCAGCCAGCGCTGGATGCCACCCTCGGCTCCCGGCAGGCGCCTGCGTCGTCCCACGGGTTTCACCTGCTCCGTCACGCGAGGATGGCATCCGGCGGGGCCGGGTCCGGAGATATCCCCTTCCGCGACGCTTTCCGTCAAGGCAAGATCAAAGGCACGGACGGCCGAGTCGCGGAAAGACCGTGCCGGATGCGCGCCTCCTCCAACGGGAATGCCTGCCGCCCCGCGCGGATGCCCCGCCCGGGCATTCGCCGGAGCCCGTTCCACCGGACGCACGGCGCCCTGCCCCGCCCTTGATCCCGCGGGCGGCCGCTCCCAAAACGGCGGGGCAACAGCCCATGCAGGAACAGGCGAGACGATGACCGACACGGCGCCCCCCAACCTGATCGCGGCGGTGGACCAGGACCGGCACTGGGACCGGCTGATGCGGATGGCGCGGATCGGCGCCATCCCCGGCGACGGCGTGAACCGCCCCTGCCTCTCGCCGCTGGACCGCGAGGCGCGGCGCCTGCTGATCGGCTGGGCCACGGATCTGGGCCTGACCGTCTCGGTCGATCCGATGGGCAACCTCTTTCTGCGGCACGAGGGCACGGACCCGGAGGCGGCGCCGGTGCTGACCGGCAGCCACATGGACAGCCAGCCCATGGGCGGCCGCTTCGACGGCATCTGGGGCGTGCTCGCCGGACTGGAGGCGGTGCAGGCGATTCGCGACAGCGGCGCCACCACGAGGCACCCGATCGAGATCGTGGCCTGGACCAACGAGGAAGGCGGCCGCTTCGCCCCCGGCTGCATGGGCTCCATGGCCTGGTCCGGCCATTCCCCGGCCGATACCTGGGACGCGGTCGCCGATTCCGAGGGCGTGACCTTTGCCCGGGCCCTGGCCGGGCAGCGCGAGGCCGAGGCCGACCTGCCGCAGCGCCCGCTCGGTCCCATCCGGCAGCCGGTCGCCTATCTGGAGGCGCATATCGAGCAGGGTCCGCTGCTGGAGGCCGGTGGCTACGACATCGGCGTGGTCACCGGCATCCAGGGCAGCCGCTGGTTCCTGGTCGAGCTGCGCGGCGAGGCCGCCCATGCCGGCACCGCGCCGCTCGCCCTGCGCAAGGACGCGGTGCAGGACATGGTGCGCGCCATCAACGCGCTGAACGCGCTGATGACCGATCCCGAGGACATCCTGCGCTTCACCGTCGCCCGCATCGAGGTCACACCGAACACCTCGAACTCGGTGGCGGAGCTGGTGCGCTTCACCATCGACTTCCGGCACCCCGACAAGGACGTGCTGCTGATGAACGGCGACGCGATCGACAACACGATCCGCTCCGCCGTGAAGAACTGCGAGGTCACGGTCACCGAGCGCTTCCACGCCCTGCCGGTGGATTTCGATATCGGCGTGCTGGACACGGTGGAGGCCGCCGCCCAGGCCCAGGGGATGCGCGCGCTGCGCCTGCCCTCCGGCGCCTTCCACGACGCGCAGTTCATGGTGCCGGTCTGCCCCACGGGCATGATCTTCGTGCCCAGCCACAAGGGCATCAGCCACAACCCGGCGGAATATTCCTCGCCGGAACAGCTCGCCGCCGGCGTCCGCGTCCTGGCGGCCTCGCTGCTCTCGCTCGCCAGGGGCTGAGCGGGGCGCGCCCTGTCCCATGGGAGGCGGCGCCTCCCATGGGACAGGGCGGCACCAGAGGTTCAGACGCTGGCGAGCAGCCCGGCCAGGAGCTTCGCCCGCGGCACGAGGCTGTCCACCTCCAGATGCTCGCCCAGCGTATGGTGGCCCGCGCTGATCACCCCCAGCCCGTCCAGCGTCGGGATGCCCAGGGCGCCGGTGAAGTTTCCGTCCGAGCCGCCGCCGGCGCTGCCATGGCCGATCCCGGCGCCCAGCCGCTGCCCGATGTGCCGGGCCTTCTCATAGAGGCCGAGATCCGCCTCCGAGGGCTCCCAGACCGGACGGGTGACGCCGCGCCGCACCGCCAGCGCCACGTCGGGGGTGGAGGCGCGCAGGCCCAGCATCCGCTCCACCGCCGCATCCAGGTCCTGCTGCCGTCTGGCCATGGTCAGCGCCTCGGCATCGCAATGCGTGGCGACGCAGTTCACCCACTGCCCGCCATGCACGACGCCGACCGAGAAGGTGCAGGCCTCGGTCGTCATGGCCTCGATGGCCAGCACCTGCCGGCACATCTCGCGGATCGCGCTGCGCCCCTCCCCCGGCGAGGCACCGGCATGGCTGGGCCGGCCGGTGGTCCGCAGGCCGAAGCGCGCGATGGCGTAGCGGCCCGTCACCACGTCGCCCAGGACCGGGCTGCGCCCCGGGCGTCCCGGTTCCGGCACCAGCACCACGGCATGGCGCCGTGCTTCCGCCTCGATCAGGTCACGGGTGGAGGGGCTGCCGATCTCCTCGTCCGGCGTCAGCAGCATCGTGACCGGGCGGGAGGCCGGGATGCCGGCGCGGACCATCTGCCGGATCGCCTCCAGCGCCAGGAAGGTGCCGCCCTTCATGTCGCCGATCCCCGGTCCGTAGCAGCGACCGCCATCGCGGCGGAAGGGCAGCGCCGCCAGCGTTCCCACCGGATGCACCGTGTCGAGATGCGCCAGCAACAGGATGCCCGGCTTCTCCCCGTCCGGATGCGGAAAGCGCGCCCGCACGCAGCCGCCCAGCATCACGCCGGTCGGCCCCGGGCGGCCGGGGATGCGCTCGATCCGTGCCCCGGCCAGGGCGAGGTCGCGGGCGGCGAGGTCCATCATCCGGTTGACGGCAGCGGCGTCGAAGGTCGGGCTCTCGCATTCCACCCAGGGCCGCAGACCCTCCAGGATGGCATCGGCCTCGAAAGGCAGGGTGAGGGCGGCGGCGAGCGGGTCGGAGGGAGTGTTCATGCCCCCATGCTTTCCCGCCCGGCCTGCCCCGGCAAGGCCATATCCGCGCCCTGCTCCCGCCGGATTGCTGCGCCGCACGGCTGGGATTCGCGCGATGCGGCGCGGCAGGCTAGCTTCTCCCGCAATGAACGACACATCGCGACCCTTCCTCCGAAGGATCATGCCCCAGCTCGGCCCCATGGGCTGGGAAGGGGCGGAGCTGTCCGCCAGCGAGTACATGCTGCCCCTGGGGGCGGAACAGCGGGCCGAGATCGAGGCCGGCCCCGAGGCGCCGGGCCCCTGCATCGAGGCCCTGGCCGGAACGATGCGCCCCCGGCTGGACCATGGCCAGGGCTTCATGCTGCTGCGCGGCCTGCCGCGGGACCTGCCGGCCGCCTCGGTGCTCCGGGCGCTGGGCCGGCATCTCGGCACCGCCCTTCCGGCGGAGGCCGACCCGACCTTCTGCGACGTCCTGCTGCTGCGCCCGGACGCACCGGCGCGCCTCACGCTGCTGTCCGCCGCCTCCGTCCACAACGCCCTTCTGCTGCGCGACAAGCCGCTGCTGACCAGCCTCTATGCCGCCAGCCCCGCCCTGGGCGACGGGATCGCCTTCCAGGTCTCCGGCGGCGTCTTCGCCGGCTATCGCGGACCGGCGGTGCCTGAGGCGGCGGTGCCCGAGACCCTGCGAACGGCGCTGGAGGCACCGGGCCTTTCCCTGTCGATGCAGGGCGGCGACGTGCTGGTGCTGAACCCCTTCCTGGTCTGGCTGCGCGACAGGCCGGAGGCCTCCCACCTGGCGCTCCGGGCGTCGCAGACGCGGATGGACTTTCCCGAATGGGCGCCGCCGATGCAGAGCCTGGCCGCCGCCGGCTGATGCGCATCCTTCTGGCGAACGCCAACACCACGGAGGCCATCACCGAGCTCTGCGCCGCGGCGGCGCGCGGCACGGCCTCGCCCGGCACCGTGATCGTCCCCGCCACGCCGCGCTTCGGCCCGGCGGTGATCTCCACCCGCGCCGAGAACGCCATCGCCTCCCATGCCGTGCTGGACCTCCTGGCCGGCTATGCCACGGGCGAGGACAGGGTCGATGCCGTGCTGCTCGCCGTGTCCCACGACACGGCGCTGGAGGCGGCGCGGCAGCTCATGCCCTGCCCCGTGCTCGGCATGACCGAGGCCGCCTGCCTGACCGCCTGCATGCTCGGCGCCCGCTTCGGCCTGGTCACGCTGGGCGGGGTGGAGATGTACAGCGAGCTGATGGCCCGGCATGGCCTCGCCACCCGCTGCGCCGGTCTGGAAGGGGTGGACGCCACCCCGCCCCAGGCGCTGGAGGACCCGGAAGGCGTGGCCGCGAAGGTCGGCGCCGCGATCGCCCGCCTCGTGTCCCAGGGCGCCGATTCCGTCGTGCTCGGCGGCGCCGCCCTGGCGGGGATGGAGGAGCGGCTGCGGCGCGACGCCTCCGTGCCGCTGCTGGAGGGCATCGCCTGCGGCGTGCGGCTGGCGGAGATGCTGGTGCGCATGGCCCCGGGCAAGCCGGCGACGGGCGCCATGGCCGCCCCGCGCGGCCGGGGCAGCATCGGCCTTTCCCCCGCCCTGGCGGCGCTGCTGCAAGGTCCTCCCGGCTAGGCGTCCTTCCTTCCCGGGCGACCATGCCGCGGCCACGATCCTCCGCCATGCTCCGCCCGGCTCATGACCGGCGCCCCCGGTTCCGCCGGGGGCAACCGGCCGGCCCGGGCGGACGTTGCCGGAAGCGGAACGAGGAGGGACAGATGCGGCTCGATGGACCCGAAAGCGAGAACGTCGAAGACCGGCGCGGCCAGGGCGGCGGCTTCCGGGGCGGTCTCGGCGGCGGCGGCGGCTTCCGCATCCCTGGCGGCCGTGTCGGCGGCGGCCTCGGCACCATCGCGATCCTGCTGATCGCCGCCTTTCTCGGCGTGGACCTCACCGGCATCGTCGGAGACGACCCCGGGCAGCCCGCCCCGCAGGAACGCCGCCTCGATCCCGGGCAGGCGGGCAACGGCCAGCAGGCCGGGCGCGAGGATGCCGGCCGCCGCTTCGTGGCGCAGGTGCTGGGCGAGACCGAGCGCGTCTGGACCGACCAGTTCGCGCAACTGGGCCGTACCTACCACGACCCCACCCTGGTCCTCTTCTCCGGCGTCACGCGCTCCGGCTGCGGCACGGCGCAGTCGGAAACCGGCCCCTTCTACTGCCCCAACGACCAGAAGGTTTATATCGACCTCGACTTCATGCAGCAGTTGCAGAACCGGCTGGGCGCGCGCGGCGACTTTGCCGCCGCCTACATCATCGCGCATGAGGTCGGCCACCATGTGCAGAACGAGTTGGGCACGCTGGAACGCGCGCACCAGTTCCAGGCGCGCTACGGCGGCAACAGCCCGGAATCCAACCAGGTCCAGGTCAGGGTGGAGTTGCAGGCCGATTGCTATGCGGGCGTCTGGGCCAATCTCGCGAACCGCGAGCGCCACATCCTGGAGGATGGCGACATCGAGGAGGGCCTGAACGCCGCCGCCGCCGTGGGCGACGACCGTCTGCAAAGGCAGATGCGCGGCACCGTCCAGCCGGAAACCTTCACCCACGGTTCCTCGGCGCAGCGCGTGCGCTGGTTCCGGCGCGGGCTGGAAGGCGGCAACATCCGCGCCTGCGACACCTTCGGCACGCAACAGCTCTGACCACGGCCTCGGGGCGGAAGACCCGCTCCGGGTTCCCGCCGCCGGCCGGTGGGCCTCGTCCCCCGGCCAACCCATCCAGGAACGGCCCCGGCGCGCATCCCCCGCGCCATTGCACAACCGTTGCGATCGGGCCGGCGCGGAGGCAGTCTTCCACCGGGAGAACACGGCACGAGAAGCCGCGGCCCCGGGAGAGGAAGCACCATGACGGGTTCCAGGAAGAGCGGCGCCGCCCTTCTGTTCGCGACGCTGCTAGCGGCGGCCATGCCAGGATCGCAAGGGGAGGCCCGGGCGCAGCCCGCACCGCCACCGGGCGGGGACGCCGTGCAGAAGCTGCAGGAATTCCGCGGCACGGGTGCCAGCCGGGACATGGAGACAGTGCCGCAGACCGGCCGCCGTGCCGACCAGATTCGTCGCAACCTGGAACGCATCCGCCTGCCGGAAGGCTTCCGCATCGGCCTCTACGCCCTGGTGCCGGATGCGCGGCACATGGCTGTGGGCCCCTCCTCCGGCGTGGTCTTCGTCGGCACGCGCAAGAACCGGATCTGGGCCGTCACCGACCGGGACCGGGACCGCGTGGCCGACGAGGTGAAGGTCTTCGCGCCCTCCGTCACCTTCGCCATCCCGAACGGCCTCTGCTTCAGCCCGGATGGCATCCTCTACACGGTGGAGCAGAACCGCGTCCTGGCCTTTCCGGCGGCGGAGTTCTTCTACGAGGGACCGGATGTCGCGGCGGCAACGGTGGTGCCGCAGGGGCAGCTCATCCCGGCCGCCGAGGAGAGCTTCAACCACACCGCCCGGGTCTGCCGCATCGGGCCGGACAACAAGCTCCATATCGCCCTCGGCCAGCCCTTCAACGTCCCGCCCCCGGCCAAGCGCGCGCTCTATGACCAGTGGGGCATCGGCGGCATCATCCGCATGGACCGGGACGGCCAGAACCGCGAGGTCTTCGCCCGCGGCATCCGCAACTCCGTCGGCATCGCCTTCCGCCCCGGCACCAGCGAGCTCTGGTTCACTGACAACCAGGTGGACGGCATGGGCGACGACACCCCGCCCGGCGAGATCAACCGCGCCACGAAGGCGGGGCTGAACTTCGGCTTCCCCTGGTATGGCGGCGGCACGGTCCGCACCGCCGAATACGCCAAGGACACCGTGCCCGCCGACGTGGTCCCGCCGGTGGTGGAGATGGCGCCCCATGCGGCAGACCTGGGCATGACCTTCTACACCGGCCGCATGTTCCCCGAGCTCTATCGCGGCGCCATCTTCGACGCGCAGCACGGTTCCTGGAACCGCAGCCAGGCGGTCGGGGCACGGGTGATGGTCACCTTCCTGAACGCCGATGGCAGCGTGAAGGAAAGCAAGCCCTTCGCGGAGGGATGGCTGGACGAGGAGACCAATGAATATGCTGGCCGCCCGGTGGACGTGGCGCAGCTGGCGGACGGCTCCCTGCTGGTCTCGGACGATGCGGCCGGGGCGATCTACCGCATCTCCTATGGGGACCGGAATTGAAGCGAGGCGCCACGGCCGGTCGCCTCCGCCTGCTGGCCGGCCTGCTCACCCTCGGCGCCCTGGCGCCGGGGGGATGGATGGCACCGGCATGGGGGGCCGAGGGCGACGCGCGGGCCGGGCGCCGGCTGGCCGGCGGGCAATGCGCCGGCTGCCACGGCAATGACGGGCTGGCGGTGGTGCCGGGCGCGCCCAACCTCGCCGGGCAGGTCGCGGATTATCTCGGCACCCAGCTGGCCGCCTTCCGCTCCGGTGCCCGTCAGCAGGAACAGATGAACCTCGCGGCCCGCGAGCTGACCGACGCGCAGATCGCGGATCTCGCCGCCTGGTACGCCTCGATCCGCGTCGAGGTGGAGATCCCGGGGCGCTGACGCCCGCCACAGCGGCCGCGGCGGGGCACCGTCCGGCGCGGCCGGTCCGCGTGCCCTCGCCCCTTCCCGGCTTCAGGAAATCTGCGCCTGGGGCGTCCGCCTGTCCTGGTCCAGCCGTTCCGGACGAGCCGGCGCGGCGGCCGCCATCTCCTTCCGATCCCGCAGGTGGCGGCGCAGCAGCAGCAGCAGCGCAGCCGTGGCGAGGAACACGCCCAGTATCGGCAGCTTCGGGATGTCGAAGAGGAAGCGGGTATAGGTCAGCACGGCCGCGGCCTGCATGCACAGCGCGGCCGGCCAGAGGCCCGGGCGGAGCAGGGTGAGCACATAGGTGAGGACGCCCGCCGCGATGAAGTAGCGCTCATGCATCCGGGGCGCGAAATAGGGCACCAGCAGCGCCGCCAGGGCCAGCATGGTCACCAGCTGCGCCGGCCCCGGCCGGCCACGGCAGGTCAGAAAGGACAGCAGCAGCGCGCCACAGGCCAGCAGCGCGAGGGCCACGCCCGCGAGGATCATGCCGTCGTGCTGCGGCAGGACGGCCTGCAGCCAGAGGAAGGTGTCGGGAGCCAGGCGCGACAGCAGAGGCGGCTCACGGAAATCCGCCGGATAGGCGACGAGCTGCTGAACGATCAGCCAGGGATTGGGTGCCGCCATCGACAGCAGCGGATGCTCGCCATACTGGCTGGCGTAGAAGGTGAAGAGCTCCCGCAAGGGCCGCCCCGCCAGCACCGCCGGCAGCATCATCGCCGCATAGGTCAGCGGCACCAGCATGGCATCGCGCAGCGCCCGCAGGGCGCGCCCTGGCACCGGCAGGTCTCGCAGCAGCAGATAGGCGACGAAGGGCGCGACCACGGCGGCCAGTGGCTTGAAGGCCAGGGCGATGCCGAACATCACCATGGCCCAACCGCGCCTTCCCCGAAGCAGGGCATGGAGGAAAGCCAGCAGAAAGGAGACGTAGATCACGTCCGACTGGCCCCAGACGATGCTGTTGAGGCTGATCTCCGGCAGCGTGGCGAAGATCACCGCCGCCAGCAGGGAGAATTCCCGCGACCGGCCCACCGCGCGGCAGATGCCATGGACCTGTGTCGCCCCGAACAAGGTCCAGAGCATGGAGCAGAGCTTCACCGCCACGATCGGGCTGAGCCACCCGTCGGTCAGGGTGCAGAGGACGAGAACGTAGATATAGGGCGGGGTGTAGTCGGAGAATCCGCCATGCAGGGCGGCCAGCCGGCCCTCGGCCAGGATGGCCTGATACCAGGGAAGCAGGAACACCCCGAAATCGCTGTTGGAACGGGTGATCCAGAACCAGGCCATCGCCAGGGCCGCCAGGGAAAGAACGAGTGCCAAGCCACGCATCACCATGAGGGCGCGCGCCGATTCCGGCGAAACCGTCTCGATCTTCTGGATGTGCGCCATGTGACTTGCTTTTTCTTTACCAGAACATGGCAATAGCAAAATATTTCAAGAATGCTATATTAAAGATACGTTGGCCCCGTAATTTTCACCGTTTTGGGACTGGCTCACCGCGTGGCGGAGCCGCCTGAAGGTGGCGCGCTGCTACAATCCAGCACGGCAAACCTGTGGGACACCGGCACACCGCCGCCAGAGGCCGAGCCGTTTCCCCGGATACATTGACGCCCTTCCCGCCTCGGCCGATTCTATGCGGGTCCGGCATCAGTTTTGCAACTTTTAGTTGCAGTGCCGCCGACGGCAACGGGATGCGGCACAGGGATCGCCCTGAGGGGACAGCGGCATGCGGATTCGGTTCGATGGCATCACGGTGGCGGTGACCGGCGCGGGGCATGGCTTCGGGCGACGCATCGCCCACGACTTCGACGGTCTGGGCGCGCGCGTCTTCGCCTGCGATCTTTCGGTGGAGGAGCTTGCGGACACCGCCACGGGCACCGGCATCGCGGCTGAGGCCTTCGACCTCACCGCCCCCGGCGCCGCACGCGGCTGGATCACCCGTGTCGAGGAAGCCAGCGGCGGGCCGGTCGGCGTGCTGGTCTGCAACGCCGGCGGCGTGCGCGGGCAGGTGATGCACCCGCTGGAGGAGGTGCCGGAGGCGGACTGGCATGCGCTGTTCGACATAAACCTGCACGCCGCCTTCAACCTCTGCGCGGCCGTGGCGCCCGGCATGAAGCGCGCCGGCACGGGGCGGATCGTCACCGTCAGCAGCAGTGCCGGGTTGCGCGCCTCGCTGACCGGCATCCAGGCCTATTGCGCCGCCAAGCACGGGCTGGTCGGGCTGACCCGGCAGCTCTGCCACGAGCTTGGCCCGCATGGCATCACCGTGAACTCCGTGGCGCCAGGCTTCGCCCCCACCAACCCTGCCAGCATCGCGCAGTTCGAGAGCTATGGCTCCGAGGGGCGGAAGGCGCTGCTGGACGGCATCGCCCTGCGCCGCCTCGGCACGGCGCAGGACATCGCCAACGCCGTGCTGTTCTTCGCGAGCCCCCTCGCTTCCTGGATCAGCGGCGAGGTGCTGAGCGTGAACGGCGGCCGCTGAACCACGCGCCGCGATGGCGCGACCGTGACCGTCTCCACCCCTGGCCCAACCCGTGCCCGCGCGGCAGTTTGACGCGGTGCGACCCATGACCCCGAGGGGAATCCTTCCCGTGACCCGTTCCACCATCCTGGCCGGCCTGCCGGCCCCCGCCAGCGTCCTGGCCGGCTTCCTCGCCGGCTTTCTTGCCCTGGCCGGACAGGCCGTCGCGCAGCCCGCCCCGGCGCCCGCCACGCCCCCCGCCCCGGAGGCCGGCCGGCACGAGACGAAGTTCGAGTATATCGACCAGTCGCTGGAGGCCCTGCTGAAGGACGGCTTCGAGGTGCGCACCTCGATCGGGCCGATGCTCTTCCTCTCCAAGCCCGGGGCGCTCGGCGCTGCCCGCACGGCGGCCTGCACCGTCGGCCTGACCAACAGCATGATGGCGCGGCCGACGGAGATGAAGCAGGCGCCCTCGACCTGCTTCTCGCTGAACTAGGGCGGATCGCCGCCGGACGGCCCCGCCCGGAAGCGTGAAGCCGCCTTCCGGGCGAGAGGACCGATCGTCCGCCAGGGACGTCCGGGAACCGGAAGGTCCCCCGGGCCGGACCGGCGCGGCGGCCGTTGGACGGGATTGGCGGAACGGTGGCTTTGTGCCAGTTTTGTTCTCGTCCTTCCCGATGGGCCGCCCCAGCACATGAGCAACCGCGAAGCCCGCCGCCATCTGGCGCAGGATCCCGTCCTGGCCCCGGTGATCGCCCAGGTCGGCGCTTGCCGCCTGAAGCCCGTCGGCGGGCGTGAACCCTATGAGGCCCTGGTCCGGGCCATTGCGCACCAGCAGGTGCATGGCCGCGCCGCCGAGGCGATGCTGAACCGGCTGATCGCCCTGGCGCCCGGCCATCCCTTCCCGCCCCCGGCCGGCATCCTGGCGCTGCCCGAGGGCGCCTTGCGGTCCTGCGGCTTCTCCGGCGCCAAGCAGGCCGCGATCCTGGACATCGCCCATAAATCCGCCGCCGGCTGGGTGCCCACCCGCCGCGCCGCCAGCCGCATGGCGGACGAGGCGCTGATCGAGCGCCTGGTGGCGCTGCGCGGCGTCGGCCGCTGGACGGTGGAGATGCTGCTGATCTTCACCCTGGGCCGGCGCGACGTGCTGCCGGTGGACGATTTCGGGGTGCGGGAGGGCTATCGCCTTGCCGCCGGGCTGGAAAGCCAGCCCCGCCCACGCGACCTCGCCACGATCGGCGAGGCCTGGGCCCCCTTCCGCTCCGCCGCCTCCTGGTATCTCTGGCGCGCGGCGGACCTGCACAAGGCCGGGCAGTTCCGGATGCCCCAGGCGATCTGAAGCAGGCGATCCGGACCGGGCCACCCGGACCGGGCCACCCGGACCGGGCCACCCGGACCGGGCCACCTGGACTGGGGCTGTCCGAACCCGCCGCCCGCCATGGACGCGCGCCACCCATCCGCGGCGTGACGCTTTCTCCATCCCGCCCCGCCCGCCATGGACGCCGCGGGAAGCCCCGTGCCAGAAGCGGGCATGTCTTTGCTGACCCGCCGGAACTTGCTGGCCGCCGGCGCCACGCTCCTGGCCACCGGCGCCTCCGGCTCCGCCTATGCCATGGTGATCGAACCCGGCTTCCGTCTCATCGTGCAGGAATACCGGATCCCCATGGCCAGTTGGGGCGACCGGCCGGAGCTGCTGATCTGCGCCACCGCCGACCTGCACAGCGGCGATCCCTGGATGCCGCTCAGCCGCGTGGAGCGCATCGTGGACCTGGCGAACCGGCTCCAGCCCGACCTGCATGTGGTGCTGGGCGACCTGCCGGGCGCGCTGCGCGGGCGCTTCCGCCGCGCCTTCCCCGCCCCGCCGCCGGAGGAGACCGCCTGGCGCCTCGGCCGGCTGGAAGCGCCGCTGGGCGTCTTCGCGGTGACGGGCAACCACGACTGGTGGGACGACCGGGAGGCCGTGCTGAACCGGCAGGGCCCGCCCCGCTCCGCCCGCGCCATGAGCGAGGCGGGGCTGAGCCTCCTGTCCAACGAGGCGACGCGCCTGCCGCTCGGCCCACCCGGGCGTGATGGCGGCGTCTGGCTCAGCGGCATCGACAGCCAGCAGGCCTTCTGGCCGCTGATGCACTGGGAGGGGGCGGACGACCTGCCCGCCGCCCTGGCGCCCCTGGCCCTGGACGACGCCCCGGCCATCCTGCTGGCGCACGAGCCTGACATCTTCCCGCACGTCCCCGCCCGGGTCGGCCTGACCCTGTCCGGCCATACCCATGGCGGGCAGATCCGCATCCTGGGCTATTCGCCGATCGTGCCGTCCCGCTATGGCCGCCGCTACGCCTATGGGCTGGTCGAGGAGGAAGGGCGGCGGCTGGTGGTTTCGGGCGGGCTGGGCTGCAGCCGCTACCCGGTCCGCTTCGGCGTGCCGCCGGAGCTCACCCTGGTCAGGCTCGGCCCTCCAGGAAAGGCGTGATCGCCTCCAGGAAGCCGGCCGGGTTCTCGGCATGCAGCCAGTGCCCGGCCTTCGCCACCGTGGCGAAGCGCGCCTGGGGGAAAAGCGCGCGGAGGCCCGGCTCGTCCTCCGGGCGGATATAGCCGCTGCTCTCGCCGCGCAGGATCAGCACCGGCCCGTCATAGCGCGCCCCCGCCGACAGCGCCGGCCAGCCGACGATGTCGTCCATCGCCGCCGCGATCTCCTCCAGCCCGATCCTCCAGCGCGGCGGTTCGGCGGCAAAGTCCAGGTTCTGCAGCAGGAAGGCCCGCACCCCCGCCTCCGGCACCGCCTCCACCAGCGCGGCATCGGCCTCCTTGCGCGTCAGCCCCGGCCGCAGCGGGATGGCCCGCATCGCCGCCGCATAGGCGCCAAAGGTCGGGCGGTAGTCCCGTGGGGCGATATCGGCCACCACCAGGCGCGACACGGCGCCCGGATCGGTGAGCGCCAGCATCATCGCCACCTTGCCGCCCATGGAGTGGCCCAGCACCGCTGCCGGCCGCGCCTCCGCGGCCCGCAGCGTTTCCGCCACGTCCCCCGCCATGGCCGGGTAGTCCATGCGGGCATCGTGCGGGCTTTCGCCATGGTTGCGGAGGTCGATCGCCAGCACGCGGTGCCGTTCCGAGAGGTTCCGCTGCACGAGGCCGAAATTCCGCCCCTGGCCGAACAGCCCGTGCAGCAGGGCGACGGGCTCCCCCGCTCCGGCTTCGAGCATCTTCAGGCGCATCGGCTCTTCCCCTCCAGGCCAGGGCGCTGGTTCGCAGGCGGGCGCCATCCCGTCAAACCCGGCGGCCGGATCAGGCGGCCACCTCCAGCATGATCTTGCCGATATGAGTGCTGCTCTCCATCAGCGCGTGGGCCTCGGCCACCTTCTCCAGCGGGAAGCGCGCATGGATGCGCGGCGCGCAGCGCCCGGCGGTGAGCAGCGGCCAGACCTGCCCTTCCAGCGCCTGGGCGATGGCGCCCTTCTCCGCCGCCGTGCGCGGCCGCAGGGTGGAGCCGGTGACGGTCAGCCGCCGGACCATGATCGGCCGCAGGTCCACCTCGCTGGCCTTGGGCCCGTCCAGGAAGGCGATCATCACCAGCCGCCCGTTCTGCCCCAGGCAGCGCAGGTTGCGGGGGAAATAGGAGCCGCCGACCATGTCCAGGATCGCGTCGATCCCCTTGCCGTCGGTCAGGCGCTTCACCTCCTCGGCGAAATCCTGCTCGCGGTAGTTCCAGGCTTCCGCCGCGCCGAACTCGCGGCAGGCGGCCACCTTCTCCGCGCTGCCGGCGGTGGCCAGCATCCGTGCGCCGAAGGCCTCGCCGAGCTGGATCGCGGTGATGCCGATGCCGGAGGTGCCGCCATGCACCAGCGCCGTCTCGCCCGCCTGCAGCCGCCCCAGCCCGAAGAGGTTGGCCCAGACGGTGAAGAAGTTCTCCGGCAGCGCCGCCGCCTTCACGGCGTCATAGCCTCCTGGCCAGGGCAGGCACTGGGTCTCCGGCGCCGCCACGTATTCGGCATAGGCCCCGCCATTGGTCAGGGCGCAGACGCGGTCGCCTGGGCGCCAGCGGCCGACATTGGCGCCGCAGGCCACCACCTCGCCCGCCGCCTCCAGCCCCAGCACCGGGCTGGCGCCCGGCGGCGGCGGATAGCTGCCCTGGCGCTGCGCCACGTCGGGCCGGTTCACCCCGGCCACCAGCACGCGGATCAGGACCTCCTCCGGCTTCGGCTGCGGCAGGGGCCCCCGGGCCACCCGCATCACCCCGGGGTCACCGCCCTCGCCGTGCTCGATGAAGCGCATGCTGTCCGGCAATGCCATGGCGGCCTTCCCCCCTGTATGGACCCGCGCCGGCCACGCCCTGCGGCAGCAGGCAAGGCGCGGGGCGGCGGCGAACCTCCAGGGTCGGGACAGGAAGCCGGGGCGTCAAGGCCGGGCGCCCGGCAACCCGGGAGGGGAAGGCTTCCCGGGACGCGCCAGGGCATGAACAAGGACCGGCCCCTTTCCCCCGAAGCCGCCGGGGAGCGCCCCGGGGTTGCGCTGGCCGGGCGCTTCCGCTTGCATGCCTGCCGGATTTCCCTCCAGCCGGGCCAGATTCCCCCTCCGATGCCTCCTGCCGCGCGCCGTCCCCTGCTGGCGGGCCTTGCCGCCCTCCTTTTGCCCGGCATCCGGCCCGCCCAGTCGCAGGCCCCGGCCGTGCCGGGGGTCGGCCAGACCATGCCGCCCGCCGTCACGGTGGGGGAATGGCGCCTCGGTGCCCTCTTTCCCTTCACCGGGCCCTTCGCGCTGATGGGCGACGAGGCCTATCGCGGGCTGGAGATGGCGGCGGACGAGCGCAACGAGGCGGGCGGCCTCGCCGGGCGCCAGATCCGGCTGCTGCGCGGCGACGCCTCGGACCAGACCCAGGCGGTGAGCGAGGTCCGCCGCCTGACCTCGGGGGAAGGCCGGGTCGCCTGCGTCTTCGGGACCACCATCTCCGCCCTGGCCCTGGCCGCCTCCCAGGTGACCGAGGCGCTGGGCACGCCCTATTTCGAGCTCGGCGCCATCGCCGATGCACTGACCGCGCGCGGCGCCCGCTTCGTCTTCCGCAGCTGCCCGCGCGCCATGGAATTCGGCCGCCTCTCGGTGGATGCCGTGGCCGACCGTCTCGCCCCCGCCTGGAAGGCCGACCCCAGGGCCCTGCGCATCGCCATCCTGGCGGAGGACGGCCCCTATGGGCAGAGCGTCGCCGCCGCCCAGGAGGACCGGCTGCGCGCACGCGGCATCCCCCTCGCCGTCCGCCTGTCCTTTCCGTCCCGCACCACGGATCTCGGCACGCTGCTCGGCCAGCTCCGCACGGCGCGGGCCGAGGTGGTGCTGCACAGCGCCTATCCCGGCGATGTCGTCCCCTTCTTCCGCGCCATGCGGGAGGCGCGCTGGCAGCCGCGCATGGTGATCGGCGCCGGCGGCGCCTACAGCCTCAGCGACACCGCCCGCAGCCTGGGGCAGGAGATCGAGGGGGTGATGAACGTCGATGTCACGCCCTTTGCCACGGATGAGGCCGCCGCCCCCGGCGTGGGCTCCTTCGCCGAGGCCTACAAGCGCAAATACGGGGCCGAGCCGCGTTCCGGCCACAGCCTCGCCACCTATGCCGGCGCCGCGGTCTTCCTGGAGGCGCTGAGCCGCGCCGGCACGGCGGAGAAGGAGCGCCTCCGCGCCGCCGTGCTTGCCACTGATCTGCCCGAAGGCAAGGCCGTCACCGGCTGGGGCGCCCTTTTCGACGAAAGCGGCCAGAACACCCGCGCCCGCCCGCTGCTGGCGCAATGGCAGGAGGGCCGGCTGGTGACGGTGGCCCCGGCCCCGGCGGCGGTGGGCGCGCTCCGGGGAAGTCTCGGCGCGGCGCGTGCCGCCACGCCCTGACGGGTTTCCCGGGGGGTCAACCTGCCCCCGGGGGACTTCCTAGCTCGCCGTGATCCCGGCATCCTTGATGATCGGCTCCCACTTGGCGATCTCGGCCTTCAGGAAGTCGCCGGTGGCCTCGGGCGTGAAGCTGGAACGGGTCTCCATGGTGAGGTCCGACAGGCGCTTCTGCACGGAATCCATGGCCATGACCCGGTTGGTCGCCGCGTTCATCGCCTGGACGATGGCGGGCGGCGTGCCGGCGGGGGCGAAGATCATGTGCCAGGTATAGGCCTCGTAGCCCGGCACCCCGGCCTCGGAGAAGGTCGGCAGGTCGGGCAGCTGCGGCAGGCGCCTGGCGGAGGAAACGGCCAGGCCGCGCACCTCGCCCCGCTGCACGAAGGGCAGCGCGTTGTTGGCCACGTCCAGCATCATCACCACCGTGCCGCTCAGCAGGTCCGGCATCGCGGCGGCGGAACCGCGATAGGGCACGTGGTTCACCTTCAGCCCGCCCGCCTGCTTCAGGAACAGCTCGCTCGCCAGGTGCAGCGCCGCCCCGGCACCGGTGCTGGCATAGTCGAACTTGCCCGGATTGGCCTTGGCCAGGGCGATGAACTCCTGCAGCGTCTTCGCCGGCAGGTCCTTGTTCACCATCATCAGCATCGGGATCACGCCGGTCATGGTGACGGGCGTGAAATCCGCGATCGGGTCGAAGGGCAGCTTGGCGAAGATCGCCCGCAGCGTGGCATGGGCGATGGTGGTGTAGAGGAAGACCGAGCCGTCCTTCGGCGCCTTGGCCACCACGTCGGAGCCCACGACCACACCGGCCCCGGTGCGGTTCTCCACCACCACCCGCTGCGGCAGCTGCTTCGACAGCTCGTCCGCGATCAGCCGGGCCGGGATGTCGGTCGGCCCGCCGGCGGCGAAGGGCACCACGAGGCGCACCGGCTGGTCCGGCCAGGTGCCCTGGGCGCGCAGCACGGCGGGGGTGGCAAGGGTCGCGAGGGCGGCCCCGGCCAAGGTACGACGCCTCATTCGTTCCTCCAGAACATCGTTCAGCCCGGCGCGGTGGCCGGACCTTTCACGGCGGATTACGCGTCAGTTATGACAGAAGGTCAATCGTACCGAAAGGCACGGTGCCCCTCAGGCTGTGCCGCTGGTCAGCCCGCCGCCACCCCGGCAAAGGGCGCATCGGCGCCGAAGGCCAGCACCCGGCTTCCGGCATCGAGGCCCAGAGCCGACCGCGCCGCCGGGTCGCGCACGGCCAGCAGCAGCCCCGCCATCACCGCCGCGCCGCGCTCCCCTGACCTGATCGCTCCGTCGATCCCGGCGGACAGGCTCCGCCTCGCCCCCGCCACCGCCTCCGGCGGGACGGCGAGGCAGGCGAAAGCGGCTCGCTCCAGCTCCCCCCAGGCCAGCAGCGACGTGCTTTCTCCCGCCTCGCCTCGCCCGGCCCGGGAATGGCCGGTCCAGGAATGGGCGGCCTCCCGCATCAGCCCCTCCGGCTGTTGCCCCTCGCCTTCCGCCTCCACCACGACCAGCCTCGGCGCCGTCCCGCCCAGGCGGCGAGCCTCCACCGCGACCGCCGCGGCCAGGGCACCGCTGCCGCCAGAAACGAAAACATGGCTGGGCGGAGCGGGCAGGCCGGAGAAGGCTTCCTCCGCCACGAGGCGGCAGCCCTGCATCACGTCGCGCGCCGCCTCGGTCTGGCCTGGCCAGGAATGGTCCGACAGGAACAGCCACCCCCCCGCCTCCGCCCGCCGCGCCGCGTCCCGCACCGCGCACCGCTCTCCTGCCGGTCCGCCCGGGCATTCCAGGACTTCCGCGCCCTGGCCTGCCAGCGCCTCACGCCAGGCGGCCGGGCTTCCTGCCGGCAGCAGCGCCACGCAGCGGGCATGGAAGCGCCGCGCCCCCCATGCCACGGCCAGGGCGAAGCCGGCCTCCGGACCGCTGGCCAGAGTGATGCCCCGCGTCGCCTCCGCCAGTCGCCCGGATTCGAGCTCCGGGGCCTCCGCCGCCCGCGCCACGCCGCGCCGGGCCAGTTCCGCCGACAACAGGCGCTTCACCGCATAGGCGGCCCCCAGCGCCTCGGCACCGCCCACGGCCTCCGGTCCGGCGCGCCGGCCTTCATCCTTCCAGTGCAAGGCCGCGAGCCCAAGCGCCGCCGCCAGGCCGGGAAGGCCGGTCGGCGGCGCCGGCGCATGGCCGGGCCAGGCCGTGATGGCAGCCCGGGCCCGCCGCCAACCCCCTTCCGGCAGGGTCACGAGGCCCGGAACGCCGGGATGCGGATTGACGAGGCAGTGAAGGGAGGCGGGCGCGCTCATGCCGCCAGCCTAGCCGGCGATCGCCCCGCGGTGGAATCGCCGGGCCTGAAGCGCCTGCCGGGACAACACCCCGCACCCTGCCACGCCGCGTCCCCGGCGCCCCGCTTCCTCTGGTGGTCTGGCCATTCCGGACCGGGCTTCGCGAGGGCTATCCCATCGTGCCACTTCCCGGCACCATTCCTCCCCATGGCCGCCCCTGGCGCAAATCTACGCCAGGGGACGTCCTGCAATGGCGGGGGAAGCCGGGTCACGGGTTGATGCGACCTCGGCGAGACCGCATTTGTTGCACTGTGCCAAGCTTCGTTCACAAGCGGACGACAGGCTTGCATTTCGCCATCGGACATGCCGATGTTGCGTTGCACAAATACGATCCCCGAAGACAAGGGGCACGCAAGCCCTGGGCAGACGGGGCAGGAACGTCGGAGACAACGCGGACATGACGCAGATTTCCCATTTGGGCGGGGAGGCCCTGACCGCCCACAGGCCACCAGCCGCCCCTGCGGTGGATGCCCCGTTGGCCCATCCGACAGCCAACGGCACCTTTCCCGAAGCGCGCTGGAACCCACGGCAGGGACCGCCGGAAGCGCCCGCCGGGGCTCCCCCCCTGCCCTCCCTGCTGACGGCGATGGGGCGCGGGCTCCGCAACCGCTGCCCGGTCTGCGGCGAGGGCCGCGTCTTCCAGGGCTTCCTGGCCGTGGCGCCCGCCTGCAGTCATTGCGGCACGCCGCTGGGGCGCATCCATGCCGACGACGCCCCGCCCTATTTCACCATCTTCATCGTCGGCCATCTGCTGCTGCCGCCGGTTTTCTGGGTGGAAAAGGCCTACCACCCGCCGATGTGGTTCCACATGGCGCTTTGGCTGCCGCTCTTCGCCGTCGTGACGACGCTGCTGCTGCGGCCGGTGAAGGGGGCCACGGTGGGGCTGATGCTCAAGCTGGGCTTCGGCGGGGCCGAGGACATCCCCCTGGAGAACCAGGACCATCTCCGAAGCGGGCGGCACGATGTCTGACGGCCGGACGCCGATGGGCCACGTCACCGAGGCGTCCCAGGCCGAAAGCCAGCGCCTGGTCCGGATCGAGCTGCCGGAAGGGCTGACGCCGCACAGCCCCTATGCCGAGGCCGACCGCGCCCAGGCGGTGGCCGACCTGCTGGCCGGCAACCGCTTCGACCCGCCCGGCCTGCCGCCCGGTCCCTATGGCCTGCACCTGGACCTGCGGGAGAACCGGCTCTGGCTGGACATCCGCGGCCCCAACGGCGCGCCCCTGCACGGCTTCGCCCTGTCGCTCAGCCCCTTCCGGCGGCTGATCAAGGACTACCTGATGGTCGTCCAGGCACATGAGGAGGCGGTGACCCAGGACAGCCACGACGCCCGCATCCAGGCCATCGACATGGGCCGGCGCGGCCTGCACGACGAGGGCGCGGACCTGCTGCGGGAGCGGCTGGAGGGCAAGGTCGCGGTGGACCTCGTCACGGCCCGCCTGCTCTTCACCCTGGTCTGCGCCCTGCACAGCCGCGTGTAGCCGAAATTTCATGGGTCCCGGCGCGATCATGGGCCATATCCCGCCCCCATGAAGATCGCCGGTGTTCCCTATCGCAGCATCTGGGTGGACGAGGAGGACGGCTGGTCCGTCCGCATCTTCGACCAGACCCGCCTCCCCTGGGCGGTGGAGACCCTCCGCCTGACCGACGAGGAGCAGGTGGCCCAGGCCATCCGCTCCATGCAGACGCGCGGCGCGCCGCTGATCGGCGCCACCGCCGCCTATGGGCTCGCCCTCGCCCTGCGCCGCGACCCTTCCACGGAGAACCTGGAGCGGGTGGCCGCCATGCTGGGCGAGACCCGTCCCACGGCGATCAACCTGCGCTGGGCGCTGGAGCGGATGCTGGAGGCGCTGCGCAACCAGCCGCCGGAGCGACGTGCCGAGGCCGCCTATGCCGAGGCCAAGGCCATCTGCGACGACGACGTCGAGACCAACCGCCGCATCGGCGAGCACGGGCTGGAGCTGTTGCGCGGCATTGCCGCCCGCAAGCAGGCCGAGGGCCGCGGCGGCGAGCCGGTGAACGTGCTCACCCACTGCAATGCCGGCTGGATCGCCACGGTGGACTACGGCACCGCCCTGTCGCCGATCTACCAGGCCTTCGACGAGGGCATGAAGGTCCATGTCTGGGTGGACGAGACCCGCCCGCGCAACCAGGGGGCCGCGCTGACCGCCTGGGAGCTGGGCGCCCATGGCGTGCCGCACACGGTGGTCTCCGACAATGCCGGCGGGCACCTGATGCAGCATGGGCAGGTCGATATCGTCATCGTGGGCACCGACCGCGTCACCCGCAACGGCGACGTGGCCAACAAGATCGGCACCTACCTCAAGGCCCTGGCCGCGAAGGACAATGGCGTGCCCTTCTGGGTCGCCCTGCCGCATTCGACCTATGACCCGCGCGTGGCCGATGGCGTGCGGGAGATCCCGATCGAGGAACGCTCCGCCGCCGAGGTCACCGACATCACCGGCCGCGCCCCGGACGGCTCGCTGGTCACGGTGCGCGTCGCCGCCGAGGGCAGCGGCGCCGCCAACCCGGCCTTCGACGTGACGCCGGCGCGCCTCGTCACCGGGCTGATCACCGAGCGCGGCCGCTGCGACGCCAGCGCCGAGGGCCTCGCCGGACTCTATCCCGAGCACGGGTGAACCCCTCCGGCCCCGGCCCGCCCGCTCTCCGGGGTGGGCCGGGGCCGGAATCCCCCTTTCCGCCGCCTCAGCGGACCTGCCCGCCCTCCTCCCCCACCATCCCGTCCGGCATGGCCATCAGGCCCTGCATCGCGCGGGCAGCCAGCACGGCCAGCGCCTGGGACGGCAAGGCCATGCCGTCGAAGCCCGCCGCATCGACCGTCCGCACCGGCTCCTCCAGCACCGCCGCCAGGGCCCGCCGCAGGGCGGCGTTCACCCTGCCCCGCCCGGCCAGCAGCCACTGCCGGGGCGGCCCGGGCAGATGGCGCGCGGCCTCGGCGACGCAGAGCGCGGAATAGGCCACCACCACCGCCGCGCCATCGGCGGGCGGCAGCGCCATGGCCCCGGCGCGTCGCAGGGCCCGTTCGAAGCCAGCCCGGTCGAAGCGCGCCCGGCCGGGGTCACCCTCCCCGGAACCGGCTCCTCCGGCATCGCCGCCGCCGGGCCCGCCCTGTTCCGGCGGGCCGGCCGCCCCCAGCCGCAGCCCGGGATGCGCGATCAGCCTCGCCAGCACCGCGCCATCGGCCCGCCCCGCCATGGCGAGCCGGCCGCTCATGTCCTCGCCCGAGGCTTCCAGCGACCAGTCGGCCCAGCCCTCGGCGGGGCCGCCCGCCGGCCCGGCCTCGAAACGCAGCATCTCGCCGCTGTCCCACCGGTCGCCGGGGCCGAGCCAGGTCACGCGCGCCACGCCGTCCAGGTCCAGGATCGCCAGGGGCCGTGGCAGCCCCGCCGTCAGGGCCGGATAGGCCGATGGCAGGATCACCCGCCCATCCTCTCCCGCCGCCAGCCCACCGCCAAAGCCGCTGGCCACCGGCAGGCCGAGGCGGCGCGCCAGGAAGCCGCCCTCCATCAGCGGCACGGGCGCCCCGTCCCGCCCGCACCCTGCCAGCCCCGGCCCGTCGAAGCCCAGGGCCACAACCCCAGGAGCGATGATCCCAGAGGTCGCCACGCCATCGGGCCCCGCCACTGCCGCCACGGCCTCGGCGCAACGCTCCACCAGACGCTCCACCGCCGGGCCGAGCCCGCCCCAGGCCTCCTCCGGCCCGGCCTCCAGCGCGGCGCGCAGCACCCGCCGCAGGGCCGGCGGATGCGGCAACAGGCGGAAGGGACCGGCCTGGGCCACAACCGTCCCGTCGGTTTCGAGCAGAGCGGCCTCCACGCCCTCCAGCGAGGCGGGACAGCGCAGCCCGATGGTCCGCAGCCCCGTTCCTTGCAGCCTCGTTCTTCGCACCATGGTGTCACTGTGCTAACGCCCGGCCCACTGACAAGCACACTTCACTGCGGAACCCCGCCAGATGGACGATTTCCTGCATGCGGCGCGCGAGCGCGGCTTCATCCACCAGGTCACCGACGAGGAATCCCTCGTCGCGCGCCTGAAGGCGGGGCCGCTTCCCACCTATGCGGGCTTCGACCTGACGGCGGACAGCCTGCATGTCGGCCACCTGCTGCCGATCATGCTGCTGCGCCTGTTGCAGCGCTGCGGCCACAAGCCCGTCGTGCTGATGGGCGGCGGCACCACGCGCATCGGCGACCCGTCCTTCCGCGACGAGGTCCGGCCGTTGCTGAGCGATGAGACCATCGCGCACAACAAGGCCGGCATCCGCCGCGCCTTCGAATCCTTCCTTGCCTTCGGCGATGGCCCGACCGACGCCATCGAGCTCGACAATGCCGAGTGGCTCGACAAGCTCGAATACATCCCCTTCCTGCGCGATGTGGGGCGGCACTTCTCGGTCAACCGCATGCTGACCATGGACAGCGTGCGCCTGCGCCTAGACCGTGAGCAGCCGCTCTCATTCCTCGAATTCAACTACATGCTGCTCCAGAGCTACGACTTCCTGGAGCTGAACCGCCGCTACGGCGTCGGCCTGCAGCTCGGCGGGCGCGACCAGTGGGGCAACATCATCATGGGCACCGACCTCGTCCGCCGCGTGGCGGGCCAGGAGGCCTTCGGCGTCACCACGATCCTGCTCACCACCGCCTCCGGCGCCAAGATGGGCAAGACCGCAGCCGGCGCGGTCTGGCTGAACGCCGACCGGCTTTCGCCCTATGACTACTGGCAGTTCTGGCGCAACACCGAGGATGCCGACGTGGCGCGCTTCCTGGCCCTCTTCACCGACCTGCCGATGGCGGAGGTCCGCCGCCTCGGCGCCCTCGCCGGGGCCGAGGTGAACGAGGCCAAGAAGATCCTCGCCACCGAGGCCAGCGCGATCCTGCACGGCCGCGCCGCCGCCGAGGCCGCGGCCGAGACCGCCCGCGCCACCTTCGAGGCCGGCACCCTGGCCGAGGACCTGCCTACGGTCTCTGCCCCGCTGCCCGCCGCGGTTCTGGACCTGCTGGTCGCCGCGGGCTTCGTCGCCAGCAAGGGCGAGGCCCGCCGCCTGGTGCGCGGTGGCGGCGTCCGCCTGAACGACGAACCGGTGGGCGACGAGACCCGCCAGGTCACCGGGGCCGACCTGCGCGACGGCACCGCCAAGCTTTCCGCCGGCCGCAAGAAGCACGCCCTGGTACGGGCGGGCTGAGGCCGGGCGCGGCCCGCTTCCGGCGCTTCGCGTCCCGGGATCGGGGTCAGGGGCCGGCCTGACCGCCCCGCGCCAACGAAAGGCGGGCCTGGGGCAGCCACGGGCGCGGTGCCCCGTTCCGGGGGCGCGGCGCTTGCAGGCTGGCGGGGCGTCGCCACTTGCGGGGACCATGGCGCGGAATGGCATGCTGCCCGCTTACCTTTTCGATCCCCGGATCATCTTTCTGGAACCCGCCATACGCGAGGGCGAGAGGGGGCGCGAGATCCTGGCGCGCTTTCCGGAGGCGCGGCAGGTGGAGGTAGCCTCGCACTGGTCCATTCCGGCATTGCGGGAAGGGGCGGCGGCGGACTGGCTGGCGGCCAAGCGCGACGTGCTGGTGCTGGGGGTGAAGAAGACCCTGGCCTGCCGGCCGAACGGGCGCAGCGCGGATTTCATCGCGCCCTCGGTGTCCAACGGCTGCGCCATGGCCTGTGCCTATTGCTACGTGGCGCGGCGCAAGGGCCATGCGAACCCGGTAACCGTCTTCACCAACATCGACGCCATCACCGGCTTCATCGCCCGTCACGCGGCACGCCAGGGCATGAAGCTGGAGCCCAACCAGGTGGATGCGCGGGACTGGGTCTATGACATCGGGGAGAATGGCGACCTGTCGGTGGATGCCGCCATTTCCGGCAATGTCCGCGACCTCGTGGCCCTGTTCCGCGACCTGCCGAACGCCAAGGGCTCCTTCGCCACGAAATTCGCGAATCCGGCGATCCTGGACTACGACCCGCGCGGACGGACGCGGGTGCGGGTCTCGCTGATGCCGGAAGCGCGGGCGCGGCTGCTGGACGTGCGGACCTCGCCGGTGGCGGAGCGGATCGCCTTCGCGGGCGAGGTGTTCCGCGCCGGCTACGAGCTGCACCTGAACTTCTCGCCCGTGGTGGTGCACGAGGGCTGGGAGGCGGAGTGGCGCGAGCTGTTCCGGCAGATCGACGGCCAGCTTCCGGAGGCGGCGAAGCAGGGGCTGGCGGCGGAGGTGATCATGCTGACCCACAGCGCCGAGCTGCACGGGGTGAACCTCGCCTGGCATCCGAGGGCGGAGGAGCTGCTCTGGCAGCCGCGCTGGCAGGAGGAGAAGACGAGCCAGAACGGGGCGCGCAACCTGCGCTACCGGCACGGGGTGAAGGGCAGGCTGCTGCAGCGCTTCATCGCGATCCTGGGCGAGGAGATGCCTTATTGCCGCATCCGTTACGCTTTCTGATGGCATTGTCCATTTTTTAAGATGAATCCGCGATTTGTAACTTGCTTGTTGCAGCGCGGCATGGGATGGCGGCGGACATGCTCCGCGCCCTCTACAACTGGATCATCGCCCTTTCCGCGCACCCCCGGGCCCCGGCGGCCCTGGGAGCGGTGTCCTTCGCGGAAAGCAGCTTCTTTCCCATCCCGCCCGACGCCATGCTCATTCCCATGTGCCTGGCGCGGCCCGACCGGGCCTACCACTACGCCTTCATCTGCACCGTGACCTCGGTGATCGGCGGGCTGCTGGGCTATGCCATCGGCACCTACCTCTTCGAGGCGGTGGCGCTGCCGGTGCTGGCCGCCTATGGCCATGCCGACGCGCTGCAGACCTTCGGCGCCTGGTTCGAGCGATGGGGCGCGGCGGTGATCCTGATCAAGGGGCTGACGCCGATCCCCTACAAGATCGTCACCATCGCCGCCGGCGCGGCGCATTTCTCGCTGCCGATCTTCTTCGTGTGCAGCGTCATCACCCGTGGCGCGCGCTTCTACATGCTGGCCTGGCTGCTGCGCGCCTATGGCCCGCCGGCGCGGGAGTTCATCGAGAAGCGGCTGAACCTGATCGCGGGCGCGACCGCCCTGGCGATCGTCGGTGGCGTGCTGGCGCTGCGCTACATCTGATCCGGGGACCGGGGGGGGACCTACGCCGCTCCCCCCGGCGGGCGCTTCACAGCGCCTCGACGGCCTTGCGTACCAGCGCCGCGTGCTCGGCCGGCTTCACCTTGCGCCAGACCTGCACGACCTTGCCGTCCGGCCCGACCAGAAAGCTCGTGCGCTCCATGCCCATGTACTTGCGCCCGTACATCGATTTCTCGACCCAGGTGCCGTAGGTCTCGGCGATGGCGTGTTCCGCGTCGGAGGCAAGCGGGAAGGTGAGGCCGTACTTCGAGGCGAACTTCTCGATCGCCTTCATCGGGTCGGGCGAGACGCCGATCACCGTCAGTCCCAGCCTGCCCAGCGCCGGCAGCGCCTCCTGGATGCCGCAGGCCTGCTGGGTGCAGCCGGAGGTGTCGGCCTTCGGGTAGAAGTAGAGCAGGAAGGGCTTCCCGCCGAGGGCCGCCTTGCTCACCGTGCGGCCGCCGCTGGCCGGCATGGTGAAGGGCGGCGCGTCCATGCCCGCTTCGATCACGTGGCGATCCTTTCCCGCTGTGCTGCGCCTCCGCCCGGCGGAGGGAGGGAGCCGAGATGGCGCTCGAAGAGGGTCCGGACCATCTCGGCGGTTCCCTGCATCTCCGCGCGCAGGGCGCCCAGGTCAACCGGGGCGGCGGAGTCGGCGGCGCGATCCGTCATGAAGGGCGCGCAGGCACGCAGCAGCGCCGTGCCGGCGGCGGCGGGCAGCGCCTCGGTCCGCGGCCGCCCGACAGTCAGGCGCAGCATGGCCTGGATGCTGCGCCAGAACCGGTCGGCGCGGATCAGGGCGGCGGCGTCCTCGGGCGGCAGCAGCCGGGCCTTGGCCAGCCGGGCCAGGGCCTCGCGCGTCGTCGTCGCCAGGATGCGCGGATGGCTGGCGGCATGGGCGCATTGCAGGGCCTGGGCGATGAACTCAACCTCCACCAGCCCGCCGCGCATGGCCTTCACGTCCCAGGGCCCCTCGGGCGGCAGGTCGCGCAGCATCCGGGCGCGCATGTCGCGTGCATCGGAGAGCACCTTCGGCCCGGCATGCAGGGCCAGGGCGTGGCGCACGGCGGCGGCGATGTGACGGCGCAGCGCCGGCGGCCCGGCCAGCGGGCGGGCGCGGGTGAGGGCCATGCGCTCCCAGCTCCAGGCCCCTTCGGCGTGGTAACGCTCGAAACCCGCGAGACCGGTCGCCATGGGGCCCTTGTTGCCGGAGGGACGCAGCCGCATGTCCACCTCGTAGAGCTTCCCCTCCGCTCCCGGGGCGGTGATGGCGGCGATGAACTGCGCGGCCAGCCGGGCGAACCAGGTGGGCGCCGGCAGGCTGCGCGGGCCGCCGCTGCTGTCCTGCACCCCCGGCGGATGGTCGTAGATCAGGATCAGGTCCAGGTCCGAGCCCGGCTGCATCTCCCGCCCGCCGAGCTTGCCCATGGCGACCACCGCCATGGAGCCGCCCCTGATGCGGCCATAGCGGGCCGAGAACTCGCGCAGCACCTCCGGCAGCAGGGCGCCGATGGCGGCATCGGCAAGCTCGGAGCGCGCCTGCCCGGCGGTGTCGGCGTCGATCAGCCCTTCCAGCGCATCGGCATCGATCTCGAAGCGCCCTTCGGTGACGAGCCGGCGGGCGCCCTCCAGCGCCTCCTCATAGTGCCGCGCCGCCCCGACCAGGGCTGGCAGGGCTGCGGCGGCCGAGCCGGCACCGCCGGCCAGCAGCCCCTCCAGCGCCGAGGGATGGCGGGCGAGGTGGTCGGCGAGCGCCGGGGCGGCGCCCAGGATTCCCGCCACCCGTTCCAGCAGGTGCGGATTGCGCAGGAAAAGGCTGAGCAACTGCACGCCGGTCGGCAGCTTTTCCAGCAGCGTATCGAAACGCGCCAGCGCCGCGTCGGGCTCGCGCTGCCGCGCGAAGGCGGCCAGGAGGGTCGGCATGAGGAGCGTCAGCAGCTCGCGCGCCCGTTCGCTGCGGGTGGCGCGGCGATGGCCGTGGTGCCAGCCGCGGATCAGGGCGGAGATGCCGGCCGGGTTGGTGAAGCCCATCTCCCGCAGCGTGCGCGTGGTTTCGGGATCGTCCTCGGTGCCGGTGAAGACGAGGTTGCCGCCCTCCCCACTCAGGTCGGGTGCGCTCTCGAACAGGCGGCCGTAGTGATGCGCCACGCGGTTGAAGCAGGCGGTGAGCGCGGCGGAGAAGGCATCCAGGCTGCTGAAGCCGCTGAAGGCGGTGATTCGGCGCAGCCCGTCCTCGTCCTCCGGCAGCCGGTGGGTCTGGCGGTCCGCCACCATCTGCAGCCGGTGCTCGACGGTGCGCAGGAAGGTATAGGCATCGGCCAGGTCCGCCGCCGCGCGCCGGTCGAGCCGCCCGGCCCCGGCGAGCGCCGCCAGGGCGCCCAGGGTGGTCGGGTCGCGCAGGCTGGGGTCGCGGCCGCCCCAGATCAGCTCCAGCACCTGCACCGTGAACTCGATCTCGCGGATGCCGCCACGGCCGAGCTTCACGTCATGGCCCGCGACCGCTATCTCCGTCCCCGCCCCACGATGGCCATGCGTCGCGTGGATCTGCCGCTTGATGGAATGGATGTCCGCGATCATCGCGAAATCCAGGTGCCGCCGCCACACGAAGGGACGGATCTCATCCAGGAAGCTCTGACCCAGCACCTTGTCCCCGGCCACCGGACGGGCCTTGGTCATCGCCGCGCGTTCCCAGTTCTGCCCCATGCTGCCGTAGTAGGAGACGGAGGCCGGGATGCTGACGGCGAGCGGCTGCGCGGCGCCGTCGGGGCGCAGGCGGAGATCGGTGCGGAAGACGTAGCCCTCCTCGGTGCGCTCCTCCATCAGCTTCACCAGGTCGCGGGCGAAGCGCACGGCGGTGGACTGGGCGCGGTCCGCCTCCGGCATCGCCTCCGGATCGAAGAGGATCATCAGGTCCACGTCGGAGGAATAGTTCAGCTCCCGCGCGCCCAGCTTGCCCATGCCCAGCACGGTGATGCCGGCGCCGCGGCCGTTGCGGGCGGGCCGCAGGTCGCCGCGTGCCGCGCCCTCGCGCAGCAGCTGGCTGGTCGCCGCCTCCAGCGTCGTGTCGGCGAGGCGGGACAGCGCCTCCGTCACCTGGTCGAGTCCCCAGAGCCCGGCGAGGTCGGCGGCGGCCACGATCAGCGCGCCCTGGCGCTTGGCCCGGCGCAGCGCGGCGCCGAGCTGGGCGCGCCCGGCATCGGGCAGGACACGGCCGATCGGGTCGAGCGCCGTGGCGAAGGCCGCGTCGGGGCCTCGCTCGGCCATGCGCAACAAGGTCTGCGCCTCGCGCAGCGCGAGGTCGGAGAGGAAGGGGCTGTTGCCGCCGAGCGCGGCGAGCAGGGCCTGGCCCTCGCCGGTGGCATAGGCGCGTTCCGCCGCCCCGCGTTCCGCGAAGCTGGCGATCAGCCGCTCCGCCGCCTTCGGATCGAAGGGGTCGGGGGGGCGTTTCATCCCGGGCGCTGTCATCGGCCTTTCGTCCCGTGACGCGGCGGGGCGGTCAAGTCACGACGGTTCCAGCGCGCGATGCCGCCGACCCCGCGGCGCGCGCCGGGATGCCCCCGCCCGGGCCGGGCCGCCGGCTGCGCCGCGCGCTGAGGTGGCTGTTCCGGCGGAGAATCCTGCCGCTGCTGGTGTCGCTGACCCATGCGGCGATGACGCTGGCGGCGGCAGGGGGGCTGGTGGCCTGCGCCCTGCTCTGGCGGCTGCAGGCGGGGCCGCTGCCGGTGCCGATGCTGGCCACGGCGCTGGAACAGCTGATCTCGTCCGACGGGGTGGAACTGAGGATCGGCGCCGCCGCCCTGAGCTGGCTGCCCCCGGCCGAGTCGGGCGGGTCGCCCGCCTTGTCGCTGCGGCTCTACGGGCTGCAACTGCCGGATGCCTCGGGCAAGGCGCGGCTGGAACTGCCGGAGATCGCGGCGCAGCTGCCGGCGCGGAACCTGCTGCTGCGGGGCGCCTATGTGCCCGAGACGCTGACGGTGGATGGGCCGCTGCTGGTGCTGGAGGTGGGACCGGACGGGTTGCCGGACATGCCCCGCGCCACGCGCGGCGGCGCGGCGGCCGGGGACGGCTCGCGCGGGCCGGCGCGTCCGCTGCCGGACGAGAATCCGCTGCAGTACCTGCTGCGCCGGAGCGGCGCGCGCGACCGACTGGCGGCGCTGCACGAGGTCCGGGTGAACGCGGCGCGGCTGGAGGTCCGGGACCATGACGGCGAGCTGCGGGCGGTGATGCAGGGCGGCGACCTGCTGCTGCGCCGCGACCGCCAGGGCGAGAATGTCGGCTTCCGGGGCGGCGGCAGCCTGCGGGTCGGGGCCGCCGAGGGCACGCTGCGTTTCCTGGGGCATATCGGGGCGGAGCCCGCCACCCTGGACCTGCACATCTCGCTGCCCGCGATGCGGCCGGCCGAGATCGCCGCGGAACTGCCGGTGCTGGCGCCGCTGGCCGGGCTGGACGCGCCGGTCGCGCTGGAGGCCCGGCTCCGCTACAGCCGTGACGGGGTGCGCGGGCAGCTCGACATGCGGGCGGGCGGCGGCACGCTGTCGCTGCCGGATGGGGGAAGCGCGGTGATCGGCGGCGGCCCGGATGCGGCGAGCCTGTCGCTGCGGCTCGACGGCGTGGATGCGGAGCGCCGCCCCTGGGGGCATGTGGAGATCGGGCTGCGCCAGGGGCGGCTGGACGTGCCGGGGCTGGGCAAGGTGCAGGTGGGCGATGCCCTGCCGGTGGCGGGGGCGTCCGAAGGCCCGCCATCCGGCACCCCGCAGCCTGGAGCCCCGCAGCCTGGAGCCCCGCAGCCTGGAGCCCCGGGAGCAGCAGGGACCGCGGGCGTGGTACCGGCGCTGCGGCTCTCCGCCAGCCTCGGGGCGCCGGACGCGCAGGGGCGCTCCTCCGGCGCGGCCGAGCTGACGCTGGGGCGCCTGGCCGTGAGCGCCGCGACCGGGGAACAGGTGTCCTTCGGCGCGGCCGCACCATCCCCGCCTTCCCGCAGGAGCGGGGGCACGGCACGCCCCCCTGTCCAGGGAGAGGCGGGAAGCAAGGCACCAGGTCCGGATGCCGGGGCCGCGAGGCCCGTGCCGCCGGCCTCCACCGCCCCGGTTCCGCCCCCGGCGGCGGGCCCGGCCGGCGGGGAAAGCAGGATCGCGCTGCGCTTCTCGGGGCTGGACCTGCTGCGGTGGAACGTGCCCAGCGCCGGGCTGGACCTCCACCTGGGCAGCGGGCAGGTGGCGCAGCCGGACGGCACGCGCATCGGCTTCCGCCGCGTCGAGGCGGCGGTGGAGGCCGCACCCGACCGCGTGGCGCTGCAGCGGCTCCGCCTGGTCCTGGCCGAAGGCGCCGGGGCGCGCGGCAACGCGCCGGTGGCCCAGGCCCAGGGCGAGGCGCTGCGCCACGCCGAGGGATGGCGCTGGCGCCTCGGCCTGGGGGTGGACCGGACCTTCCTGCCGGACCTTGCACTCTACTGGCCGGCCTCGGTGGCGCCGGGCGGCCGTTCCTGGATCGTGGAAAACCTGACCGCCGGCACGGCGCGCGACGGGCACTGGGATTTCGGCGGGCTGCTGCCGGCGAATGGCGGCACGCCGAAGCTGGAAACGATGACCGGCATGCTGACGGTGGAGGATGCGACGGTGCACTGGCTGCGCCCCGTTCCGCCCGTGGAGCATGTGAGCGGCACGATACGCTTCCTGTCCCCGGCGGAGATCCTGGTCGAAGGGCAGGGCGGGCGGCAGCAGGGCACGGCGCTCGCCGCCCAGGAAGTGCGGGTCCGGCTCTACGACCTCGATATCGGCCAGGAGAAGACGGAGATCTCGGGCCGCGTCGCCGGGCCGCTGAACGACATGCTCCGGGTGGTGGACCATCCGCGCCTGCACCTGTTGCAGACCGTGCCGATCGACCTGTCGCGGGCGAGCGGCAAGGCGAATGCCACGCTGCATCTCGCCTTCCCGCTGCTGGCCGACCTGCCGGCGGAGCGCATCGCCGTGGCGGTGAAGGCGCAGGTGACGGATGCGGCCCTGCCGGACCTGCTGCTCGACCAGTCCCTCCGCAAGGGCCGGGCCTCGCTGGACCTGACCGAGGCGGGGATGCGCCTCGACGGCACCGCCGATCTCGGCCCGCTGCGCGCGGCGCGGATGGGGATGCAGGTGGATTTCCGCGACGGCCCGCCGGGGCAGCTCGTGGTGCAGGGGCAGGTCGAGGGGCCGGCGGAGCTGGCGGCGCTGCGCGGCACGCGGTTCGACATCCTGGGCGACCGGATCGGCGGGCAGGCTGCGGTCAGCGCCCGCTTCGAGCAGCACCGCGGCGCCGACACCCAGGTGGAGGCGAAGGCGGACCTGGCCCAGGCGCGGCTGTCCCTGGCGCCGCTCAACTGGCGCAAGGCACCGGGGCCGGCGGCGCGGGCGGAGATGTCGATGCGCCTGCGCGACGGGGCGCTGCGCAGCATCGACGGCCTGCGCATCGAGGCGCCGGACATGCTGCTGCGCGGCGCGGCCGAGTTCGCGCCCGGCTCCCGGATCACCCGGCTGACCCTGGCGGAAGGGCGGGCCGGCGCCTCGCGCGTCAGCGGCCAACTGGGCTTTCCCGAAGGACCGGACGGGTTCTGGCGGATCGTGGCGCGCGGCCCGGTGCTGGACCTGCGCGGCGCCGATCCGGATTTCCTGGGCGGGCCGGAGGATGAGAAGGGTTCGGCGGAGCGCAGCGCCCTGCCGGGCTTCGACGCCGATATCGCGCTGGGCCAGGTGCTGACCTCGGACGGCCCCTATGAGCGGGTCGAGGCCCTGATCCGGCACGATGCGCGGGGGGTGCTGCGGCAGATGCAGGCCTACGGCCGCTCCGGCGGGCAGGAGGCCTTCGCCGCCGCGGTCACGCCGCGCGCCGGCGGCGGGCGGGACCTGTCGGTGCGGGTGGCGGATCTGGGACGGCTGCTGCGGCTCACCGGCACCACGGGCGACGTGCAGGATGGCCGGCTGCGCGTCCAGGGCCGCTGGGCCGCCGACACGCCATCCTCGCCGCTGCTGGGCGAGGCGGAGCTGGAGGATTTCGGCCTGCGCGGACGGGCACGGCTGGGCAAGCTGCTGCAGGCTCTGTCGCTCTACGGCATCCCGGAGGCGCTGACCGGGCCGGGGCTGCGCGTGAGCAGCCTGCACGCGCCCTTCGCCCTGACGCGGGAGGCGCTGGGGCTGGAGGATGTGCGGCTCAGCTCCGCCTCGCTCGGCGCCACCGCCAAGGGGCGGGTGATGCGCCGGGACGGACGGCTGGAGCTGGAGGGGACGATCGTGCCGTCCTACCTGCTGAACAGCCTGCCCGGGCGCCTGCCCCTGGTCGGGCGGCTGTTCAGCGCCGAGCCGGGCGGCGGGCTGCTGGCCGCGACCTTCACGGCCACCGGCACGCTGGGCGATCCGCGGATCACCGTGAACCCGCTCTCCATGCTGGCCCCGGGGATGCTGCGGAACCTGTTCGGCAGCGGCACGCCGCCCCGGGCAGGCGCCCGGGAGCGCTGACAGGGACGGTGGCCCTGCCCGCCGGCTGCCCGGCCCCTCAGACCGGCAGCGTCACCACCGCCCGCAGGCCACCCTCGGCGCGGTTCTCCAGCGTCACGTCGCCGCCATGGGCGCGCAGGATGTTGCGGGCGATGGGCAGGCCGAGCCCGGTGCCGCCGGTCTCGCGGTTGCGGCTGGTTTCCAGCCGGCGGAAGGGCTGGAACACCGCCTCCTGCGATTCCTCCGGCACGCCCGGCCCGTCATCCTCGACAAAAAGCCGCACCACCGGGTTCTGCCGGCCGCTGGGCGGCTCCAGCCGGATCCGGGCGGCCTGGCCGTATTTCAGCGCGTTGCCGACGAGGTTCGTCAGCGCCCGCTTGAGCGCTATGGGCCGGCCCCGCACCGTCAGCCGCAGCGGCCCGGCATAGGTCAGCGCCTCCTCCGCCTCCGGCCGCGCATCCGCCTCCTCGTCCAGCACGGTGCGGCAGAGCGCGGCGAGGTCGAGGGGTACCGAGGGCTCGTCCGCCGCGTCGTCGCGGGCGAAGGCCAGGGTGGCGTTCACCATGGCCTCCATCTCGTCGAGGTCGGACAGCATCCGCCGCCGCTGCTCGTCATCCTCCAGGAACTCGGCGCGCAGCCGCAGCCGGGTGATCGGCGTGCGCAGGTCATGGCCGATCGCCGCCAGCATCTGCGTCCGGTCGCCGACGAAGCGCCGGATGCGCTCGGCCATGGTGTTGAAGGCATGCGCGGCGGTGGCGACCTCCAGCGGACCGGTTTCCGGCAGGGGCGGCGCGTTCACGTCGCGCCCCAGCGCCTCGGCGGCCCGCGCCAGGTCGCGCACCGGCCGGATCAGCCGCCGCGTCGCCGCGACGATCAGCAGCGCCGCCGCCACCGTCATCACCCCGAAGGCGATCAGGAAGGTGGGCGAGTGCCAGGGCCGTGGCGGCGGCACGCGCAGCCGCAGGTTCAGCCACAGGTCGCTGTTGGGCAGGCGCAGCGAGATCAGCAGCGCCTGCCCCTTGCCGGTGCCCACCACCATCTCCCGCGGCTGCAGGCGCGGCGGCAAGTTCAGGATGGCCTCGGGCGGCAGCAGGCTGAGCAGGTCCTCGCCGGGCGTGGCGAGGCTGTGCCGGGCGGTCGGCGCGTCGTCCAGGCTGGCGGTCAGGCCCTCGGGCAGGTCCACCTCGTTCACGATCATGTCGCGCCGGTCGGGCGGCGCGATGATTAGCGTGCGCCACAGCCCCATGGCGCGGCCGGAAATCTCCCGCCGCTCGACGAAGCGCTGCAGGTCCACCCGGTCCAGCGCATGGATCAGCAGGCCCGCCGCCTGCACCAGCATCAGCGCCAGCAGCAGGAAGATCGCCGTGCGCGCCGCCAGCGAACGCGGCAGCCAGCCGATGCGCCAGACCCCCCGCCCCGGCGCCGGCGCGCCGGAAGGGGCGTCGGCGCCGGGCCTGCCGGGGACCGGCATGGCGGCGGGCGGCACCGCGGGGACCGGCGGCGCGGCGGCCGGGCCGGGGCTCAAGGCACGGGCCTCACGCCGCGCGCTCGACGCTCGCCGCCAGCACGTAGCCGCCGCCGCGCACGGTCTTGATCAGCGTCGGGTTGCGCCCGTCATCCTCCAGCTTGCGCCGCAGCCGGGACACCGCCACGTCGATCGCCCGGTCGAAGGGCCCGGCCTGCCGCCCGCGCAGCAGGTCCATCAGCATGTCCCGGGTCAGCACGCGGTTCGGCCGCTCCACCAGCACGGTCAGAAGCTCGTACTCGCCGCCGGTCAGGGAGACCTCGGTGCCGGAAGGGTCGAGCAGGCGGCGCCGGGCGGGCTCCAGCGTCCAGCCGGCGAAGCGCACCGCCTTGGGCGGCGGGTCCTTGGGTGCCGCGCCTTCGCCCGAGGCACGGCGCAGCACGGCGCGGATGCGGGCCAGCAGCTCGCGCGGGTTGAAGGGCTTGGCGACATAGTCGTCGGCACCCAGCTCTAGCCCCACGATGCGGTCCGTCTCCTCGCCCATGGCGGTCAGCATCACGATCGGGACATCGGACTGGCTGCGCAGCCAGCGCGCGAAATCCAGGCCCGACTCCCCCGGCAGCATCAGGTCCAGGATCACCAGGTGATAGCGGCCAAGTGGCCAGACGCGCCGCGCCTCCCGCGCTTCCCGCGCAGCGGTGACGCGAAGCCCTTGTTTCTCCAGGAAACGGGACAAGAGATCGCGGATTTCTCGATCGTCGTCGACGATCAGGATGTGAGGGGCAGGCTCCATGGCTGTTACATAAGCCGGGTTGCCGGGATTCGCCCGCATCTCTTGCAACGATCTGTTGCGATGCGCCCGCCCGTTGCCAGCCGTTGCACTTTCGCATGCATCATGACTTGGGTTCCGGGCCCGCAACGCCCATCTTTGGGATACGCCGCTGTCCTTCCCCCCCCTCACGGGGCAGTGGTGATAGCAGGCGGCGGGTGAGCCGCACTTCCCCCTCAGGCTCCCCGCCGCCTCTTCTCTGTTCCCTGTTCCCCGCCCCGGGCATATGCATTCGCAGATCCGACACGGGTCCGTTCGTGGCATGGCTCCCCATGTCGGACGTTCCGGAACAGGACAGACAGCCCTGACGCTTCCTTCCCCGATCGTTCCGCCGCCGGTTTCGCCCCTGGCCTCCTCCGAGCAGTTCGACGCCATCGCCCCACCCGGGCTCGATGCGGCGCGCCGCCTGCTGCTGCTGGCCGATCCGGCCCTGGCACGGGTCGAGGATGTCGCGGGCCCGCTGCCCTGGCGCACCCGCCCGCGCGGCTTTCCCGGCCTGCTGCGGGCGATCTGCGGCCAGATGATCAGCGACCGCGCGGCCTCGGCCATCTGGCTACGCCTCGCCGCCCTGCCCGGCGCGCTGACGTCGGAAGGGCTGCTGCGCCTCGACGATGCCGCGCTCTGCGGCACCGCAGGCCTGTCGCGCCCCAAGGCCGCCCATGCCCGCGCCCTGGCCCTGGCCGTGGTGGAGGGGCGGCTCCGTCCCGAGGCCCTGCCCGGCATGAGCGATGGCGAGGCGCTGGCGCACCTGACTGCCATTCCCGGCCTCGGGCGCTGGACGGCCCAGGTGCACCTGCTTTTCGCCGAGGGGCGGGAGGACATCTTTCCGGAGGGCGACCTCGCCCTGGCCGCCGGCCTCGCCCATTTCCGCGGCTTGCCGGCCCGGCCGCCGCCACGGGAACTCGCCCGGCTCGCCAGGGCCTGGGCGCCGCAACGCTCCCTGGCCGCCCGGCTTCTCTGGCACTGGTGGCGCCACGCCACCTATCCGCCGGCCCTGCGCCGCCCACCGGGCTGAATCCCCAATGCCCGGGCCGGAGAATGCTGGCCGCGATGGACCGGCTCCCGCGCCGCGTGGCCTGCCACGAGCCGCTTGCCATGAGCACCGGCCACTCGCCATGAGCCCTGGGCCATGAGAAGGGTTAGGCCATGTCCGCCGCCACCGCCCTGCCCCTGGCCCTGCCCCTCTCGGCCCGCCTGCGCGCCACCGCCGCCCCGCCCATCCCCGCCGCGCGCCGCTGGGCCGCCGCCTATGACGGCGCGGCCGGGCCGCTGCTGGACCTGACCCAGGCGGTGCCGGGCTATCGGCCTCCGCCCGCGCTGCTGGCGCGGCTGGCCGAGGCGGCAGGGGAAGCCTCCAGCGCCACCTATGGCCCGATCGAGGGCGACGCGGCGCTGCGCGAGGCCCTGGCCGCCGACATCGCGGCGACCTATGCGGCACCGGTCACGGCGGAGGATGTGGTGATCACCGCCGGCTGCAACCTCGCCTTCTCGCTGGCCATGCCGGTGATGGCGGGCAGCGGCGAGGCGGTGATGCTGCCCACGCCCTGGTACTTCAACCACCGCATGGCGCTGGAGATCGCCGGGATCGACGCGGTGCCCCTGCCCTGCGAAGCCGGGGACGGCTTCGTGCCCGATCCGGACCGCGCCGCCGCCTTGCTGGAGGCCAACCCGCAGGTCCGCGCCCTGGTGCTGATCACGCCCAACAACCCCACCGGCGCGATCATCCCGCCCGACCGGCTGGAACGCTTCGCCGCCCTTTGCCGCGAGCGCCGCGTCTGGCTGGTGCTGGACGAGACCTATCGCGACTTCCTGCCGGGCCGGGAGGCGCCGCACGGGCTCTTCGCCGGCCCGTCCTGGCGGGACGGCATCGTGCAGCTCTACTCCTTTTCCAAATCCTACTGCGTTCCGGGTCACCGGCTGGGCGCCATCCTGGCGGGGCCCGGCTTCCGGGCGGAACTCGCCAAATCCGTGGACACTCTGCAGATCTGCCCGCCCCGCGCGGCGCAGAAGGCCATCGCCTGGGCGGTGCCCGCGTTGCGCGACTGGCGCGAGGGCAACCGCGAGCTGATGGGCCGCCGCGCCGACGCCTTCGCCCGGCTGATGGCCCCGATCGGCCATCGCTGGCGCGTGGACGCGCTGGGTGGCTACTTCGCCTATCTGCGCCTGCCCGACGGCGCGCCGGATGCGCTGGAGGCCGCGGAGACCCTGGCCTCCCGCCACGGGCTGCTCACCCTCCCCGGCCCCTTCTTCGGCCCAGGTCAGGAGCGTCATCTGCGGCTCGCCTTCGCCAATGCGCCCGAGGAAGCCCTGGCCGACCTGCCGGCCCGGCTTTCCGGCCTGGGCTGAGGCAGCATGGCCCCCGGGCGGGGCGGTTCCGGGCTCTCCCGCCGCTCCCCGCCCCGACGCCATCCCCATGGCCGGGGACCGCGCCCCTATCGCGGCAGGGCGAAGGCCATCACCTCGTCGCCGTTGCGCGAGCGCAGGCCGCCATGCCCACCCGCTGCGATCACCACATACTGCCGCCCGTCCTGGCCGGTATAGGTGAGCGGCGTGGCATTGCCGCCGGCGGGCAGATGGGTCTCCCAGAGGGTGCGCCCGGTGCGGCCATCCAGGGCGCGGAAGGCCTGGTCCGTGGTCGCGCCGATGAAGACCAGCCCGCTGCGCGTCGCCACGCTGCCGCCCATGCTGAAGATTCCGAAGGGCAGGCCGACGGGCGCGCGCAGCCCGGCCGGGCCCATGTCCCGCGTCGTGCCGATCGGACGCTGCCAGACCACCTTGCGGGTCAGCAGGTCGATCGCCTGCATCTGCCCCCAGGGCGGCCGGACGCAGGGGATGCCGGCCGGGTTCAGCCAGGGCTCCACCACGATGGACCAGGGCGTGCCGTGCTGCGGGTTGTTGGCGAAGGGCGGCTGCGGATAGGGCTGCCCCCAGCCCGCCCAGGGCTTCACCAAGCCCTGCCGCACCGCCTCCTCATAGGGCAGCATCCGCAGCTTGAAGGGCATGAAGGTGGTGTTGATGTAGAGCAGCTTGCGCCCGGGATCGATGGTCGCGCCGTACCAGTCGGCCACGCCGTCGAAGGCAGGCCAGCCGATCGTCGGCCGCTGGCCCGGCGGGGTGAAGAGGCCGTCGTCGCGCATCCGGTGGAACTCGATGCGGCAGAGCAGCTGGTCGATCGGCGTGGCGCCCCAGATATCCGCCTCCCGCAGCTTCGGCGGGTTCAGCTGCGGCATGCCCACCGAGAAGGGCTGCGTCGGCGCGTAGCGCTCGCCCGGGATGGTGCCGCCCGGCACGGGCTGTTCCCGCACCTCCGCGAGCGGCTTGCCGTCCCGCCGGTCCAGCAGGAAGAGCTGCCCCTGCTTGGTGGTCTGCACCAAGGCAGGGATGGTCGCCCCGTCCGGTCCCGGCAGGTCCACCAGCGAGGGCCCGATCGGCAGGTCGAAATCCCACAGGTCGTGATGGACCGTCTGGAAGTGCCAGCGCTCCTCGCCCGTGCTCATGTCGAGCGCGACGAGGGAACTCGAATAGCGTTCGTCGAAGGGCCGCCGCTCCGCCCCGTAATAGTCGGGCGTGGCATTGCCCAGCGGTACATAGACGAGGTTCAGCGCCGGATCGGCGGTATAGACGCCCCAGCCGTTCGGTGTGCCGCGGGTATAGACCTCCCCCGGCGCCAGCGGCTTCGTCGCCGGCTCGCGCCCCATGTCCCAGGCCCAGGAAAGCTGCCCCGTCACCGCATCGAAGGCGCGGATCACGCCCGAGGGTTCGCCGACGCTCTGGTTGTCGTAGACCCAGCCGCTCAGCATGATCCGCCCGTTCATCACCAGCGGCGGGGACGAGATGAAATGGAAGCCCGGCGGCACCGGACCCATATCCTGCCGCAGGTCCACGAAGCCGCCCTCCCCGAAGCCCTGGCAGGGCTGGCCGGTCTCGGCATCGAGCGCGAAGAGGCGCGGCAGGTCGGAGGCGGTGGAGACGATCCGGTGCGGGCAGGCCGTGCCCGGCGGCGCATCGAAATAGGAGACGCCACGGCAGGCCTGGTACACGTTGTGGCTCATGTCGCCACCCGGCGTGAAGCGCCAGCGCAGTGCGCCGGTGGTCGCATCCAACGCGATCACCTCGCGATGCGGCGTGCAGAGATAGAGGCTGTTCCCGACCTTGATCGGTGTCGCCTCGAAGGAGAACTCGTGCCCGTTGCTGTTCTCCCCCTGCCGCGGCATGTCGCCGGTGGAGAAGGACCAGGCCTGCTTCAGCCCCGCGACATTCTCCGGCGTGATCTGCGTCAGCGGCGAGAAGCGGTCGCCGGCCGGGGTGCGGCCATAGAAGCGCCAGTCGTCACTGGCGGCCGCCGCTTCCGTTCCGGCGCCGGCCTGCTGCCAGCCTGTCGGATCACCGAAGGTCAGGTGGCGCTCCGCCGTGATGCGGTAGCCCGCCGCGAAGACTAGCCCGATCAGCATGGCGCAGGCGGCCATGCCACCCCAGGCATGGCGGCGGGCGGCGCGGGGCTCCATCCCGGCGGCCCGGTGCAGGCGCCCCGCGACCCAGGGACTGCAGATCCATAGCCCCAGCACGGCGGGCGCAACGAGGCGTGGGATCAGCGCCCAGCCGTAGAACCCAACCTCCCACAAGGCCCAAAGGGTGGTCCCCACGAGCAGCAGCACATAGAGCCAGAGACCGGCGACGCGGGCGGTGGCGATCAGCATGCCGCTCAACAGCATCGCCAGCCCGGCCACGAGGTAATAGGGGGAGCCACCCAGCACGAGCAGCCATCCGCCCAGGCCGCCGATCCCCAAGCCTAGCAGGCCGAGGACAATGCCGGTGACGGTCAGCAGGGCCGTGCCACGCCGGGGCGTATCGGACCTCATCGGCCGATCCCCGCATCGGCTTCCCCGGTAGGGCGCCACGATCCGGGCTGGAACGATGGGGTGGGAGGCTGGGGCATGGGAAGGTCCTGGACTGGAGCCGGCATGCGCATGCCGGCATGCGCATGCCGGCCGACCGGAGGCGGTAGCGGCGTAAGCACAAGCCCCGCCCGTGGTTTCCGGATGGACCAAATGTATGGTGGCCGGCCCCGGGGCCGGGCGAAACCACTCCGCGGCCCCTCCCTTCAGCGGAGCCGCACGCCCTCGCCGCCCGCCGCGTCGCGTTCCAGGATGACGATCCCCGCTTCCTCCAACGCCCGGCGGATGGCCGTGCCGGTGGAACGCTGGAGTTCGTGCTGCCCGCCCTCGAAGCCGCGCACGGTGCTGCGGCTGACCTCCGCCCTTTCGGCGAGGTCATCCTGCGTCCAGTCCAGCAGGGCGCGCGCGGCACGGCATTGCCCGGAGGTCAGTGTCATCCCAACTTGTAGATGGGATGCGGATTTGCCGCGTCAATATCACCCAAAAAGGTTGAAACGGCTTACAATCACTCCATCTTGTGACCGTCCATAGCATACAACCGGAAGGGGGAGAGCCGTGCCGCACCACACGCCGCTCATCGCGACGATCAGTGTCGGCCTCGTGCTGGCCTTCGCCTTCGGCCTCCTCGCCCACCGGCTGAAGATCTCTCCGCTGGTGGGCTACCTGATGGCCGGCGTCGCCGTCGGCCCCTTCACCCCCGGCTTCGTCGCCGATGCCGAGCTGGCCGCGGAACTCGCCGAGATTGGCGTCATCCTCCTGATGTTCGCGGTGGGGCTGCATTTCTCGCTGAAGGACCTGATGTCGGTCCGCAACATCGCCGTGCCCGGCGCCGTGGTGCAGATCGCCGTCGCCACGCTGATGGGCATGGCCTTGGCCTGGGCCCTGGGCTGGAGCCTCCAGGCCGGCATGGTCTTCGGCCTCGCCCTGTCCGTCGCCAGCACCGTGGTGCTCACCCGTGCCCTGGGCGAAAGGCGCCTGCTGGAGACCGAGCGCGGGCGGATCGCGGTCGGCTGGCTGGTGGTGGAGGATCTGGTGATGGTGGTGGCGCTGGTGCTGCTGCCGGTGGTCGGCCAGATCTCCGCCGGCGGCAGCGTCTCGGCCGGCGAGGTGGCCACGATCCTCGGCATCACCCTGGCGAAGGTCTCGGCCTTCGTCGCGGTGATGCTGCTGGTGGGCCGCCGCGTCATTCCGATGATCATGCACTACGTCGCCCATACCGGCTCGCGCGAGCTGTTCCGGCTTGCCGTCTATGCGCTGGCGCTCGGCGTGGCGGCGGGCGCGGCCTCGCTCTTCGAGGTTTCCTTCGCCCTGGGTGCCTTCTTCGCCGGCATGGTGATGGCGGAAAGCCAGCTTTCCCAGCGCGCGACCGAGGAGGCGCTGCCCTTGCGCGACGCCTTCGCGGTGCTGTTCTTCGTCTCGGTCGGCATGCTGTTCGACCCGAAGGTGCTGGTGGAGGCGCCCTGGGCGGTGCTCGGCACCATCGCCATCATCGTGCTGGGCAAGTCCGCCGCCGCCTGGATGATCGTGCGCGCCTTCGGCCATCCCAACGGCACCGCCGTCACCATCTCCGCCAGCCTGGCGCAGATCGGCGAGTTCTCCTTCATCCTGGCCGGCCTGGGCGTCAGCATGAAGCTGCTGCCGGAGGAAGGGCGCGACCTGGTCCTGGCCGGCGCCATCCTCTCGATCTTCCTGAACCCCTTCATCTTCGCCCTGGCCGAGCGCCGCCCTGCCCGCCGCTATCCGAAGGAGGAGGTGGCCGTTGCCGTCCCGGCCGACGCCTCGGCGATGGAGCGGGTGCAGGAGGAGATCCCCGGCCCCGGCGAGCAGACGGCGACCACCCTGGCCGACCACGACGTGCTGATCGGCTATGGCCGCGTCGGCCGGATCGTCGGCGACGGGCTGCTGGAGGCGGGCCGGCCGGTCCTGGTCTTCGACGACCGGGAGGATTCGCTGGAGCGCGCCCGCGCCGCCGGGGCGGAGGTGATCGAGGGCAATGCCGCCGATCCGCAGGTCCTGGCCCTGGGCAACATCGCCGGTGCCCGCCGCCTCTTCGTCACCGTGCCGGAGGCCTTCGAGGCCGGCCAGGTGGTGGAACAGGCCCGTGCGCTGAACCCGCGGCTGGAGATCGTGGCCCGGGCGCATTCCGACGCCACGGTGGAGCACCTGTCCCGGCTCGGCGCGAACCTCGCCGTGATGGGCGAGCGCGAGATCGCGCGGCGCATGCTGGAGGCGGCCCTGCCGGAGGATTCCGAGCTCGCCGCCGCCGAGCAGGCGGCCGGGCTGCTCCCCGTCCCGCGCCAAGCCGTGGCCCAGACACTGGACGAGGCCCTGAACCGGGCGCCGGACCGGGATGCCGGGCCGGCCCCGGACCGCGCCGCGAACCAGACGGCCGGGTGACACGACGCGGGGTTCACATCCGCTCCTTGATGCCGCGCCGGATCAGCCACCAGTTCACCGGATAGGTTGTGGCGAAGCCCACCACCATGGCGCCCTGCATCATCAGCCAATAGGCCCAGGCGGAAGGCTCCAGCCCCGGCAGGGCCTGGGCCGCCAGCGCCATGACCGCGAACATGCCGGCCTGATAGGCCAGCAGGGACAGCGTATCGATCTTCACCGCCGCCACCAGCCCGCGCATCGGCGCGACGGCGAGGTACTGGAACAGGATGCCGAAGAGATAGGCCAGCACGAAGGAAAGCCCGAGTCGGCCGAACAGCAAGGAGCCGAACAGCGTCACCCCGACGGCGGCGGCCAGCCCTTCCGCCAGGATGTCGCCCAGCGCGCAGCCCGCCCCGCAATGCGTGGCGCCCTTGAACACCGCCTGCCACATCGGGCTTCGAGAGGCCCCGTGAGAGCCGTGCCGCATGGCGTGGTGGTCCATCGGGCGGTGTTCCGCCCGTGACCCGCCCGGGGAATGATGCGCGGCGGCCTCCCCGCCCCGGGCCTCTCCCTGCGGCCGCGCCCGCCCGAACCAGCCGTAGAAGACCAGCCCCAAGGGACCCCAGTAGAGCATGGTGAGCGGCCAGACCGCCTCCATCACCCCCATGGGCTGGCGCCGACCGAGGAGCAGGATGTCCAAGAGGACCGCCAGCGCGGCCAGCACCGACAGGCCGATATGGAGTGCGGCGAGGGTATTCAGCCAGTCCGGGACCACGATGCCTCCTTGGCGTGCCGGAATCTGGCCGTTAGCTCCCACCCCCCAGGGGAAGGTTTCAGGAAGGTTTCAGGAAGCTTCAGGAAGGTTCCGGGGAGGGTCGCGCGGGGTGGAGCCGCACGGGTGGCCCGGCTGCCCACGAAATGACCGATCTGGCCATGCCGGCGGCGTATGGGCGGCGGGAAGGGCGGGTTCAGTAGCCCTGGATCATCAGCGCCAGTTCCGCCAGACCCCAGGATGCCAGCAGGCCGAGCAGCCCGGCCATGACGGCCTCCTGGAACACCAGCGGCAAGGGGCGGCGGCGGGTCGCCGAGACACAGGGGGAAGAGGCTGGGCCATGCCCCGATCATGCACGAACAAAACGTGAACACAATGGAAAAATGCCGGAAGGGCACCTGGCCTCCAGCCCGGTTCCCGGCTCCGGAAGCGGCGCCGGGCCGATGATGATGCGAAATATCGTGCTGCCGGCCAGGAACACGCACCGTCCCACTTTTCCGGCACGTGCCTTGCTGTACGCTCATACCATGGTCGCCAAAGCCTTCGACGAAATGAACGCTGACGGGGAGATCAGGCCGCCCTATGCGGGCCTGGCTCGCTACCTCGACAAGCACGGGCCCGGAGCCCTGGACGCCAAGAGACGGGAAGCCGAGGTGCTGTTCCGCCGCATCGGCGTCACCTTCGCCGTCTATTCGGACGGCGGCGACCCCGAGCGGCTGATCCCCTTCGACGTCCTGCCGCGCATCCTCGCCCGCGCCGAGTGGGACCGGCTGGCAGCCGGGCTGGAACAGCGGGTCAAGGCGCTGAACGCCTTCCTGCAGGACATCTACAACGGGCAGCGCATCCTGGAGGAAGGCGTGATCCCCTCCGCGCTGGTGCTGGAGAACGAGGGCTACCGGAAGGAGATGACGGGCTTCACCCCGCCCGCCGGGGTCTGGACGGTGATCTCCGGCATCGACCTCGTGCGCACCGGCCCGGACGCCTTCTTCGTACTGGAGGACAACTGCCGCATCCCCTCCGGCGTCTCCTACATGCTGGAGAACCGGGAGGCGATGATGCGCCTCCTGCCGCAGCTCTGCGCCGCGCACCGCATCGCGCCGGTGAGCCACTACCCCGAGGAGCTGCTGGAAACGCTCAAGGCCATCGCCCCGGAGGATGCCGGCGACAGCCCGACCGTGGTGGTTCTCACCCCCGGCCCCTACAACAGCGCCTATTACGAGCACTCCTTCCTGGCCGACGAGATGGGCGTGGAACTGGTCGAGGGCCACGACCTCTTCGTCAAGGACGACACGGTCTTCATGCGCACCACCGCCGGGCCGCAGCGGGTGGACGTGATCTACCGCCGCGTGGACGACGAGTGGATCGACCCCGAGGTCTTCCGCCCCGACAGCGCGCTGGGCGTGCCCGGGCTGATGCGCGCCTACCGCGCCGGCACGGTGGCGCTGGCCAACGCCCCCGGAGCCGGGGTGGCCGACGACAAGGCCGTCTATCCCTATGTGCCGGAGATGATCCGCTTCTACCTGAACGAGGAGCCGATCCTGCAGAACGTGCAGACCTTCATGTGCTCCCGCGACGATGACCGCGCCCATGTGCTGACCAACCTCGACAAGCTGGTGGTCAAGCTCGCCCGCGGCTCCGGTGGCTACGGCATGCTGGTCGGCCCGCATGCGACCGAGGCGGAGCGCGAGGAGTTCGCCGCGCGCATCCGCGCCCGGCCGGAGGACTACATCGCCCAGCCGACGCTCGCGCTGTCCACCGTGCCGACGGTGACGGAGGATGGCCAGCTCGCTCCCCGCCATGTCGATCTCCGCCCCTTCGTCCTGATGGGCAAGGAGGTCCGCATGGTGCCCGGCGGCCTGACCCGCGTGGCGCTGCGCGAAGGCTCGCTCGTGGTCAATTCCTCCCAGGGCGGTGGCACCAAGGACACCTGGGTGGTCGAGGACCGGATGGTGCAGCAGATGGGGCCGCGCGGCATGACCCAGTCGATGGGAGGCATGACGCAGTCCATGGCGCCGATGCCGCCGCTCTTCCCGCCGCCCGCGCCTCCGGGCGCGACGGAGGATCAGGCCTGATGCTCGCCCGCACCGCCGACAGCCTCTTCTGGCTGGCCCGCTACAACGAGCGCGCCGGCAACCTCGCCCGGGCGCTCGCCTCCAGCCTGCGCATGGCCTCGCTCACCACCATGGACGGGGAGGACGGCGAATGGCGGCACCTCCTCGTCGCCTCCGGCACCGACACCAGCTTTCGCGGCCGCTACGAGGAATGCTCCGGCCGCGCGGCGGTGGAGTGGCTCACCCTCGACACCGGCAACCCCTCCTCCATCGCCTCCTGCCTGGAGGCCGCCCGCCGCAACGCCCGCACCGTCCGCACGGCGCTGACCGTGGACATGTGGGAAGCGGTGAACGACACCTGGATCGCGCTGCACCGCCTGGGCTCGGACGCCGTGCAGGACGACCAGCTCCCCGGATTCCTGGACTGGGTGAAGTCCCGCACCCTGGCCTTCAACGGCGCCGCGGCGGACACCATGCTGCGCGACGACGCCTGGCGCTTCACCCATCTCGGCACCATGCTGGAACGCGCCGACAACACCGCGCGCCTGCTGGACACCCGCCACATCCTCTTCGGCCCGCAGCATCCGGAACACCACCTGCAATGCCAGGCGGTGCTGCGCTCGCTCTCCGCGCTGCGCGCCTACCAGTACATGTACCGCTCGCGGATCGAGCCTTCCCGCGTCGCCGAACTCCTGCTGCTGCGGCGGGAGATGCCGCGCTCGCTGCGCTTCTGCTACATGCGGCTCGACCGCACGCTGGCGGATATCGAGGCGGAGGAGACGCTGATCTGCGGCGATTGCCGCACCATCTCCTCGGGCCTTCTCGCCCGCGTCAGCGGCAGGCCGGTCGCGGACATCCTAACGCCCGGACTGCACGGCTTCCTGACCGCGGCGATCAACGAGCACACCCGTCTCGGCGCCGAGATCAGCCGCTGCTTCCTCAACGGCTGATCCGGAAGGACGCGGGAGCATGACCTATTGCGTCGGGCTTTTCCTCCGCCAGGGGCTGGTCATGCTCTCGGACACCCGCACCAATGCGGGCGTCGATAACATCGCCACCTTCTGCAAGAACTACGCGGTCAGCGTGCCGGGGGAGCGCATGCTCTGCCTGCTTTCCTCCGGCAACCTCGCCATCACCCAGGCGGTCTGGAACCGGCTGCAGGAAGGCGTCTTCCTGGAGGGCCAGCGCCAGACCCTGCTCACCGTCTCCTCCATGTTCCAGGCGGTGCAACTGGTCGGCGCCGCCGTCCGCGCCATCTACGCGACGGACGGGCCCAGCCTCTCGGCGCACCGGGTGGGCTTCTCCGTCTCCCTGATGCTGGGCGGGCAGATCGCGGGCGGGCCGATGCGGCTCTACCTCGTCTATGCCGCCGGCAACTTCGTCGAGGCCACGCCCGACACGCCCTTCCTGCAGATCGGCGAGACCAAGTATGGCAAACCCATGCTGGACCGGGTGCTGACGCACGAGACCGGGCTGGTGGACGGCATCAAGCTGACCCTGATCAGCATGGACGACACGCTGCGCTCCAACCTCACCGTCGGCCTGCCGCTGGACCTGCTGGTCTATGCGGAAGGCAGCCTGCGGATCGGGCTGCAACGCCGGATCAACGAAGACGACCCCTATTTCCGTGCCCTGCGCGAGAACTGGTCCAGCCGCCTGCGGGACACCTATGCCAGCCTGCCGGTGCCGGACTGGCTTCCAACCGGCGAGCCGCCGCCCATCCCGAGCTGAGGCGCCACGAGGCTCCCCGGGCGCGCGGCAGCTTTTCTTCTTTGTTTCGCAACCACCGGCTGCTAGGGCGAAAGGTGATGACGCCCGCGAGCAGCCAGCCGACGCCTCCGCGCCGGCGACGAGACGCGGCGTTCCCGAGCGGTATGCCGCGGAGCGCCCATCACGCCAGGATCGAGGGACGATCCCTGGCCCACCGAGGCAGCGGCCTGAAGGCCCGCGGTGCCCTGGCGCTTGCCAGCGGATTGCTGCTGGCCGCGCCGGCCGCCCAGGCCAGGCCGGCGGAAAGCAAGCCGCCCCGGTCGGAACGCCCGGTGCGGGAAACCGGAGGCAGCCCGCGCGCCGCCTGCCTGTCGGCGGCACGGGAGGCGGAGGCCCGGAACGGCCTTCCTCAGGGCCTGCTGGTGGCAGTGGCGCTGGCGGAGTCCGGGCTGCACGCCTATGCGCTGAACATCGGCGGCCGCTCCTATTTTCCCGATACCTCCGAGGCCGCCCGGCGCCTCGTGGCCGGCGCCCGCCCCGGCCAGCCCATCATGGCCGGCTGCGTGCAGGTGAATGCCCGGGTCCATGCCGCGCGCTCCGACTGGCCGCTCGACCCGGCCCGCGCCACCGACTGGGCGGCCCGCCATTTGCGCGCCAAGTACGACAGCACCGGCGACTGGGGTGATGCGATCCGGGCCTGGAACGGCGGCAGCCCCCGTACCCGGGACGAGCTGTTCTGCCGCGTCCAGGCGAAGCTGCAGGTGGCGAACCCGGCCTCCCGCCTGCTGGAGCGGGAGCAGTGCGGCACGCGTTTCGCCCGGGACCGCCGCAGCGGTGCGGCGCTGCTGGAGGTAGCCGAGGCGGGGGATCGCTGAACCCACGGCCGCCTTGCGGGAAGATTACGAAAACCACCAAGGATTTTCTCGCATAAAGTGTTAATCATGCCCTTCCAGACAACCTGGAATGAGCAAGATACCCGAATGCATGATTCCAGTTGGATCCTGTCGCTCTTCGGCGCCTTTGTGCTCGGCTGGCTGGCGCTGCTGGGTTTGCGTATCCGACGCCCTGTCACGCTGAAAGCCGATGGCCAGGGCGGCATGGTTTCCGGTGGCCGCCTGCGCACGACCGCGACGCCCTTCGACGATTCCGAGCCCCAGGGCACGCTTCTGGCCGACCATCTCGAACTGCCCGTCGTGCTGCACTATGCGCGCCCCTCCGGGGCCGTGGATGTGGTGGAAGCGCGGATCGGGCGGCTCTTCGGCCATCACGACGGCAAGGGCCTCCGGATCGGCAGCCTGCAGACCCTGCCCGACCAGCCGAAGGGCTTCCGCCGCAACCTGCAGTTCTACCGGCTGCGAGGGCTGGAGGACCCGGCCACCGGGGTGGTGATGGTCGGCGATGCCGACAAGGCACACTGGCTGGCGCAGAAGGCAGGGCTGCTGAAGCCTGCCCGGGAGGCGGCTGCGGTCCGGCCGGGATAGGGCCGCCTTCGCGCATCGCCGCCTCGTTCCGGCATCCCCACCGGGCGCGACCGCGCCCCGGCCCTCCCTTCCTCCTGGCATCGCCCGGCCCGCTGTGGCGTTGTCCCCTCTCTGCCAGGACGGGCCGCCGCGTGAATTCCCCACCCCACCCCGAAAGCTGGATGCGCATTACCCCGTTGGGCCTCTATTGCGAGCCCGGCGATTTCCATATCGACCCGTCACGCCCCGTCCCCCGCGCGGTGGTCAGCCACGGCCATGCCGACCATGCGCGCCCCGGCCATGGTGCCGTGCTTGCCACGCCGGAAACCCTGGCGATCATGGAATCCCGCTTCGGCGAGGGGAATGCGGGACGCGAGCAGCAGGCGCTGGGCTATGGCGAATCCCTGACCCATCGTGGCGTGCGCGTCACCCTGGTCCCGGCCGGTCATGTGCTGGGCTCGGCGCAGATCGTGCTGGAATGGCAGGGCAGCCGCATCGTCGTCTCCGGCGACTACAAGCGCCGCCACGACCCGACCTGCGCGGGCTTCGAGCCGGTGACCTGCGACGTCTTCGTCACCGAGGCCACCTTCGCGCTGCCGGTCTTCCGCCATCCCGACGCCTCGCACGAGGTCGCCCGGCTGCTGAAGAGCCTCGCCCTCTTCCCGGAACGCGCCCATGTCGTCGGTGCCTATGCACTGGGCAAGACGCAGCGGATCATCGCCCTGCTGCGCCAGGCGGGCTACGAGCGGCCCATCCACCTGCATGGCGCGCTGTGGAACCTCTGCGCCCTCTACGAGCGCCTGGGCATCCCGCTCGGCCCGCTGGAGCCGGTGCCCAAGGGGCTCAAGCGTGGCCATCCGCCGATCCTGGCCGGCGAGATCGTTCTGGCCCCTCCCTCGGCCGAGGCCACGCCCTGGTCGCGCCGCATGGCCGATCCGGTGACCTGCGCCGCCTCGGGCTGGATGACGGTGCGCCAGCGCGCCCGGCTGCGCGGCGTGGAACTGCCGCTGATCATCAGCGACCACGCCGACTGGGATGAATTGCTGGCCACCTGCGCCGAGGTCCAGGCTCCCGAGGTCTGGGTCACCCATGGGCGCGACGACGCGCTGATCCATGCCCTGTCGCTGCGCGGCGTGCGGGGTCGCGCCCTGCACCTGATCGGCCGCGAGGAGGATGACGACGCCCCGGAGGCTGCCCCGCCGGAGGAAGGCGCGCCGTTGGAAGGCGCCCTGGAAACGGTCCCGCCGGAGACAGCTCCACTGCCCGCGGGTGGCGGCTTCGGCACGGATGCCTCGCCCGGGGATGTGGCCCGATGAGCCTGCCCGCCTTCGCCGAGCTGCTGGAGCGCCTGGTCTTCACCCCGGGCCGTCTCGCCAAGCTCGCCCTGATCCGCCGCTGGTTCGACGAGCAGCCCGATCCCGAGCGCGGCGTCGGCCTCGCCGCCCTGACCGGGGAACTGGTCTTCAGCGCTGCCAAGCCCTCGGTGATCCGCGCCCTGGTGGCGGAGCGCACCGATCCCGTGCTCCTCGCCCTGTCGCAGGACTATGTCGGCGACTTCGCGGAGACGGTGGCGCTGATCTGGCCCGAAAGGCCCGGCACCAACGCGTCGCCGCCGATGCTGAGCGAGGTGGTGGAGGGGCTGGAGCTCGCCACCCGCGCCGAGGTGCCGCGCCTCATCGAGACCTGGCTCGACAGCCTCGACAGCAACGGGCGCTTCGCCCTGATCAAGCTCGTCACCGGCGCCCTGCGGGTCGGCGTCAGCGCCCGCCTCGCCCGCGTGGCGCTGGCCGAGTGGGCGGGCCGGGGCGTGGAGGAGATCGAGGAGGTCTGGCACGGCGTCGCCCCGCCCTACATCCCGATCTTCCGCTGGCTGGAAGGGCGCGAGGCGCGGCCGGACCCCCGGGACGCCCCGGTCTTCCGCCCGCTGATGCTGGCCCATCCCCTGGAGGAGGCCGATCTCGGCGCCATCGAGGCCGCTCCGGAGGACTGGCGCGCCGAGTGGAAATGGGACGGCATCCGCGTGCAGCTCGCCGCCAGCCCGGGCGGCGTCCGGCTCTGGTCCCGCACCGGCGAGGATGTCTCGGGTGCCTTTCCGGAACTGCTGGAGGGCCTGCCTTTCCACGCCACGCTGGATGGCGAGCTGCTGGTGGTGCGCGACGGCGTCGTCGCCCCCTTCGCCGACCTGCAGCAGCGGCTGAACCGCAAGGTGATCACGCCGAAGATGCAGCGCGACTTCCCGGTCGCCGTGCGCCTCTACGACCTGCTCGTGGATGGCGCGGAGGACCTGCGCCCCCTGCCCTTCGCCACGCGGCGCGGCCGGCTGGAGGAATGGTTCACCCGGCACCGGCCGCCAGGGATGGACCTGTCACCGCTGGTCGCCTTCTCCTCCCTGCGCCACCTGGCCGAGCTGCGCGAGGGCGCCCGCGCCGCCTCGATCGAGGGGCTGATGCTCAAGCGCGCCGACAGCCCCTATGTCGCCGGCCGCGTGAAGGGGCTGTGGTGGAAGTGGAAGCGCGCGCCGCTCACCGTGGATGCCGTGCTGATGTATGCCCAGCGCGGGCATGGCAAGCGGTCGAGCTACTATTCGGACTACACCTTCGGCCTCTGGCGCGCCGCGGAGGACGGGACGGAGGAGTTGGTGCCCGTCGGCAAGGCCTATTCCGGCTACACGGACCAGGAACTGGTCTGGCTCGACCGCTGGATCCGCGAACACACCACCGGACGCTTCGGCCCGGTACGGGAGGTGGAGAAGGCGCTCGTGCTGGAGGTCATCTTCGACGCTGCGCAGCTTTCGGGCCGCCACCGTTCCGGCGTCGCCATGCGCTTCCCCCGCATCGCCCGCATCCGGCGCGACAAGCCGGCCATGGAGGCGGACCGGCTGGAAACGCTGCTGGCCATGGTGGAGAACCGGACCGAGACGGTGGACTGATCCTCGCCGTGCGCTGGCGAAGCCGGGGCGTACCAGGGTGCCAGCAGGGGCTCCGGCACGTGGTCCAGGCGGATGCGGCTCAGCGCAACCCGCTCTTCTTCTCCACCACCAGCGGCACGCGCGTGCCGGTGGGCGGGTTCAGCGCCGCCGTCCCCTCGATATCATCGTCGCGGCGTTCTTCCCGCCCCGTCGGCGCGCCCAGGTCGGCGGGGTCCGGTGTCCCGGCGGTGGCGGCGGCCAGGGCGGCCATTTCCGCCGGCGAAAGGCCGCCCGTTTCGCCCTGCGGCACGTAGTCCTGCCAGCCTGCGCCTCGCCACTCGCGGCGGCGGTCCTCCAGGTCCGCCGCGCCATGGTCACGCAACACCGCCATGGCGTGGTCGGCCTCCGCATCCTCCAGCTCGGCGGTGAGCACGATGCCGCCACGGCGGATTCCCTCCGAATAGGCGTGGCGCTCCTCGTCCGGCATGAAGAGATGGCGCAGCGAGGCCCAGAAGCCTTCCTCCTCCGCCGCATCCGCCCCGTCGGCGGCGTGCACGGCGATGCGGCGGCGGTCCAGCCCGTCCTGCTGCACCAGATGCTCGATGACCAGTTCGACATCCTCACGCCGGTCGAACAATCCCGACACGATACGGGCCATGCTGGTGTCTCCCCTGGGGCATTTCCCGGCGGTCCGGGCGTTCCGGCCGGAGGCGCGGGCGATGTTCCCCGCGCGGCCCCGTGCCACATGCCGGGGGAAACGGCCGGCCCGCGCCGTCAGTTGCGGCCCATGATCACGGCATGGCGGCCGGATGGCCGGAGCGCCTGCCATATCCGCGAACGGCGCCTGCCATATCCCATGGGGGCCTTGCCCCGGGGCGGGGCCGATGCGAATGTCCGCGCCACCCTCCCGCCCTCCCGGCAGGCCGCGGCCCTGCGCCGTGCCCCGCCCCAGGGCGGCCCGAACCCGCTGCCGGAGAGGATCCGCAATGGCCAAGATCAAGGTGAAGAACCCCGTCGTCGAGCTCGACGGGGATGAGATGACCCGCATCATCTGGGGGTTCATCAAGGACCGCCTGATCCTCCCCTATCTCGATATCGACCTGAAGTACTACGACCTCGGCATCGAGTACCGCGATCAGACCGACGATCAGGTGACGGTGGACGCCGCCAACGCCATCAAGCAGTACGGCGTCGGTGTGAAGTGCGCGACCATCACCCCGGACGAGGCGCGGGTGAAGGAGTTCGGCCTGAAGAAGATGTGGAAGTCCCCGAACGGGACCATCCGCAACATCCTCGACGGCACCATCTTCCGCGAGCCGATCATCTGCCAGAACGTGCCCCGCCTGGTGCCGCACTGGAGCAAGCCGATCGTGGTCGGCCGCCATGCCTATGGCGACATCTACCGCGCCGTCGAGATGAAGGTGCCCGGCCCCGGCAAGGTCACCATGACCTACACGCCCGAGGGCGGCCAGCCGCAGGAGATCGGCGACTTCCCGTTCAAGGGAACGGGCGTCGCGATGATGCAGCACAACCTCGGCTCCTCGATCGAGGGCTTCGCCCGCGCCTCCTTCAACTACGGCCTGGCGCGCAACTTCCCGGTCTATCTCTCGACCAAGAACACGATCCTGAAGGCCTATGACGGCACCTTCAAGGACACGTTCCAGACGATCTTCGAGAACGAGTTCAAGGCCGAGTTCGATAAGCGCGGCCTGACCTACGAGCACCGGCTGATCGACGACATGGTGGCCGCCGCGCTGAAGTGGGAAGGCGGCTATGTCTGGGCCTGCAAGAACTACGACGGCGACGTGGAGTCCGACATCGTGGCGCAGGGCTTCGGCTCGCTCGGCCTGATGACCTCGGTGCTGCTGGCGCCGGACGGCAACACCGTGGAATCCGAGGCCGCGCACGGCACGGTGACGCGCCATTTCCGCGAGCACCAGAAGGGCCGCGACACCTCCACCAACCCGATCGCCTCGATCTTCGCCTGGACGCGCGGCCTCGCCTATCGCGGCCGCTTCGACGGCACGCAGGACCTGGTGGACTTCGCCAACGCGCTGGAGCAGGTCTGCATCGAGACGGTGGAATCGGGCCACATGACCAAGGACCTCGCCATCCTGATCGGCAAGGACCAGCCCTGGCTGAACACCCAGGCCTTCCTCGCCAAGCTGGACGAGAACCTGAAGAAGAAGATGGGCTGATCCGGCCCCTCCTCGCCGGAACAGAAAGGGCGGGCGCCTCCGGGTGCCCGCCCTTTTCCGTTTCCGGGGCGGCTGCCGGGCGGGATGAAGCCTTCTTCCATCGCGTGACCGGGGCGCCCGCGCGGAAGGCGGTCCGCCACGAGGCGGGCGGGACGGGATCGGCGCTCCTCCTCCCCTGGCATGGCGGCTCTCGCCTCACAATCGGCTTAGAATCGCTCCCCTTTCCCGCCCTCGCCCGATCCCGCGGCAACAGGACGTGCCGCCAGCCGTTCATGCCCTGACGGCGCGGCCGCTCCATCGGGCCCGCGGCAGGCATCCTCGTCGGCCACGCCCTGCATCCGCGCCCGCCCTTCCCGAAGCAGCCGCAGAACGCGCCCGGCGAGCTCCACCGCATGGAACCGATGCCCGACCATGGCGAGAACAGCTATCGCGGCAGCGGCCGCCTGCCGAACCGCAAGGCGCTGATCACCGGTGCCGATTCCGGCATCGGTCGCGCCGCTGCCATCGCCTTCGCGCGCGAGGGTGCCGATGTCGCCCTGGGCTACCTGCCCAGCGAGGAAACGGATGCGCGCGAGGTGGCGAAGCAGATCGAGGCCGCCGGCCGCAAGGCCGTCCTCCTGCCGGGGGACGTGTCCGACGAATCCTTCTGCGAGAAGCTGGTGTCCGATGCCGTCGCGCAGCTCGGCGGGCTGGACATCCTGGTCAACAATGCCGGCAAGCAGACCGCGGTGAAGGCCATCGCCGACCTGCCCACCGAGCAGTTCGACGCGACCTTCAAGACCAACGTCTATGCGATGTTCTGGATCACCAAGGCAGCCCTGCCGCACATGCCGCCCGGGGCCGCCATCATCAACACGACCTCGATCCAGGCGATGAACCCCTCTCCTGCACTGCTGGACTACGCCCCCACCAAGGCCGCGATCATGAACTTCACCAAGGCCCTGGCGAAGCAGGTGGCCGAGAAGGGCATCCGCGTGAATGCCGTGGCCCCCGGCCCCTTCTGGACGCCGCTGCAACCCTCCGGCGGCCAGCCGCAGGAGAAGATCGAGGAGTTCGGCGGCCAGACCGTCTTCGGCCGCCCCGGTCAGCCCGCGGAGCTCGCCCCCGCCTATGTGCTCCTGGCCTCGCAGGAAGGCAGCTTCATGACCGGCGAGGTGATCGGCGCCACGGGCGGCAGCACGCCGTTCTGATCCGGGCTGCCCCGAAGGGCCACCCCGGAGGGCCGCCGCCGGTCGCGGCGACCCTCCGGAGGCATCGCCGCTGCCGTCGCGATCTTCCGGATGCAGCCGGCGGCGTCGCCAACGGGGAAGAACCGCCGCCCCGCCCCCTTTCCTCCCTGTCAAAGCGTGGCACTGTGCGCGTCTTGCGCCGCCCGGCCGGGCGGCCCTTCCGAGCCCAGGATGATTGCCCCATGAAGCGCCGCGACCTCGCTTCCGCCTCCCTTGCCCTTCTGGGTTCCCCGCTCCTCGCCCGCCATGCCCTGGCCCAGGGGGCTGCTGGCTCCGGCGAGGGCAAGCCGCTGGTCATGGCCATCGGCGGCGCGATCAACTCGATCGACCCGCATTTCTTCTCCGCCACGCCCAACCACACCGTCGCGAACCACATCTTCAGCCGCCTGATGGAACGCGACCGCAAGGGCAACCCGGTCCCCGGTCTGGCCCTGTCCTGGACGCCGGTCTCGGAGACCGAGTGGGAGTTCAAGCTCCGCCCTGGAGTGAAGTGGCATGACGGGCGGGATTTCACGGCCGACGACGCGATCTTCACCTTCGCCCGCGCCCGGGACGTGCCCAACAGTCCCGGTGGCCTGGGCCCCTATCTCTCCTCCATCGCCGAGGCGAAGGCGCCAGACCCGCTGACGCTGCGCGTCACCACCAGGGGTCCGGCACCGCTCCTGCCGCGCCAGTTGCAGCAGGTCCATATCGTTTCCCGCCATGTCGGGGAGGGCGCGACCACGGACCAGTACAACAGCGGCAAGGCCGCCATCGGCACCGGTCCCTACAAGTTCGTCCGCTACGTGCCCGGGGACCGGCTGGAGCTGGTGCGCAACGAGGAATACTGGGGCCCGAAGCCGGAATGGACCCAGGTGACCCTGCGGCAGATCACCAATCCCGGCGCCCGCGTCGCGGCGCTGCTGTCGGGCGATGTCGGCATCATCGACACGCCGCCGGCCAGCGACCTGCCGCGCCTGCGCAACTCGCCCCAGGTGACGGTGGAAACGGCGCCCGGCCTGCGTCTGATCTACCTGGGCCCCGACTTCTCCCACGCCACCAACCCGCCCGAGGTGACGACCAAGGACGGCAAGCCCTTCGAGAAGAGCCCGCTCCTCGACCTGCGGGTGCGGCGGGCGCTGAACATCGCCATCAACCGCCAGGCCCTGGCCGAGCGGGTGATGCAGGGCATGGCTGCCCCCACCGGGCAATGGATGCCGCAGGGCAGCTTCGGCTACGCTCCCGGCGTGCCGGTGCCGCCCTATGCGCCGGACGAGGCGCGGAAGCTGCTGGCCGAGGCTGGCTTCCCCGAGGGCTTCCGCATCGCCCTGCGCACGCCCAACGACCGCTACCCGAACGATGCCGAAACGGCGCAGGCGGTGGCGCAGATGTGGACGCGGATCGGGGTGCAGACCCGCATCGAGGCCATGCCCTGGAGCGCCTATGTCCCCCGCGCCACGCGGCAGGAATACTCCATGTGCCTTTGGGGCTGGTCGAGCAGCACCGGCGAGGGCAGCAACGTCATGAACAGCGTGCTCAGCACCTACAACAAGGAGAAGGGCCGCGGCTCCTCCAATGACGGCCGCTACTCCAATCCGGAGTTCGACGCCCTGACCGATGCGGCGCTGTCCACCATCGACGACACGAAGCGTGAGGTCCTGATCCAGAAGGGCGTGGCCATGGCGATGGGCGACGTGGCGCTGATCCCGCTCTTCATCCTCACCTATGCCTGGGCGACGCGGAAAGGCCTGGCCTATGCGGCCGGGTCCAGCGAGATGACCCTGGCCATGGATGTGCGCTCCGCCTGATCGACAGGGAGGGGCCTCTCGGCCCCTGCCCTCTTCTTGGTGCTGATTTTCGATTGCAAATCACAGCAAATACACAACCTGTGATTTATTTTATCACAGTTTGATGCCCGCCCACCTGTTCATGCGCTTTTTTGATCCTGTCTTGTAAAATAAAGCTAACATCGTAACATCGGCTCCGGGGGAAGGATCAAAAGCATGAACTCTTCGCTGTTGCTGGTCGCCGTCCACTTCTTGCCGGAAATTTCCCGTGCCGTGGCACACGCCCAAGGGAGCGAGACAGCACGCCAGGTGACGCGCGTGGTCCGCGCCGTCGCCGGCACGCGCAATCCTTTCCTGGCGCTGCGAAGGATCGAGGCCGATATGGGCCGGGCCGCCGCCCTGCGGATCCGCCTCGCCTCGATCGCCTGCGACCGCGAGATCGCTCTCGCCGAGAGTCGTCACCGGGCCCGGAAGGGACAGGCCGACACGCGCCATTCCTTCCCGGGCCGTGCCCATGCCGTCGGGCTGGCGCTGACCCTCGGCGCCGGCTTCCTGTCGATCTTCGCGCTCGGCCTCGGGCGGAGCCAGGCGGCGCTCGCCGCCCCGCGCCTGGCCGGGCCCGTCGCCAGCAGCCTGCTGCTCGCCGCCATGCTGATCGCCGCCCTCGGGATCACGACGCATCCCGATGGTTCCGAGGAGATGGCGGTGCTCGCCCCGGCATCACAACCGGCCGACGCGCTGATCCTGCAATCGGAGCCGGCGCCGAAGGCCGAGATCATGCGCCCGGCCTGATCCGGCCCGCCGCGCCATCCACCGGGCGGCTCCACGATACCGGGCAGCTTGTCGCCACCGGCATCCACGCAACGAAACTTGTCTCCCTCCGTATCGACGGATGAGCCAGGGCGGTATTGTCCGCGCGGCGGCCTTTCCCGTCGTCGGCCCCGCCGCCGGGCCACCCGGATCTGGAGTAGCTTCATGCGCGTGATTGTCGTCGGGGCTGGCATCCTGGGCTCCAGCCTGGCCTATCACGCGGCGCGCGAGGGTGCCGAGGTGATCCTCCTCGACCCCATGGTGGAGGGCCGCGCCACCGCGGCGGGCGCCGGCATCATCTGCCCCTGGGCCAGCCGCGTCACCGATCCGGACTGGTACCGGCTCTCGGGCGGCGGGGCACGCTACTATCCCGCGCTGGTGGAGCGGCTGGCCGAGGATGGCGAGACCCAGCTCAGCTATCGCCGCGTCGGCGCGCTCTGCGTGCCCGGCGACGAGGGCGGCCTGGACGAGGCCGAGGCCCGCACCCGCATCCGCGCCGAGGACGCCCCGGAAGCGGGAGAGATCACCCGCCTGATGCCGGACGAGGCACGCGCCCTCTTTCCGCCACTGCGCCCTGGCCTCGCCGCCCTGCATGTCGGCGGCGCGGCGCGGGTGGATGGCCGGCTGCTCGCCACCGCCATGCTGCGCGCCGCGGAACGGCACGGGGCGCAGATCCACCGCTTTCCCGTGGCGGCGCTCCAGGCCCGGGACGGTGCCGTGCGCGGCGTGACGCTGGAGAACGGCATGGCGCTGGAGGCGGACGAGACCGTGCTCGCCGCCGGGGCCTGGGCGCCGCCGCTGCTGGCCCCGCTGGGGCTGGAGTTGGCGGTGCAGCCGCAGCGCGGCCAGATCCTGCACCTGCGCCTGCCGGGGGTGGACACGCGGCACTGGCCGGTGCTGCTGCCGATGAGCAGCCATTACCTGCTGGCCTTCGACGACAGCCGCGTGGTGGTCGGCGCGACGCGCGAGACCGGCTCGGGCTTCGACCACCGCTTCACCGCCGCCGGCATCCGGCAGGTGCTGGACAATGCGCTGGGCGTCGCCCCCGGCCTCGCCGACGCCACCTTGCACGAGATGCGGATCGGCTTCCGCCCCATGGGGCCGGATATCCGTCCCCTGCTTGGCCGGGCGGCGGGGCTGGAGGGCCTCGTCATCGCCAACGGGCTCGGCGCGGGCGGGCTGACCATGGGTCCCTATGCCGGCGCCCTGCTGGCGCAGCTCGTCCTGACCGGCCGGACGGAGATCCCGCTGGAGCCCTACGACCCGCTGCGTCGCTGATCCCGCCCCGGCGTCCCGGTCCGGTGGGGAAACCCGCCTCGCCGGCCTCGCGTTTCCTTGGCTGCAAGGCTGGGAGAACCCGCAGATGATCGACGAGAAGTTCGCCAACCGTGAGGACCGCCCCTTCACCACGGACGACCCGATCCAGCAGGACCCGACGATCCGCCGTCAGGCCCATGGCCGCAAGGCCGCGAAGCGTGGCGACGATCCCGCTGCCGGCACCGCCGCCGAACCGGTCTCGCCGGGCGAGTACCAGGCCGGGGATACCAGCGAGCTGGCCCAGGCTCTCGGCGGCCCGGTGGACATCTCGCCCATCCGCGGCCGCCGGATGATCGAGCGCGAAGAGGAGTAGTCCCCTACAGGCCCCGTTCCGCCCGCCAGAGCAGCCAGGGTGTGAGTTCCGGCACGCGCTTCGGCGCGGCGGCAGGGCCGGCCAACCGCAGCCGCACCTCCGGCCCGTCCGGGATGCGGAGGCTCACCCCCAGGTCCAGCATCCGCCGCGTCAGGTCGATCTCACCCCCCAGGCCCAGCAGCAGGTCCGTGGCCGAGACCTCGCCCGACACGATCCGGGCGCGCCCGTCCTGCAACCGCAGGGCCATGGTCAGACGGCTGAAGGGCGTCTCACCCCCGGCCAGTGCCTGACGCAGCCTCGCCTCCGCCTGGGCGCCCGGGGCCCTGGCCGCCTGAAGGGCCGCCTCGCCATCGATCCCCAGCAGCACCCCCTGGCGCAGTTCCAGGCTGCCCTCGCCGCCCAGCGTGGCCAGCATCGCCGAGGGGCTGCGGCCCTGGGCGGATAGGCGGAAGACCGCATCCCCCATCCCGTCCCGCAGGTCGAGCGGCCAGCCCGTCAGCGCCCCTTCCAGCGTGGTGCCGGCGACCCGCCCCTGGAGCTCCACCTGTGGCACATCCTCCGCCGCATGCAGCACCAGCCGGCCCGAGGCATCGCCGCCCCGCAGCCGGCCGCGCGCGACATCGACTTCCAGCAGGCCGTCCAGCAGCCGCACCGTGCTCTCGCTGTCCTCCAACAGGGGGCCACCCCAGGGACCGATCCGGCTGGCGGCCACGGCCACATCCAGGTCCAGCAGCCGCAGAGGGTCCAGCGGCAGCGGCCGCGCATCTAGCACCGGCGCCGGCAAAGGCAGATCCTCCGCCACAAGGCGACCTGTCAGGCGCGGGCGGATGGCCCCCGCCTCGCCACCCGCGAGGGCCAGGGAAAGCTGCCCGCCCGTGCGCAGGGTGCCCGCCACCAGGTCGAAGCGGTCGCTCGACACGCCCTGTGGCCCGGCGGTGAAATTCGCGATCAGCGACATAGAGCCCTGGCCCAGCCAGCCCTCCGCGCCCTCCCAGCCGGTGAGGTCGCGCACCAGCCGTGGCACCCCGGGATGCCGCAGGGTGACATAGCCGGCCAGCTTCCGCTCCGGCAGGTCCAGCACCCCGCTGCTGTCCAGCCGCAGGTCGGACCAGTCGCCCTCCAGCCGCAGGCCCAGCGCATCCAGCGGGCCGCCGCCGGAAAGGCGCAGCGTCAGCGGCGCCCCGGCCAGCCGCGTCCCATCCGGCCAGCTGCCGGGCAGCGCCGCGAAGAGCGGGCGCGGGTCCGGCGCCGCCACCTCCAGCATCAGGTCCGACAGGCGCGGCTGCGCGCCCAGCATCGCCACGCCGGAGGCCGTGACATCCGCCCCCGCCACCCGGCCGGTGAACTGGCGCAAGGTCAGCCGCCCGGCCTCCAGCGCCGCGTCGAGCCCGGCGCGTTCCGCCGTCACCCCGCGCAGCCGCACCCGGTCGGCGGCAAGGCGCAGATTGGCGTCGAAGCCGCCCAGCTCGGCCGAGAGCGCCTCCCAGCTCCGCCCCGGCGCCAGCAACCCATCCAGGTCGAGGTGATCCAGCGTCACCCCCAGGCCGAAGGAGGGCCGCGGCGCCCCCGGCGCCTGGACCACGCCGCCGGCGGGTGTCGCCACGCCCCCGGCCCCACACCGGCCGTGGCGGAGGGAGCCTGCCCGGCCCCCGCCTGGGTTCCTCCGCCCGGCGTCCCGGTGGCCTGGGTCCCGGCCGCCGGGGTTCCGCCAGCCTGGGGCGCGTTGGCCTGTGGTGCATTGGTCTGGGATGCGCTGGGGGATGCGCTGGGGGATGCGCTGGGCTGGGTCTGAGCCCCGCCCGCCGCCCCGCCGCCCGGCCCCGCACCCTGGCCCGTGCCGGTCCTGCCGCCCGCGCCCTGCGGTGCGCCACCCGGGCCACCCCCAGGCTGAACCGCGCCGCCCTGGCCGGCGGCGGAACCCGCCCCTGGCGGCGATGCGAAGCCCTGCCGGAACACGCCCGCGCCGGACAGGCGCGTGCCGTCCACCGTGGCGCTCAGCTCCGGCACGGCCACCTGCCCGTCCTCGATCACCAGCCGGGCACGGCCATCCGCGTGTTGCAGCCGGTCCGGCGCCAGGCTCGGCAACGGCCAGCCCAGCGCCGCCAGCGTCGCCCGCAGCTCCTCGCTGCGGAAATCCAGCACCGTCTCCAGCCGCTTGCCGGCGGTCGCGCCGTTCATCGTCACCTGGGTCTCGCCCGGCAAAACGGCGGAGGCATCGGTCAGGCTCAGCCGGTCCCCGTCGCGGAAGACGGAGGCACGCAGGCGCCGCAGCGGCACGCCGCGCAGGGTCGCCGCCTCCACCGAGAAATCCAGGCCGAAGGGCAGGCCGCCGCCGGCGCGCAGGCTGTTCTGCCAGGGATCGAGGTTCAGCCGCCCGGCCGCCAGCGACAGGTCCAGCCGGGGCTGCGGTCGCAGCCGCAGCGTCATCGCCCCGCGCGCCGGGTTGCCGTTGAAATCGAGGTCCAGCCCATCCGCGATGATCAGGTCGGCCGAGGCGGAAAGCCGCCCCTGCGCCCGGAAGGGCCCCGGCGGCCCCGGCAGCATCAGCGAGAGATCCGGCCCCGAGGCCTCGATCCGCCCCTCCAGCCCGCCCTCGGGTGGCAGGGTGCCGCGCGCCGCGAGCGTGGTGCCGCCGGAAGACAGCGTCAGGTCCAGCGGCATGGTGCCGTCGAAGCCCGCCCGGCCCAGCGTGGCGTCGAAGCGCACCTCCCTCCCGGCCCAGACCTCCATGGGCACGAAGCTGCCGGTGGCGCGCATCGCCTCGGAATAGGAGCCGGCGGAGAGCTTCGCCCGCACCCGTTCGAAGACCATGCTGCCGATGGTGAGACGGCTGTCCACCACCTCCGCCTGGAAGGAGGCCAGCGAGGCGGAGAAGGCGAAGCTCGGCACCGGCGGCCAGGGCAGGCGGATATCCGCCCCGACCAGCGTCAGCTCGCGCGGCGCCATGCGCCCGGCCAGCAGGGACCAGCCATCCAGCTTCAGGTTCAGCGCCCGTGCGCCGAAGCCCAGCGAGGCTTCCGGCAACCCGACCGTGACGCCCTCGGCCTCCAGCATCGGCTCCGGCAGCAGGGTCAGATGGACCGGGCCGGACAGTGTCACCGCCATGCCCAGCCGCTGCGCCGCCAGGCTGGCGAGCTGGCCGCGCCAGGCGGTCCAGTCGAGCAGGCGTGGCGCGAACCAGAGGCCGGCCAGCGCCAGGGCGAGCACCGCCGCCGCCGCCGCGCCGAGGCGGCGTGGGGTGGTCATCGCGGCAGGTCCTCCCGTCCCGTCAGGGCTCAGCCCCTCCCCTTCACGTCACCCCAGCCGCCGCCGCCCGGCGTTTCCAGGCCGAGGATGTCGCCCGCCTCCAGCGCCGCACGGTCGCAGCCGCGCATCGGCTCGACCCGGCCGTCGCGGCGCTCGACCCATTGCCGGCCGGGCGCGCCCGGGGCGCCACCCTCCATGCCATGCGGCGCGACCTCGCGGCGGGAGGCGACGATCACCGCCTCCATCGGCTCCAGGAAGCGGATGCGGCGGCGCGCGCCGTCTCCGCCATGCCACCGCCCGACGCCGCCCGAGCCGCGGCGGATGGAGAATTCCTCCAGCCGTACCGGGTAGCGCATCTCCAGGATCTCCGGATCCGTCATGCGCGTGTTGGTCATGTGGGTCTGCACCGCACTCGCCCCATCGAAGCCCGGCCCGGCGCCGACTCCGCCGCAGACCGTCTCGTAGTACTGGTAGCGCGCATTTCCGAACAGAAGGTTGTTCATCGTCGCCTGGGCGCAGGCGCAGGCCCGCAGTGCACCCAGCAGCGCATTGGCCACGGCCTGCGACACCTCGGTGTTCCCGGCCACGACGGCGGCTCCCCCTCCTGCCCCGCCGGGATGCGGCGACAGGAAGCTGCCCTCCGGCACCACGATGTCGATGGGCACGAGGCAGCCGTCGTTGAGCGGGATCTCCTCCCCCACCAGGCAGCGGAAGCCGTAGAGCACCACCGCCCGCGTCACCGCCGGCGGCGCGTTGAAGTTGTCGCCGCGCTGCTTCCCGGTGCCGGTGAAGTCCACCACCGCGCGCCGTGCCGCCCGGTCCACCCGCACCGCGACGCGCAAGGGCGAGCCGTCGTCCATGGTGTAGGCGAAGGCCCCGTCGCCCAGTCGGTCGAGCACGCGGCGCACGCTTTCCTCGGCATTGTCCATCACGTGGCGCATATAGGCGCGCACCGTGCCGAGCCCGTGCTCGCGCACGGCGCGGCGCAGCTCCTGCACCCCGGTCTCGTTGGCCGCGACCTGCGCCTTGATGTCGGCAACGTTCACGTCCGGCGAGCGCGCCGGGTACTTCGCGGCGCCCAGCAGGGCACGGAACTCCGCCTCGCGGAAGCGTCCCTGCTCGACCAGGAGGAAATCGTCGATCACCACCCCCTCCTCCTCCAGCACCCGGGAATCCGGCGGCGTGGAGCCCGGCGTCAGCCCGCCGATATCCGCGTGGTGGCCGCGCGAGCCGACGAAGAACAGGATCTCCTTCCCGTCCTCGTCGAAGACCGGCGTGATCACCGTGACGTCCGGCAGGTGCGTGCCGCCGTTGTACGGGTTGTTCAGCGCCACCACGTCGCCTGGCCGCAGCGTGGCGCCGCGCGAGCGGATCACCGTCCGCACGCTCTCCCCCATCGCGCCCAGATGCACCGGCACATGCGGCGCATTGGCCACCAGCCGCCCCTCGGCGTCGAAGACGGCGCAGGAGAAGTCGAGCCGCTCCTTGATGTTCACGGAAAGCGAGGTGTTCTGCAGCACCGTGCCGGTCTGTTCGGCGATGCTCATGAACAGCGCGCCGAACAGCTCCAGCATCACCGGGTCGGGCTTCGACGCATCGGCCAGCACCGCGTTCGCCCGCGCCTCCACCCGGCGGAGGATCATGTGGTTCAGCGCCGTCACCTCGGCCTGCCAGCCGGGCTCCACCACTGTGGTCGCATTCGCCTCGCGGATCAGCGCCGGCCCGCGCACCGTGTCGCCGGCCAGCAGCGCCTCGCGGTCCAGCACGGGGGCGCGGTGCTCCCGCCCGCCAGTCCAGAGCGCGACCCCGTCGATCACCGGCACGGCCTCGCCGGCGGGGCGGGCGGCGAGCCTCGGCTCCTCCACCGTCTCGCCCGCCGCGATCGCCTCGGCGATGCAGGCTTCCACGATCACCGCCCGCTCCGGCGAGGCGAAGCCGAAGCGGCGGCGATGCGCCTCGGTGAAGCTCGCCAGCACTGCCTCGTGGTCCCCGAACTCCACCGGCAGGAAGGCATCCGTCCCGGCATAGCGCAGATGCAGGCGCCGCTGCACCGAGAGCCGCGCCGCCGCATTGCCCTGGCGCAGCAGCTCCGCGCGCCCTTCCTCCGCCAGCGCGTCGAGCCGCGCCGCCAGATCCGCCATGCCCTCCGGCGACAGCGGCTTCTCCACCGCCGCCTCGCGGATCACGCTGGCATCGGCCAGCCCCATGCCATAGGCCGAGAGCACCCCGGCGAAGGGATGCACGAAGACCGTCTCCATCCCCAGCTCGTCCGCCACCAGGCAGGCATGCTGCCCGCCCGCCCCGCCGAAGCACTGGAGCGTGTAGCGCGAGGCATCGTGCCCCTTCTGGATACTCACCTGCCGGATCGCATGCGCCATGTTGGCCACCGCGACGCGCAGGAAGCCCTCTGCCACGGCGCGCGGGTCCATCTCCGCCTCGCCGGTCGCCGCCGCGATCTCAGCGGCCAGCGCAGCGAACTTCTCCCGCACCACCCCGGCATCCAGCGGCTGGCCGCCATCCGGCCCGAAGATCGCCGGGAAGTGCTTCGGCTGCACCTTGCCGGTCATGACATTCGCATCGGTGATGGTGAGCGGTCCGCCGCGCCGGTAGCAGGCCGGCCCCGGCACCGCCCCCGCGCTTTCCGGCCCGACGCGGAAGCGCGCGCCGTCGAAGCCCAGCCGCGAGCCGCCGCCCGCCGCCACCGTGTTGATCGCCATCATCGGCGCGCGCATCCGCACGCCCGCCACCTCGGTTTCGAAGGCGCGCTCGAACTGCCCCGCATAGAGCGCCACATCCGTGCTGGTGCCGCCCATGTCGAAGCCGATGATGCGGTCGAAGCCCGCCATGGCGGCGGTGCGCGCCGCGCCGACGATGCCGCCCGCCGGGCCGGACAGGATCGCGTCCTTGCCCTCGAAGCCGGCCGCATCGGCCAGCCCGCCGGAGGAGCGCATGAAGGAGAGCCGCGCGCGGTCCTGCTCTGCCCGCCCTTCCGGGTTCAGCTCCCCCGCCACCTGCGCGACATAGCGGCGCAGGATCGGCGAGAGATAGGCATCCACCACCGCCGTGTCGGCGCGCGGCACGAGGCGCGGCAGCGGCGAGGCCCGGTGCGACAGCGAGACCTGGGCGAAGCCTTCCTCGCGCGCCAGGACGCCGATGCGCTCCTCGTGCGCCGGATTGGCCCAGGCATGCAGCAGCGCCACCGCCACGGCGGGGATGCCGTCTGCCTTCGCCGCCCGCAGCGCCGCGCGCGCCGCATCCTCGTCCAGGGGCTCGATCTCCCGCCCCTGGGCGTCGAGCCTGCCGCCGATCTCGGCCACGCGCTCATGCAGCAGCGAGGGCAGGCGCACATCCAGGTCGAAGAGGCGCGGCCGCGCCTGGTTGCCGATGCGGGGCAGGTCGGCGAAGCCCCGGTTCAGGATCAGCAGCACCCGCTCGCCCTTGCGCTCCAGCAGCGCATTGGTGGCGACCGTGGTGCCCATCTTCACCGCCTCGACCGCCCCGGGCGGCAGCGCTTCGCCCGGCGCCAGCCCGAGAATCGCCCGGATGCCCGCCACCGCCGCGTCCCGATAGGCCCCGGGATTCTCGGACAGCAGCTTGCGCGTGCTCAGCCGCCCTTCCGGGTCGCGCGCCACGATGTCGGTGAAGGTCCCGCCGCGATCCACCCAGAACTGCCAGCCCGCCATCGTCCGATCCCCATCCTGCGGCCTCCGGGGCCGGAAGCCCCGGGTCGCCTCGCGGCGCACGATGCGCAGCGCCCCGCCGCGCGGCAACCCGCCCCGGCCCCCGGAAAGGGCCGGAAGCGGCAGCGCATGCCGCGCGTTTGCCTTCCACGCAAGCTCAGGAGCACCGCATGACGCAGCAATCCGCCTACGAACTGTTCTATTGGCCCGGCCTGCCCGGGCGCGGCGAGTTCGTCCGGCTGGCGCTGGAGGCGGCGGGGGCGCCCTATATCGACCATGCCCAGCAGCCCGGCGGCATGGCGGCGATGCAGGCGCTGCTGGAGGACCCGGCCCTGCCGCGCCCGCCCTTCGCGCCGCCCTTCCTGCGCGACGGCAGGCTGCTGATCGGCCAGACCGCGGCCATCCTGCTGCATCTCGGCCAAAGGCACGGGCTGGCGCCGGCGGAAGAGGAAGGCCGCCTCTGGTGCCACCAGATCCAGCTCACCATCGCCGACCTGGTGGCGGAGACGCACGACACCCACCACCCGGTCGCTTCCGCCCTCTACTACGAGGACCAGAAGCCCGAGGCCGCCCGCCGCGCGAAGGATTTCCGCGACAACCGGATCCCGAAGTTCCTCGGCTGGTTCGAGCGCATCCTGGCCGCCAACCCCGCCGGTCCTGCCCATCTGGTGGGCCATGCCCGGAGCTATGCCGACCTCTCGCTGTTCCAGACCGTGGAGGGGCTCCGCTATGCCTTCCCCCGCGCCAGCGCCCGGGCGCTGCAACAGACCCCGCATGTCGCGGCCCTGGCCGCCTCGGTGGCGGAATGGCCGCGCATCGCCGCCTACCTCGCCAGCCCACGCCGCCAGCCCTTCAGCCAGAACGGCATCTTCCGCCACTACCCCGAGCTGGACGGATAGGGTCGGCGGCCGGTTCCCGGACCGGAAACACCGCTGACGGATTGCCTCGCAAGGCACGTCGCCCAGGGAGCGGCCCCGTGCTATGTACCATGGCGAGAGCTGGGATCGCACAGGTCGTCGGATTTGAGTTTCTGGGGCAAGATCATTGGCAGTGCGCTCGGCTTCGCGGTCGGCGGCCCCTTCGGCGCCATGCTCGGCGCTTCGCTGGGCCATGCTGCCGACGAAGGCGCACTGCGCGGCGCCCTGCCGGGTGGCGCCAACCTCGCGGGGCTGCTCGGCGCGCGCGAGACGGTCTTCGCCATTGCCGTCGTGGTGCTTTCCGCCAAGCTCGCCAAATGCGACGGCCCTGTGCGGCGCGCCGAGATCGCCGCCTTCAAGACGCAGTTCCGCATCCCGCCCGAGAACATGAAGGAGGTGGGCGAGCTCTTCGACCGCGCCCGCGACAGCGCCGAGGGCTACGAGCCCTATGCCCAGAAGCTCGCCGAGGCCTTTGCCGGCGAGAAGGGCATGCTGGAGGACGTGCTGGCCGCCCTGTTCCGGATCGCCACCGCGGACGGGCCGCTGAACCAGGCGGAATACCGCTTCCTGGGCAATGTCCACCGCCTCCTCGCCCTCGACCTGCCGGCCTGGGAAAGAGCCAGCCAGGGCCGACCGCGCGAGCACGCCCATGCGGAATACGGCCGCGGCAGCGCCAATACCCCCGCCGTCAGCGAGGGGCCGGACCCCTATGCCACGCTGGGCCTGGCCCCCGGCGCCAGCAACGAGGCGGCGCGTGCCGCCTGGCGCGGCCTGATCCGCGAGAACCACCCGGACGCCCTCGCCGCCCGCGGCATGCCCGCGGAGCTGGTGCGGCGCGCCAGCAGCCGCATGGCCGAGATCAACGCGGCCTGGGACCGGATCAAGCGGGAGCGCGGCCTTTGACGACCAGCCACCTGTCCATCCGGGACCTGCCGAGCCCGAACCAGGACGACCGGCCGGACGGCATGCCGGTGGACATGCTGATCCTCCACTATACGGACATGGAAAGCGGCGCGGCCGCCATCGCGCGGCTGCGCGACCCGGTGGCCAAGGTCTCCTCCCACTATGTGGTGGAGGAGGACGGAAGCATCTTCCGCCTGGTGCCGGAACATCGTCGCGCCTTCCATGCCGGCATCTCGCACTGGCGCGGGCACGATACGCTGAACGGCCGCTCGATCGGGGTCGAGGTGGTCAACCCCGGCCATTCCTGCGGCTACCGCCCCTTCCCCGCGCTCCAGATGGCCGCCCTCTGCGACCTCTGCCTGGACATCCTCGCTCGCTGGCCCATCCCGGCCCGCAACGTGGTCGGCCATTCCGACGTGGCGCCGGACCGCAAGATCGACCCGGGCGAGCTTTTCGACTGGCAGGGCCTCGCGGCCAATGGCGTCGGCCTCTGGCCCGCCGGCGTATCCGGCCATTCCACCCGGCCAGCCGGCGACGGCATCGCCCGCGCCCTGCCGCTCCTCCAGGCCATCGGCTATCCGGTGGACCCGGGACGCCCGGAGATCGTCCTCTCCGCCTTCCAGCGCCACTGGCGGCAGGAAACCGTTTCGGGGGAGGCCGACTCGGGCACCCTCGCCCGCATCGAGGCCGTCGCGGCACTCTGCGGCATCGCGTCCGGGAACTGACCGCCCGAAGCTGGAGCGGAAGAGGCCGGACGGCGGAAACCGTCCCGGATTGCGTCGCCACTCCCGCTTGCTTCGATTCGCCGGAAGCCCCATACCCCGCCCCGCCAGATGGTCGGACGGCCGCGGTTCGGGCGCAGCCCGAATCGAGGAAAGTCCGGGCTCCACGGAAAAGCGGTGCCGGCTAACGGCCGGCGGGGGTCAAACCCCAGGGAAAGTGCCACAGAAAACAGACCGCCCGGCCGGACCGGCACCCCCGTGGTGCCGCAACCCTGCCGGGTAAGGGTGAAAGGGTGCGGTAAGAGCGCACCGCGCCCCCGGCAACGGGGGCGGCACGGTAAACCCCACCGGGAGCAAGACCGAATAGGGGCGGCCGGCGAGCGCGGCGGATTCGTCCGTTCCGCGTCGGCGCAGAGGTTTTTCCGCCTCGCCGCCCGGGTTGGTCGCGTGAGGCGCGTCGCGAGGCGCGTCCCAGAGGAATGGTCGTCCATCGTCCGAGAGGGCGGTGACAGAACCCGGCTTACAGACCATCTGGCGCCCTCCTCCCTCCAATCACCCGCATAAGTTGTTGTTTCGCTGGGTCGGAGCTTGAAGCAAGCTCCGCAAACCCCTGTTTTTTCATGTGTCACGCCTGCAACACTACCCCTTAACCACGCACCATCTCGTGCAGGGCTCGTCTTCGTCCTTGGCGGGGCTCCATCGCCCATGATATCCCGTGTCATCCCGTGAGGCTCAGATCCTGAGGGGGGCTGAGGGGCCTGCGGGTGGTCGGGCGAGCCGGTGGGATCGGGGGGTCCCGCCGGCCGCTGTCCCGATCGGATCAGGGGGATGGCCGGTTCGCGCCTGCGCTGTTCCTGGAACCCTTGGGGGAGGGGGATGATCGACGCGCATGTCCCTCTTCCTGGGCACCATCACCAACAAGCTGGACAAGAAGGGGCGCGTCTCCATTCCGGCCCCGTACCGCTCGTTGATGGCCCGGTTGGGCGTCGAGGAGCTGATCCTGCGCCCCTATCACCTGGACCCCTGCGTCGAGGGCTGGCCGCAGAGCGCCTTCGAGCAGTATTCCGCCGACGCACAGCCGGCCGATCCCTTCGAGGACCCGCAGGACGACCTGTTGCTGACCCTTTTTTCCCAGGCCGAGAGCATTCGACCGGATTCCGAGGGGCGCGTGGTGCTGAGCGAGGCACTGATCGCCTATGCCAACCTCAGCGAGAGCGTGGCCTTCGCCGGGCTGGGCAAGAAGTTCCAGATCTGGGAGCCCAACACGCTGAAGGAACGCCAGGCCGCCGCCATGAAGGCGCGGCAGGAGAAGCAGCGCGCCCGCGAGGCCCTGCAGACCGCCCTGGGCATCGACGGCCGCCGCGCCGGCAGGGACGAGGCATGAGCGACGGCCTCGACTTCACCCGGCGCCAGGGCCATGCCCCGGTGATGCTGCGGGAGGTGCTGGACAGCCTCGCCCCGCGCGATGGCGGCCACTATCTTGACGGCACCTTCGGCGGCGGCGGCTACACCGCCGCGATCCTGGAGTCCGCAGACTGCACCATCTGGGCGGTGGACCGCGACCCGGACGCGATCGCCCGCGGCGCCGCCCTGGCGGAGCGCTTCGCCGGCCGTCTGCGCCTGATCCCCGGCCGCTTCGGCGACCTCGCCGCGCTGGCCGCGGAGCACGGCATCCCGCCGCTGGACGGCGTGGTCTTCGACCTCGGCGTCTCCTCCTTCCAGCTCGACGAGGCCGGGCGCGGCTTCTCCTTCCGCGCCGAGGGGCCGCTCGACATGCGGATGGAGCGCGAAGGCCCCTCGGCCGCCGATCTCGTGAACACCCTGCCGGAGCGCGAGCTGGCCGACATCCTCTGGCAGCTCGGCGAGGAGCGGCATTCCCGCCGCGTCGCCCGCGCCATCGTCGCCGCCCGGGCCGAGGCGCCCATCGCCACCACGCTGCGCCTGGCCGAGATCGTGCGCGGCGCCGTGCCGCGCGATCCGTCGGGCATCGATGGCGCCACCCGCTCCTTCCAGGCGCTGCGCCTGAAGGTGAACGACGAGCTGGGCGAGGTGGAGCGCGGCTTGGCCGCCGGTGCCGAGGCCCTGGCCCCGGGCGGGCGTCTCGTCGTCGTCGCCTTCCACTCGCTGGAGGACCGGATCGTGAAGCGCTTCCTGCGCGACGCCAGCGGCCGCACGCCCGCCGCCTCCCGGCACGATCCCGCCGCCCTCCGCCCCCGGACGGAGGCCCAGCGCTTCCGGCTGCTGACCAATTCCGCCCTCCGCCCCGAGGCGGAGGAGACCCGTTCCAACCCGCGCGCGCGCTCCGCGAGGCTGCGCGCCATGGAGAGGCTTGCCCCATGATACGCCCGCTGACGCTGCTCACTCTTCTCGCCGCCAGCGGGGCGGGGCTGCATCTGTACAAGGTGAAGCACGAGGTCGCCCTGCTCGACCGCGAGCTGGCCCAGATCCAGGCGCAGACCGAGGCCGCCAAGGCCCGCACCGGCATCCTGAAGGCGGAGTGGCAGCTCCTGAACGAGCCCGAGCGCCTGCGCCGGAACGTCGAGCAGTACCTGCCGCTCGAAACCATGCAGCCCGGCCAGTTCATCCGCGCCGCCGACATCGACAAGCGCCTGCCGCAGGCTGTGGCCTTCGCCGGGCCGCGCAACCTCTTCGCCGTGCCGGCCGACACCGCTGTGGCGGCCGCCGAGACGGCCGGGCAGGACGAGGCGGCGCCGGCCGCCGCCGCTTCTGCCGCGCCAGTCGCGTTGGCCTCCGCCGCGGCCACGGCCGCCCTGGCGGTGCGCGCCGCCGAGGCCACGCCATCCGCCCGGAGCAGCGAGCCCGCCTCGCCGGTCAAGACGGCCGAGAGCCCGGCCCGCACCAGCCCGCGCAAGACCGAGACGGCCGAACGCCCCGCGCGCCGCGAGACGGAACCCGCGCGCCGCGAGCTGGCGCGCCATGCCGAGCCCGCGCCCCGCGTCCTGGAAGCGGTGGAGCGCCGCGAGCAGGCGCCGCGCGCCGTGCCGGTGGCCGCCCGGCCCGCTCCGGTTCCGCCGCCCCGTCCGGTCGCGCCGCAGATCGCCCAGGCCGCTCCCATCCCGAGCCAGGGCCGCCCGCTCTACCGCCCCGCCATGGCTGCGCCGGCGGCCCCTGTCCCCGGTGCCTCCGCCCTGGGCGGCGTGCGCAGCATGCTCGCCCCGCCGGTGCCGCTGGCGCCGCCCGTGCCCGTCGCCTCCGCCGCCACGCGATGAACCCGCCCCGCGCCCCGAAGGCCGACGACGCCCCGCCGCTGCTCCATACCCGTGCGCGGGTGGAAGGCCGGAACCCCGGTGAGCATGGCGGCACGGGTGGCCGCGGGCGCGGCTCGCAGCCGGACCTCGCCCGCCGTGCCGCGCTGGAACGCTCGCGCGGCCGGCTGGTGATCACCGCGCTGGGCTTCGGCCTGCTCTTCGCGGCGGTGGGTGCCAAGCTCACCCTGGCCACGCTGATCGACCCGCGCGAGCCGCGGCGGATCGCCATGCGCCCCAATACCGGCGCACCCGTGGCCACCGCCGCCTCGCGCGCCCCGATCACCGACCGCAACGGGGAGATCCTGGCCGTCTCCCTGCCGGTGACGGAGCTGGTCGCCAACCCGAGGGTGATCGACAACCCGGCCGATGTCGCCGACAAGCTGATCAGGATCCTGCCGCAGATGGAGCGCGACAAGCTGGTCGCGCGGCTGTCGGGCGACCGCCAGTTCGTCTACATCGCCCGCGCCCTGACGCCGCGGCAGACCCAGGCGGTGAACGACCTCGGCGTGGCCGGGCTGGAGTTCCACACCTCCGAGCGCCGCTACTATCCGCAGGGACGCGCCGCCGTGCACGTGCTCGGCAACGTGGACGTGGACAACGAGGGCGTCTCCGGCGTCGAGCGCTTCTTCAACGAGCGGCTGCGCCTGAAGCCCGAGGAGGAGCTGCGCCTTTCCCTCGACGTGCGCGCCCAGGTGGCGATGCGCGATTCGCTGCAGCAGGCGATCAACGACTTCAACGGCATCGGCGGCACCGCGATCTTGGAAGACGTCCGCACCGGCGAGATCATCACCATGATCTCGCTGCCGGACTACGATGCCGGCGACATCGGCGGCGCCACGCCGGAGCAGCGCTTCAACCGCGCGACCGTCGGCACCTACGAGCCCGGCTCGACCTTCAAGCTGCTCACCGCCTCGATGGCGCTGGAAAGCGGCACGAGCAACATCTACAGCAGCTTCGACGCCAGGAACCCGCTTCGCATCGGCCGCTTCACGATCCGGGACTTCCAGGGCAAGAACCGCGTCCTCTCCTTTCCCGAGGTCCTCGCCTACTCCTCCAACCTCGGCGCCGCCCGCATGGCTTGGGCCGCCGGGCCGCAGCGGCAGCGCGACTTCCTGCTGCGCATGAACATGCTCTCGAAGCTGCACCTGGAGTTGCCCGAGCTCGCCACGCCGCTGGCGCCCCCGGCCTCGCTGTGGAAGGAGGCGAGCACCTACACCATCGCTTTCGGCCAGGGCATCAGCGTCACGCCGCTGCACGTGGTCAACGCCATCTCCACCATCGCCAATGGCGGCATCCTGCGGCAGCCGACCCTCGTGGCGCAGCCGCCGGGGGTGGAGCGCCCGGGCACGCGCGTGATCTCGGAAGCCACCACCGCCATCGTGCGCAAGCTGATGCGCCTCGTGGTGACGGACGGCTTCGGCAAGACCGCCGAGGTCCCCGGCTACTTCCCCGGCGGCAAGACCGGCACGGCGCAGAAGGCCGGCGCGCATGGCGGCTACGTCCAGGGCAAGCGCATCGCCGCCTTCGTCGCCGCCTTCCCGATGCAGGCGCCGCGCTACGCGATCTACATGATGATCGACGAGCCGAAGCCGAACGCGAAGAGCTACGGCTACGCCACCGCCGGCTGGGTCGCAGCGCCCGCCGCCGGCCGCGCCATCGCCCGCGTCGCGCCGATCCTGGGCATGGTGCCGGACGATCCCAAGGACCCGGCGATCAACCAGGCGCTCTACATCCCGCTGCAGCCCGGCCGTGGTCCTGCGCCTTCCGCGCCGGCGGCGAGCAAGCCCGCCCAGGCTTCCGTGCCCGCCACCACCCGCCCGGCCTCGACCCCGATGCGGGCCGCGCCGCCGCCGGCCACCGCCACGCCGCCCGGCACGCCGGAACACCCCGCGCGCGGCCCGCTGCGCGTCACCGATGCCAGCGAATGGCGCAACGCGGAGGCGTCGCCGCCACGATGACGACCGCGACCGCCCCAGGGCATGGGGATGCCGCGATCGCTCTCGACCGGCTCGCGCACACCATCGGCCTTTCCCTGCCGCCAGGCATATCCGGGACCACTGCCCGCATCGCCGGGGTGACCGCCGACAGCCGCGCCGTGGCGCCGGGCTTCCTGTTCGCCGCCCTGCCCGGCTCGCGCAGCGACGGGCGCGCCCATATCGGCGATGCGGTGGCGCGCGGCGCCGTTGCCGTGTTGGCGCCGGAAGGCACTGCCTGGCCGGAGGGCGTGCCCGCCCGCCCGCTCCTCGCCGCTCCGGACGCCCGCCGCGCCCTGTCGCTGGCCGCCGCCGCCTTCCACGGCGCGCAGCCGGAGGTGCTGGTCGCCGTCACCGGCACCAACGGCAAGACCAGCACGGTCGATTTCCTCCGCCAGACCTGGACCCTGGCCGGCCGCCGCGCCGCCTCGCTCGGCACGCTGGGCCTTGTCGCGGAGGGCTTCCCGCCCGGCCCCTCGCTGACCACGCCGGACCCGGTGACGCTGCACGCCACGCTGGCGGAACTCGCCCGGAACGGCGTCACCCATGCGGCGATGGAGGCATCCTCGCACGGGCTCGACCAGCGGCGCCTGGACGGGGTCCGCCTCGCCGCGGCGGGCTTTTCCAACCTGACGCGCGACCATCTCGACTACCACGGCGGCATGGCGGGCTATCGCGCCGCCAAGCTGCGCCTCTTCGGGACCGTCCTGCCACCCGGTGCCCCGGCCGTGGCCAATGCCGACATGGAGCCGGAGACGCTGGCGGCCCTGCGGAACATCGCCCGCGACCGGGGCCTGCGCCTGCTCACCGTGGGCGAGGCCGGGCTGGACATCCGCCTGCTGCGCCACGCCCCCCTGCCCGAGGGCCAGGCGCTGGAGATCGATGTCTTCGGCCGCCGCGCCAACCTCACCCTGCCCCTTCCGGGCCGCTACCAAGCCGACAACCTGCTGATGGCCCTCGCCCTCGCCGTGGCCACCGGGATTGATGCGGAACGGGCCATGCCGCTGCTGGAACGGCTGCGTGGCGTGCGCGGCCGCATGGAGCTCGCCGCCCGCCTCGCCAACGGCGCCGCCGTCTATGTGGACTATGCCCATACCCCGGACGCGCTGGAGCGCCTGCTCGCCGCGCTGCGCCCGCATGTCGGACCGGGCGGGCGGCTGCATGTGGTCTTCGGCGCCGGCGGCGACCGCGACCCGGGCAAGCGCCCGCTGATGGGCGCGGCCTGCGCCCGCTTCGCCGACCGCTGCTGGGTGACCGACGACAACCCCCGCTCCGAGAACCCCGCCGCCATCCGCGCCGCCGTGCTCGCCGCCTGTCCCGGCGGCATCGACGCGGGCGACCGCGCCGCGGCCATCGCGGCCGCCCTGGAGGACCTGCGCCCTGGCGACGTGCTGGCCGTGGCCGGCAAGGGACACGAGAGCGGACAGACCATCGCGGGCGTGACCACGCCCTTCGACGATGCCGGGGTGGTGCGCCGCCTCGCGGGGGCGGCGGCATGACCGGCACCCCACTCTGGAGCAGCGAGGAGCTGCGCGAGGCCACCGGGGGCAGCATCCCCGAGGGCATCGCCGTCACCGGCCTGTCGATCGATACCCGCAGCCTGCAGCCCGGCGACCTCTTCATCGCGCTGCGCGACCAGCGCGACGGGCATGACTTCGTGGCCGCGGCCCTGGATTCCGGCGCCGCCGCCGCGATGGTGGACCGCCTGCCGCCGGAGATGCCGGAGCAGGCGCCGCTGCTGCGCGTCGCGGACACGCTGGCCGGGCTCGCCGCCCTGGGCGCCGCCGCGCGGGCGCGCTCCACGGCCCGCTTCGCCGCTGTCACGGGAAGCGTGGGCAAGACCACGACCAAGGAGATGCTGCGCCAGGGCCTCGCCGCCCTGGCTCCCACCCATGCGGCAGTGGCCAGCTACAACAACCACTGGGGCGTGCCGCTCACCCTGGCCCGCCAGCCGCGCGACGCCGCCTATGCGGTGATCGAGATCGGCATGAACAACCGGGGCGAGATCGCCCCCCTCGCCCGCCTCGCCCGGCCCGAGGTGGCGGTGATCACCATCATCGCCGCCGCCCATGTCGGGCATCTGGGCTCCGAGGCGGAGATCGCCGAGGAGAAGGCCGACATCCTGGCCGGCATCGCCCCCGGCGGCACCGCCGTCTTCCCCGCCGACGGCCCGCATGCCGCGCGGCTGGCCGAACGCGCGCGGGAGGCCGGTGCCCGGCTGGTCAGCTTCGGCGAGGCGGAGAGGGCGGATATCCGCCTGCTCGACTGGCAGGGCACGGCCACCGGCTCCATCGCCCATCTGTCGCTGCACGGCATGCGGCTCGGGCTGAAGCTGCCCGTCCCCGGCCGCCACATGGCGCTGAACGCCCTGGCCGCCCTGGGCGCGGCCGAGGCGCTGGGGGCCGATCCGGTGCGCTTCCTGGCCGCGCTGGAGGGCTTCTCCCCCACCGCCGGGCGGGGCCAGCGCCAAGCGATCCCGCTGGAGGAGGGCGGCGAGTTCCTCCTCCTGGACGAAAGCTACAACGCCAACACCGCTTCGGTCGCCGCCGCCCTGGCCGTGCTGGCCGCCCAGCCCACCCCGCCCCCGGGGCGCCGCATCGCCGTGCTCGGCGACATGCTGGAACTCGGAGAACACGGGCCAGACCTGCACAGATCCCTTGCCCCGGCGGCGGCGGCGGCGGCCGACCTCGTGTATTGCTGCGGCCCGCTGATGCGCGGGCTTTTCGAGGCCCTCCCCCCGGGGAAGCGCGGCGCGCATGCCCCGGATTCCGCGAGCCTTGCTCCGGTCCTGGCCAGTGCGGTGCGCGGCGGCGACGCGGTGATGGTGAAAGGTTCGCTCGGCAGCCGCATGGCGACAGTGGTCGCGGCGCTGAAGGGCAGACGGAAGGAAGTTCCTGCGTGATCTACAACCTCGTCACACCCTTCGGCGAGCAGTTCCTCCTGTTCAATCTCATCCGCTACACGACCTTCCGTGCCGGCGCCGCCTGCCTGACGGCGCTGCTGGTCTCCATGGTCTTCGGGCCGGCGGTGATCCGCTGGCTGCGCACCTTCCAGCGTGGCGGCCAGCCGATCCGCACGGACGGCCCGGAGCGCCACCTGGTCGAGAAGAAAGGTACGCCCACCATGGGCGGCGTGCTGATCCTGATGAGCCTGGGCATCGCCACCCTGCTCTGGGCCGACTTGCGCTCGGGCATCGTCTGGGCGGTGCTGCTGATCACCATGGGCTATGGGGCGCTGGGCTTCTGGGACGACTGGCTGAAGGTCACCAAGCGCAACACCAAGGGCGTTTCCGGCCGCATGAAGCTGCTGGTCCAGGGTGGGCTCGGCCTCCTCGCCGCCCTCTGGATCACCTGGCTGATGCCCTACAACCTCCAGGGCGCGCTGGCCGTCCCCTTCCTGAAGGACGTCCTGCTCCAGCTCGGCCTGTTCTTCCCCATCGTCGGGATGCTGGTGATGATGGGCGCCTCCAACGCGGTGAACCTCACCGACGGGCTGGACGGGCTGGCCATCGTGCCGGTGATGATCGCGGCCGGCGTCTTCGCCCTGATCACCTACCTCGTCGGCAACCACATCTTCGCCGACTACCTGCAGCTCAACTTCGTGCCCGGCACCGGGGAGCTCGCGATCTTCCTGGCCGGACTGATCGGCGCCGGGCTTGGCTTCCTCTGGTTCAACGCACCGCCCGCCGCGGTCTTCATGGGCGATACCGGCTCGCTCGCCCTGGGCGGCGCGCTGGGGGGCGTGGCGGTGGCCACCAAGCACGAGATCGTGCTGGCCATCGTCGGCGGCGTCTTCGTGGTGGAGACGGTGAGCGTGATCATCCAGGTCTTCTGGTACAAGCGCACCGGCCGCCGCGTCTTCCTCATGGCGCCCCTGCACCATCACTTCGAGAAGAAGGGCTGGGCCGAGCCTACGATCGTCATCCGCTTCTGGATCGCCGCCATGGTCCTCGCCCTGGTCGGCCTCTCCACCCTGAAGATCCGGTGACAGCCATGGCCCGCGACCTCACCTCGCCCGACATCTCCCGCGGCCGGGAGCCGCCGCGGCGCGCCTCCGACACGCTGCCGGAGGGCTATGACTTCAAGCCCTTCGCCAACCGCCACATCGCGGTGGTCGGGCTGGGCAAGGCCGGCCTGCCCGCCGCCTACCGGCTGCGGGACTGGGGCGCGGAAATCGTGGTCTGGGACGACAGCCAAGCGCAGCGCGAGGCCGCCGAGGCCGCCGGCTTCACCGTGGCGGACGTGACCGCCGCGCCCTTCGCCCAGGACACGCTGCTGCTCTCCCCCGGCATCCCGCACCGGCTGCCGCGCACCCACCCGGCCGCGGCCCGGGCACTGGCGGCGGGGGCGCCGATCCTCTGCGACGCGGAGTTCCTCTTCCTCGCCGCCCGCGCCGCCGGCTCCAAGGCGCAGTTCGTCGGCATCACCGGCACCAACGGCAAGTCCACCACCACCGCCCTGCTGCGCCACATCCTGAAGGGCGCCGGGATGCCGGTGGCCGCCGGCGCCAATCTCGGCCCCGCCGCCACCGCCCTGCCCCTGCTGGCCCGCGGCGCCTATGTGCTGGAAATGTCGTCCTACATGCTGGAGCGGCTGGACGCGCTCCACTTCGACCTGGGGGCGATGCTCAACCTGAGCCCCGACCACCTGGACCGCCATGGCGGCATGCCGGGCTACACCGACGCCAAGGCCCGCATCCTCGCCGGCAACCGGGTCTCGGTCCTGGGGATGGACGACGCGGCCTCCCGCGCCCTGGCCCCGCGCATCCGCAACCGGCTGATGCCCATCTCCGGCACCACGCCGCAGCCCGGCGGCGTCTGGGCCGAGGGGCGCCTGCTGCGCGACGATGCTGGCCCGATCCTCGATCTCGGCGAGGCCGCCGCCCTGCCGGGCACGCACAACGCCCAGAACGCCGCCGCCGCCGCCGCCCTGGCGCTCGCCCTCGGCATCACCCGGGCGCAGCTGGCGGAGGGGCTGCGGAGCTATCCCGGCCTGCCGCACCGGCAGGAGCGCGTGGCGGAGCGGGGCGGCGTCCTCTACGTCAACGACAGCAAGGCCACCAATGCCGACAGCACCGCCTGGGCGCTCGGCACCTACCCTCGCGTGGTCTGGATCGCCGGCGGCGTGCCCAAGGAAGGCGGGATCGAACCCCTGGCCTCCCTCTTCCCGCATGTTGCCCATGCCGTGCTGATCGGCCGCTGCGCCGGGGAATTCGCCGCCACCCTCGCCGCCCATGGCGTGCCGCACGAGACCGCCGGCACGCTGGAGGCCGCCCTGCCCGCCGCCCGCGCCGCCGCGCAACGCCTGGGCGCGCCGGTGGTCCTGCTGAGCCCCGCCGCCGCCTCCTTCGACCAGTACAGCGGCTTCGAGGCGCGTGGCGAGCACTTCCGCACCCTGGTGCAATCCCTGGAAAAGGCGGCCTGACGCATGTCCTTCTCGCGCGCGGATTCCTCGGTCCTGGGACGCTGGTGGTGGACGGTGGACCGCTGGACGCTGGCCGCCATCTTCATCCTGGTGGGCTTCGGCTACGTGATGATGCTGGCCGCCTCCCCGGCGGTGGCGGAGCGCATCGGCGCCTCCTCGCGCGACTTCTTCATCTGGCGGCAGGTGGGCTACCTCGCCCTCTCCATCGCTCTGATGATCATGGTTTCCCTGCTCTCGCCCCGGCAGGTGCGGCGACTGGCCATCCTGGGCTTCGGCATCGGCCTCGCGCTCACCGCCGCGACCCTCGTGGTGGGCGTGGAGATCAAGGGTGGCCGCCGCTGGCTGCCGATCCCCGGCCTGTCGCTGCAGCCCTCGGAATTCCTCAAGCCCTGCTTCGCCATCGTCGCCGCCTGGCTGCTGGCGGAGGTGCGCGGCCCCGGCCCCGTTTCCCGCTGGGCCGGCTGGCTGATCGCCGGCGGCTGCTGGGTGATGATCGCCTTCCTGCTCAAGAGCCAGCCGGATATCGGCATGCTGCTGGTGGTGACCTCGGTCTTCTTCACGCAGCTCTTCATCGCCGGCCTGCCGGTGCTGCTGGTCGGCGCGCTGGGCGGGCTCGGCGTGCTGGGCGGCGTCGGCGCCTACCTGACCCTGCCGCATGTGCGCTCCCGCGTGGAACGCTTCCTCGACCCCTCCACCGGCGACAACTACCAGGTGAACGTGGCGCTGGAGGCCTTCGGCAACGGCGGGCTGATGGGCACCGGCCCCGGCGAGGGCCGCATCAAGAACGTGCTGCCCGATGCCCATGCCGACTTCGTCTTCGCCGTGATGGGCGAGGAGTTCGGCATGATCGTCTGTGCCCTGCTGATCGCGGTCTTCATGTTCATCGTGGTGCGCGGGATGCTGCGCCTGCTGGCGGAAACCGACCTCTTCGTCATCCTGGCCGCGACCGGGCTGCTGACCCAGTTCGGGCTGCAGGCCTTCATCAACATGGGCTCCACCCTGCACCTGATCCCGACCAAGGGCATGACCCTGCCCTTCGTCTCCTATGGCGGCTCATCCTCGCTCGCCATCGCGCTGGGGCTGGGCTTCCTGCTGGCGCTCACCCGCCGCCGCAGCGGCCGGGCGATGGAGGAGGCCCTGTGAGGGGTCCGGCCGTCCGCAGCTTCGTCGTCGCCGCCGGGGGCACCGGCGGCCACGTCTTCCCGGCCGAAGCCCTGGCTGCCGAACTGGCCGCGCGCGGCGAGCGCGTGGTGCTGATGACCGATGCCCGCTCCGGCGCGCTGATGGAGAAGGGCGGCACCCGCTTCGAGGGGATGGACCGCTTCATCCTGCCCGGCGCCGGGCTGGCCGGGCGCGGGGCGCGGCGCGCCGCCGCCGGGGCGCTGGCCCTGGCGCGCGGCACGATCCAGGCCCGGCAACTGCTGGCCACGCTGAACCCGGCGGCGGTGGTCGGCTTCGGCGGCTATCCCTCCGTGCCGCCCATCCTGGCCGCCCGGCTGCTGCCCGCCGCCCGCCGCCCCGTGGTGGTGCTGCACGAGCAGAACGCCGTGCTGGGCCGGGCCAACCGCTTCCTGTCGCGCGGCGCGGACCTGCTGGCCCTGGTCTTCGAGGACACCGCCCGCATCCCGGAGGGCGTGGCCACCGAGGTGGTCGGCAACCCTGTCCGCCCGGCCCTGCGCGCCCTGGCCGGGCAGGGCTTCCTGTCCCCCGCCGCCGGCGCGCCCTTCCACCTGCTGGTCCTGGGCGGCAGCCTGGGCGCCCGGGTCTTCGCCGATGTGGTGCCCGAGGCCATCGCCCGCCTCGCACCCGGGCACCGCGCCCGGCTGCGCGTCACGCAGCAATGCCGGGCCGAGGATCTGGAGCGCACCCGCGACGCCTATGCCGCGGCCGGGGTGGCGGCGGAACTCGCGCCCTTCTTCCCCGATGTCGCGGCCCTGTACCGGAACGCGCATCTGGTGATCTCCCGCGCCGGCGCCTCCTCGGTGGCGGAACTGGCCTGTGCCGGCCGCCCCGCCATCCTGGTCCCGCTCCCCGGCGCCATCGACGACCACCAGAGCGCCAATGCCCGCGCCATGGCGGCCTCCGGCGCTGCCGAGGTGATGTTGCAGGCGGGAAACCAGTCCGGGAATCCGGACGGTTTCACGCCCGCGGCGCTCGCTTCGGCGTTGACCGCCCGGCTGGAAGACCCTACCCGCCTCATTCCGGCCGCCGCCGCCGCGGCCGGGCTCGCCCGCCCCGATGCCGCCGCCCTGCTCGCCGACCGCGTGCAGGCCCTGGCGCATTCGCACACGACCCGCTGAGAGGGAGCCCGCCCTATGCGCGCCCTGCCGCTCAATATCGGCCCCATTCATTTCGTCGGCATCGGCGGCATCGGCATGTCGGGCATCGCCCAGGTGCTGCACAACCTCGGATACCACGTCCAGGGCTCCGACGTGGCGGAAGGCTACAACATCGCCCGGCTGCGCGAGGCCGGGATGCAGGTCCATATCGGCCATGACGCCGCCAATCTGGGCGAGGCCGCCGTGGTCGTCGTCTCCTCCGCCATCAAGCGCGACAACCCGGAGCTCCAGGCGGCGCGGGAGCGCATGATCCCGGTCGTCCGCCGGGCCGAGATGCTGGCCGAGCTGATGCGCCTGAAATGGTCCATCGCCATCGGCGGCACGCACGGCAAGACCACCACCACCTCGCTGGTCGCCACGGTGCTGGAGGCCGCGCGCCTCGACCCGACCGTGATCAACGGCGGCATCATCAACGCCTATGGCAACAACACCCGCCTGGGCGAGGGCGACTGGATGGTGGTGGAGGCCGACGAGAGCGACGGCTCCTTCCTCAAGCTGCCCGCCGTGGTCGCCGTGGTCACCAACATGGACCCGGAGCACCTGGACCACTGGGGCACCGCCGAGGCGATGAAGGAAGGCTATGCCCAGTTCGTGGGCAACATCCCCTTCTACGGCTTCGCGGTCCTCTGCGCCGACCATCCGGGGGTGCAGGCGATGATCCCGCGTCTGTCCGACCGCCGCATCGTCACCTACGGCTTCTCGCCCCAGGCCGATGTGCGGGCCGAGCGCGTGATCACCGACCGCATGGGCGCCACCTTCGAGGTCGTGGTGCAGGACCGGCTGAACAAGCGGACCCGCCACCTCAAGCCCTTCCGCCTGCCGATGCTGGGCCAGCACAATGTCCAGAACGCGCTGGCCGCCATCGCCGTCGGCGTGGAGATGGAGGTGCCGGAGGAGACGATCCGCACCGCGCTGGTGGGCTTCAAGGGCGTCAAGCGCCGCTTCACCCGCGTCGGCGACGCCGGCGGCATCACCGTCATCGACGACTACGGCCACCACCCGGTGGAGATCGCGGCGGTGCTGAAGGCCGCCCGCCAGGCCGGCGCCCGCGACGTGGTCGCGGTGGTCCAGCCGCACCGCTATTCCCGCCTGCAGATGCTCTTCGAGGAATTCTGCAAGTGCATGAACGACGCCGGCACGGTGATCGTGGCCGACGTCTACGCGGCCGGCGAGGCACCGATCGAGGGCGTGGACAAGGACGCGCTGGTGGAGGGGCTGCGCGCCCATGGCCATCGCAGCGTCGTCCCCCTGCCCGGCCCGGACTCCCTGGCCGAGATGGTGCATGCCATCGCCCGCCCCGGCGACTACGTGGTCTGCCTCGGCGCCGGCAACATCACCGGCTGGGCCCATGCCCTGCCGGAGCAGCTCGCCGAGCTACAGGCCCGCTCCGGCCCGCGCGACGCCTTTGGCGCGCCTTCCCGCCGCGCCATCGCCAGCGCGCCCTGAACCGGCACCCGGACCCGCGATGAGCGCCGCCGCCCCCGCCCCGCCGGAACATGCCGCCCCCCTGCCGGATTGGCTGGCGGGGCTGCGCGGCCGCGTGCAGGCGGGGGTGGTACTGGGCCCGCAGAGCTGGTTCCGCGTCGGCGGCCCGGCGGAGTTCCTGGTCCGTCCGGCGGATGCGGAGGACCTTCTCGCCCTGCTGCGCGCCAAGCCCGCCGGGGTGCCGCTGGCCGCGATCGGCGCCGCCTCCAACCTGATCCTGCGCGACGGCGGGCTGCGCGGCGTGGTGCTGCGCCTCGCCCGCGGGTTTTCCGAGGTGATGGTGCAGGCGGACGGGATCGTGGCCGGCGCCGCGGTGCTGGACGTGACCCTGGCGGAACACGCCGCCGCCGCCGGGCTCGCGGGCCTCGAATTCCTTTGCGGCATCCCGGGCAGTGTCGGCGGCGCCGTGGCGATGAATGCCGGCGCCTATGGGGCCGAGGTGAAGGACGTGCTGGACTGGGCAGAGATCGCGACGCCGGAAGGGCTGCGGCGCCTGCCCGCGACGGAACTCGGCTTCCGCTATCGCCGCGCCGCCCTGCCGCCCGGCGCGGTCGTCACGCGCGCACGATTCCACGCCACGCCCGGCGACCGGTCTGCTATTGCCACCCGCATGGGGGAGATCCGCGAGAGCCGCGAGGCCAGCCAGCCCGTGCGCGCCCGCACCGGGGGCAGCACCTTCAAGAACCCGCCGGGGCACAAGGCCTGGGCGCTGATCGATGCGGCCGGCTGCCGCGGCCTGCGCCATGGGGCGGCGCAGGTCAGCGAGAAGCACTGCAATTTCCTGCTGAACCTCGGCGGCGCCACCGCCGCCGAGATCGAGGAACTGGGCGAGATGGTGCGTGCCCGGGTCCTGGCCCATTCCGGCGTGGGGCTGGAATGGGAGATCAAGCGAATGGGGGAGTTCGCTCAATGACACGCGTCGCCGTCCTTCTGGGGGGAATTTCGGCGGAGCGGGAGGTCTCTTTGTCCTCCGGCACGCAATGCGCCGCCGCGCTGGAAAAGGCGGGGCACGAGGTCACCCGCATCGAGGTGGGCCAGGACCCCGCCGCGCTGATCCAGGCGCTGCGGGACGCGAAGCCCGATGTGGTGTTCAACGCCCTGCACGGGCGCTTCGGCGAGGATGGCTGCGTCCAGGGCATCCTGGACTGGCTCGGCATCCCCTACACGCATTCGGGGGTACGCGCCTCGGCGATGGCGATGAACAAGGCCACCGCCAAGGCCGCCTTCACCGCCGCCGGCCTGCCCGTGGCGCCGCACCGGCTGATCGAGGCGGCGGAGCTGGAGGAGGCCGATCCCCTCCCCACTCCCTATGTCATCAAGCCGGTGGAGGAAGGCTCCTCGGTCGGCGTGCACATCATCAAGGGCGGCGACAACCGCCGCGCCGAGATCGCCCGGACCTGGCGCTACGGCACCATCATGGCCGAGCCCTATATCCCCGGCCGCGAGCTGACCGTGGCGGTGATGGGCGACCGCGCGCTGGAAGTCACCGAGATCAACGCCGAGGCCGGCGAGTTCTACGACTACGACTCCAAGTACGCCGATGGCGGCTCCCGCCACACGCTGCCCGCCCCGGTGCCCGCCGCGATCCGCGCCCGGGCCATGGAGGTGGCGCTGCAGGCGCACCGCGCGCTCGGCTGCCGCGGCGTCTCGCGCTCCGACTTCCGCTACGATGACACCGGAGAGGGCGAGGGCCGCCTCGTTCTGCTGGAGGTCAACACCCAGCCCGGCATGACGCCCACCTCGCTGGTGCCGGAACAGGCGGCGCATCTCGGCATCGCCTTCCCCGAGCTCTGCGACTGGATCGTCTCCCAGGCCCGCCACGACGGGATGCCCCCGGGTAGGGTTCCCCCTGGCGGGCTGCGCCATGCCGCGTGAGCCGCAGCGCCCCTCCGGCCTGCGCCTCTGGCTGCGGCGCCGGCGCGGGCTGGTCCGCCCGGCGCTGCGCGCCGGCATCGCCGTGGCGCTGCTCGGCGTGGTGGTGATGGGCGTCTCCGCCTTCGCGCCCGCCGGCGGGCTGCTGCAGTTCGGCAGCGGCTTCACCTCCGCCGCGCGCGACGCGGGGCTGAAGATCACCGAGATCCGGATCGAGGGCGCGGAGAACATGCCCGAGCCGCGCATCCGTGCCGCGCTCGGGGTGAAGACCGGCGACCCGACGCTCGCCTTTTCCCCCGACGCCGCGCGCCAGGCGCTGGAGGCCCTGCCCTGGATCGCGCAGGCCGAGGTGGAGCGCCGCCTGCCCGGCACGGTGGTGGTGCGCGTGAGCGAGCGCCGCCCCTTCGCCATCTGGCAGAACCAGGGCCGCTTCTCGGTGGTGGACCGTTCCGGCAAGGTGGTGGCGACGGACCGGCTGGACGCCTTCGGCCCGCTGCCGCTGATCGTCGGCGCCGGCGCGGAGAAATACGCCGCCGCCCTCTATGACCAGCTTCGCGAGGCCCCCGACGTGCTGGCCCGCACCCAGGCGCTGGTGCGCGTCGGCGAGCGGCGCTGGAACCTGCATCTTTCCAACGGCATGGACGTGTTGCTGCCGGAGGGCGAGGAAAAGGCCGCGATCCGCCGCCTCGCGGAACTGCAGAAGCGCAACGCCCTGCTCGACCGCCCGCTCGTCTCGGTGGATATGCGCCTGCCCGACCGGCTGGTGGTGCGCCAAGCGAACGCCCCGGCCCCGCCCGCCGAGGCCAGGCGCGGGAGCGGCAAAGGGTGAACGAACTGACGCGCATCCCGCCCCAGCTCGAACCCGTCGCCCGGCCGCGCCGCCGGCCACGCGCGCGCTCGGGCATCTATGGCGTGCTCGACATCGGCAGCACCAAGACCGCCTGCATGATCGCGCGCGTCGATGCCGACGGCCTGCCGCGCGTGCTGGGCCATGGCTGGAAGCGCGCCGGCGGCATGAAGGGCGGCAACGTCGTCGATCTCGCCGAGGCCGAGCGTGCGGTGCGCGACGCGGTGGCGGCGGCGGAGGAGATGGCCGACCACAAGCTCTCGGGCGTCATCTGCAACCTGTCCTGCGGCCAGCCGGAAAGCCGGGTGCAGAACCTGCACTGGACGATCGGCGGCCGCGCCGTCACCGAGGCCGACCTGCGCGCCCTGCTCTATGACGGCCGCCGCCGCGCCGCGGAGGAAGGGCGCGAGAGCGTGCACGCCATCCCGCTCGGCTTCACCATCGACGCGACGCCCGGCGTGGACGATCCACGCAAGATGACCTGCGACGTGCTGGGTGCGAAGCTGCATCTCGTCAGCGCCTCATCCGCCTCGCTGCGCAACCTCGGCGCCACCCTCGCCGCGCTGGACCTGGAGATCGAGGAGCTGGTTTCCGCCCCCTTCGCCGCCGCGCTGGCCGTGCTGGTGGAGGACGAGAAGGAACTCGGCGCCACGGTGGTGGACATGGGGGGCGGCTGCACCAGCCTCTCGGTGATCCAGGATCACCACCTGCTCTACACCGCGCAAGTCCCGGTCGGCGGCTGGCAGGTGACCAACGACCTGGCGCGCGGCCTCGCCACGCCGATCGCTCAGGCGGAACGCATCAAGACCCTGTATGGCGGCGTCACCGCCACCGCCGAGGACGAGAAGGAGATGCTGGTCATCCCGCAGGTGGGCGAGGACGACGACCACATCGCCCGCGTGCCGCGTGCCATGGTGATGAACATCGTGCGCCCGCGCCTGGAGGAGACACTGGAGCTGGTGCGCGACCGCATCGAGGCGGCGGGCCTCGGGCCGGAGACCGGCTCGCGCGTCGTGCTCACCGGCGGCGCCAGCCAGATCGTCGGCGTGCGCGAGCTCGCGGCGCGAATCCTCGACCGGCAGGTGCGTCTCGCGAAGCCGCATCCGGTGCGCGGGCTGCCAGAAAATATGCAAACTCCCGATTTCGCGACAACGCTCGGGCTTCTCTCATGGGGTGCGGGCGAAGGCCGCCCGACGCTCGACCTCGACATGGGCGGAATCGTGCCACGCAGCAAATTTGCGCGCTTCGTGAACTGGCTAAGGGATCGTGTCTGAGGCAAACTGCCGGCGGGGACAGTTCTTTTCCGGATTCACGTCCGGATTCATGCGTTGCCAAGGGGGGCTACGCCGATGACTCTCAACCTGACGATGCCTCGTCAGCAACACACCGATTTCTCGCCGCGGATCACCGTGGTCGGCGTCGGCGGTGCGGGCTGCAATGCCGTCAACAACATGATCGCCATGGGACTCGATGGGGTCGAGTTCCTGGTGACCAACACCGACGCGCAGGCGCTGCTGAACAGCCGTGCGGAGCGGCGCGTGCAGCTGGGTCCGCACCTGACACAGGGCCTGGGCGCAGGCGCCAAGCCCGAGATCGGCCGTGCCGCGGCGGAGGAAGCAACCGAGGATCTCGCGCGCCACCTCGAAGGCGTGCACATGGTCTTCATCACCGCCGGTATGGGCGGTGGCACCGGCACGGGCGCGGCACCGGTGATCGCACGCATGGCGCGTGAGCGCGGCGTGCTGACCGTCGGCGTGGTGACCAAGCCCTTCGACTTCGAGGGGCCCAAGCGCAAGCGCGCCGCGGATATGGGCCTCGACGAGCTGCAGCAGTATGTCGACACGCTGATCGTCATCCCGAACCAGAACCTGTTCAGGAAGGCGAACGAGCGCACCACCTTCGCCGAAGCCTTCAAGATGGCCGACGACGTCCTCTACATGGGCGTGCGCGGCGTGACCGACCTCATGGTCAACCCCGGCCTGGTGAACCTGGACTTCGCCGATATCCGCACCGTGATGGCGGAGATGGGCAAGGCCATGATGGGCACCGGCGAGGCCGAGGGCGACGACCGGGCGGTGAAGGCGGCCGAAGCCGCGATCAGCAACCCGCTGCTGGAGGACACCTCCATGCGCGGCGCCCGCGGCGTGCTGATCAACATCACCGGCGGCTGGGACATGACCCTGTTCGAGGTGGACGAGGCCGCGAACCGCATCCGCAAGGAAGTGGACGAGGAAGCCAACATCATCTTCGGCTCCTCGGTGGACGAGGAGATGAACGGCCGCCTGCGTGTTTCCGTGGTGGCGACGGGCATCGATGCCGAGGTCGAGGAAGCCCTGGCCGAGGCGCCGAAGCTGGTCGCCATCGGCGGCGGTGCGGTGCATGCGGTGGGCGGCGCGAGCCTGCATGGCTCGAACCCGCACGGCGCGCATCCGGCTCCGGGCGCGCCGATGGCGCGGGCCGGCGGCCCCGCCGCGCCCGCCCGCCCCGCGACCACTGCGGGCGCGCCCTCGGGCCACACCGTCGCCCCGGCGCCGGTGTCGATGACGCCGCCCTCGCTGCGCACTGCCGTATCGCCCAGCATGACGCCGGGCCCGCGCCTCGCCGTGAACCGGCAGGCGGAGCCGCAGGCGCCGGTCGCCGAGGCCGCAGCCCATCACGAGGCCGAGCCGGGCCCGCAGCCGACCGCCGAGCCCGTGCTGCGCGGCCCGATGGCCGCCCCGCTGGCTCCGCCGCGCTCGCCAGCCTCCGCCGCCCCGGCCCCCGGTGCCGCGCCGGGCGGGCTGAACCGGCTGTTCCGCCAGGCGACCGGGCTGATGAAGCGCAGCCTGCCGGACGAGGCTCCTGTCCCCGCGCCGCAGCCGCAGCGGACGGAGGAAGCCCACCGGGCCCCGCCGCAGGCCGAGACCGGGCTGGACATCCCCGCCTTCCTGCGCCGTCAGAAGAACAACTGACGGCCGGACCACCCGGCGCCCGGGAACACCCGATTGGCCGCTCCTGCAGGACGGCCGGCGAATCCAGGAAACCCGCCCGAAGATTTCGGGCGGGTTTTTTCATGCGCAATAACTCAAGAAATTCAGCCACTTAACGCGAAATATTGAGAAACAAGGCTTGAATGGCGCTTCCCCGCGCCCGGTGCCAGTTTCCAGATGTGGCGGCAGCAAGGCCGTCGGCAGAAAACAGGTTCCAACACTTCTATGGACGGTTCCCTCCTTTCCGTGACCGGTGCCCGCAAGACCCTCAAGGCCGCTATCGGCTGCGTCGGGACTGGCCTGCACTCCGGTGACCGCGTCAGCCTCACGCTGCGCCCGGCCGAGGCGGGGACGGGGATCCTGTTCCGCCGCACCGACCTGGGCGTGGACATCCCGGCCCGCTACGACCTCGTCACCGACACCCGCCTCTGCACCGCGCTGACCTGCCTCACCCCTGCTGGCGAGGCACGGATCGGCACGGTGGAGCACGTGCTGGCCGCCCTGGCCGGCTGCGGCGTGGATGACTGCGTCATCGAGGTCGATGCCCCCGAGATCCCGATCCTGGACGGCTCGGCCGCGCCCTTCGTCTTCCTGATCGACTGCGCCGGCATCACGGCCTCCGCGCCCTATGCGCCGCGCGACACGATCGAGGTCCTGAAGCCCATCCGTGTCGAGGAAGGCTCCGCCTGGGCCGAGCTGCACCCGAACAGCCGGCGCGGCCTGGAGATCTCCCTCGCCATCGCCTTCGAGGGCACGGCTGTCGGCCGGCAGGACCTCTCGCTGCCCCTGACGCCGGACTCCTTCCGCGAGGTCCTGGCCGATGCCCGCACCTTCACCATGGCGGAGGACGTGGCCCGGCTGCGTGCCGTCGGCCTTGCCCGTGGCGGCTCGCTCGCCAATGCCGTGGTGGTGGACGGCCCGCTGGTGCTGAACCCGGGCGGGCTGCGCCATCCGCAGGAATTCGTGCGGCACAAGATGATGGATGTGGTGGGCGACCTCTTCCTGGCCGGCGCCCCGCTACGGGCCAGCTTCCGCGGCCACAAGTCGGGCCACAGCCTGAACAACCGCCTGCTGCGTGCCCTCTTCGCCGATCCGACCGCCTGGCGCATCGAGTCCCAGGTGTCCGAGAACGCCAGCGCTGCGGCCAACACCCGCCTCCCCATGGCCGCCGCCCCCGCCTGACGCCCGGCCGCCTTTCCGGTCTTTCCCGGTGAGGCGCGCCCGGGCGAGAAGTGGGCGCCCGTTCCTCTCCCCAGCCCGTCGAGTACGGTCCCGAACACCTCTCAGCCCCCCCTTGTCACCGTCTCCGGAACCTCCCCGAGCCCCGGCCTCCGGCAGAAGGAGGCGTTGAAAGGCAGGTGTCGGCACGTCGTCAGGCTTGCTTCCTCGAAGCCGCTCCCCTTGGCCCCATCGAGGAAGCAGCGCAGAGGGGCCGCCCGATCCCCCGGCGGGCGATCCCTCTGCGCACCGGCAGCGTCCGCGGATGCGCTTCCCAGGCCGCCCCGGCCCGCACCACCTTCCCGGACAGCCCCCTTCCTGTGCCGGGAAAGGATCGGCAAACGAGCCACTGCATCCTTCGTCATCCACGGTGCTTTCGGCCCCTGCCGGCGCTCCGCAGCCGTGTTATAGGGCGCCCACCATGCGCATGATCGCCACGCTCCGCCGCTCCCTCCCGCGCCGCGCCAGCCACGCGCCGCACGGAGCTCCCCGCCGGGCTCCCCGCCGGGCCCCCTACTGGGCGCTGCTGCTGCTGCCTCTGCTCCTGCCGGGATGTGGCCTGCTCGGCCAGTGGGACGGCAAATCCGCCAGCCTGACCACCAAGCCGGACGGCTCCACCATAGGCACGCCCGAGGAACTCTACGCCGCGGGCATGGACGCGCTGAAGCAGGAGAAGCCCGCCCAGGCGGTGGAACTCTTCGAGACGGTGGAGCGCGAGCACCCCTATTCCACCTGGGCCACCAATGCCCGGCTGATGACCGGCTACGCGGAATACTCCCGCAACCGCTATACCGAGGCGCTGACGGCGCTGGACCGTTTCATCCAGCTCCACCCCGCGCATCGCGACATCGCCTATGCCTACTATCTGCGCGGCCTCTGCTACTACGAGCAGATCAACGACGCGCAGCGCGACCAGACCTCCAGCAACACGGCCATCACCGCGCTGCAGGACGTGGTGAACCGCTTCCCCAACACGCCCTATGCCCGCGACGCGCGCCTCAAGATCGACCTCGCCCGCGACCATCTCGCCGGGCACGAGATGTCGATCGGCCGCTTCTACCAGCAGCGCGGCCTCTATGCCGCCGCGATCGGCCGCTTCCGCAACGTGGTGGACAACTACCAGACCACGAACCATGTGCCGGAGGCGCTGCACCGCCTGACCGAGATCTATCTGGCGATGGGACTCACGGAGGAGGCCCGCAAGACCGCCTCCGTGCTCGGCCACAATTACCCGGGCAATCCCTGGTACCAGGACAGCTACGCCATGCTGGTGGAGGGTGCGCCCCCCGCGCCGGGCGACGAGCGCCCGGGCTTCTTCCGGCGGGCCCTCAACACCATCTTCTGACCTCCCACGAACCTTCCGGGCCGGGCGCCTCGTGCGCCCGGCCCGCTCCTCCCGCGGAGCCCGCTTGCTCGCCTCCCTCTCGATCCGCGACGTGGTGCTCATCGAGCGCCTGGACCTGCGATTCGGCTCCGGCCTGACGGTGCTGACCGGCGAGACCGGCGCCGGCAAGTCGATCCTGCTGGACAGCCTGGGCCTCGCCCTTGGCCAGCGGGCCGAATCCGGCATGGTCCGCGCCGGACAGGCCCAGGCCAGCGTCACCGCCGTCTTCGCCCCCGCCCCCGACCACCCCGCCTTCGCAATGCTCGCGGAGCAGGGCATGGAGGGCGAGGAGGAGATCGTGGTCCGCCGCGTGGTGAACACCGACGGCCGCTCCCGCGCCTTCGTCAACGGGGAGCCGGTGGGCGTCGGCCTCCTGCGCCGCCTGGGTAGCCTGCTCGTCGAGGTCCAGGGGCAGCACGACCAGGTGGGCCTCGCCGACCCTGGCAGCCATGGCGGATTGCTGGATGCCTTCGGCGGGCTGGAGCCGCGCCGCCGCAAGGCGGGGGACGCCTTCCGCGCCTGGCGATCCGCCAGCCGCGCCCTGCGCGAGGCGCAGGAGGCCATCGCCGCCGCCCAGCGGGACGAGGAATGGCTGCGCCACGCCGTGGGGGAGCTGTCCGACCTCGCCCCGGAAGAGGGCGAGGAGGAGGCCCTGGCCAGCGAGCGCCAGCACATGCAGCAGGGTGAGCGCCGTGCCGAGGCCATCGCCTCCGCCCTGGCCGAGTTGCAGCCGCGCGACCGGCGTGGCGGCAGCGGCCCCGCCGCCGCACTGCGCAACGCTGCCCGCGCCCTGGAACGCCTGCCCGCGCCGAACGAGGAGGCCGCCCCGGCCCTCGCCGCCCTGGCCGCCGCGCAGGACGCGCTGACCGAGGCAGAATCCCTGCTGGAACGCCTGAGCGCCGATTTCGGCCCCGACCCGCGCCGGCTGGAACAGCTGGAGGAACGCCTCTTCGCCCTGCGCGCCGCCGCCCGCAAGCATGCCGTGCCGGTGGTGGAGCTGCCCGGCCTGCTGCTGCGCCTCAAGGAGCGCCTGGGCGCCCTGGATGCCGGCACCGGCCGCGTGGCGAAGCTGGAGGCCGAGGCGGAATCCGCCCGCAACGCCTTCATCGCCGCCGCCTCCGACCTCACCGCCGCCCGCACCAAGGCGGCACGCGAGCTGGAGAAGGCCGTGGCGCGCGAACTCGCCCCCCTCAAGCTCGACCGCGCTCGGCTGCATATCGAGCTCGTCCCGCGCGAGGAACCCGCCTGGGCCGCCGATGGCGTGGACCGGATCACCTTCCTCGTTTCCACCAATCCCGGCCAGATCCCCGGCCAGCTCGCGAAGATCGCCTCGGGCGGCGAGCTGTCGCGGCTGATGCTGGCGCTGAAGGTCGTCCTCGCCCGTGGCTCGCCCGTGCCCACCCTGGTCTTCGACGAGGTGGACAGCGGCATCGGCGGCGCCACCGCCGCCGCGGTGGGGGAGCGCCTGTCCCGGGTTGCGGACCGGCTCCAGGTCCTGGTGGTGACCCATTCGCCGCAGGTCGCTGCCCGTGGCACCGCCCATCTCCGCGTCGCCAAGGGCGTGCGCGGCGACCGGGCCGAGACCCGCGTGGAACCTCTCGACCTCGGCGCCCGGCGCGAGGAGATCGCCCGCATGCTGGCGGGCGAGACCATCACCGAGGCCGCCCGCGCGGCCGCCGACGACCTCCTGGCAGGGGCCGCCTGACACGGATCTCCGCCTGACCACCCGGTCCCGGCCTCTTTCCCCGCCATGGGGATAGGACCGGGGCCGATCTTCCCTGGGGCATGGCGCCGGCTCCTCCGGTGCCTGTGGGCCCTTGCCGCCACCTCGCCGGGCCGGTCCAAGCCGTGTCCCCACCCATCCCGAGGCCGCGCGGCGCCCGTCCCGCCCCCTTTCCGATCGAGGACGCGATGAACCGACGCAGCCTGCTCGCCGCCGGCATGACCCTTCCCTTTCTGGCCGCCTGCGCCATGCCCATCCAGAACGGGCTGACCCCGGTGCTGGAATCCGACACGCCGATCCAGGGCGTCACCACCAGCCGGGACGGGCGCGTCTTCGTGGTCTTCGCCCGGTTGGACGGTGCCGAGGGGCCGCGCGTGGCCGAATGGGTGAACGGCCAGTACCGCCCCTATCCCGACGCCGCCTGGAACGCCTGGCGCCCCGGCGCGGCGCCGAACAATGCCTTCGTCCGCGCCAACGCGCTGCGCATCGGGCCGGAGGGCGACCTCTGGGTGGTCGATACCGGCAGTCCGGGCATCGGCAAGCCCGCTCTGGCCGGCGGCCCCAAGCTGGTGCAGATCGACCTCGCCACCAACAAGGCGAAGCGCATCTACCGGCTGGACGAGCTGACCGGCGAGCGCAGCTTCATCGACGACGTGCGCTTCAACGCGCGCCTCGCCTATGTCACCGATGCCGGCCAGCCCGCGATCATCGTGATGGACCTGGACCGCGGTGCCGGATGGCGCGTGCTGGAGGGTGATCCCTCCCTCACCGCCCGCCGCCCCCTGACGGCCGAGGGGCAGGAGCTGCGCGGCCCCGACGGGCGCCCGGTCCTCATCCATGCCGACCAGGTCGAAGTGTCGCAGGACGGGCAGTGGCTCTACTACCAGTCCTGCTCCGGCCCGATGTCGCGCATCGCCACCCGCTACCTGGATGACCGCAACATCGCCGACAGCGAGCGTGCCCGCCATGTGGAGCCCTGGGCCCAGACCGGCTCCACCGGCGGCACGGCCATCGACGCCGCCGGCAACATCTACGCCAGCGACACGGACAAGCTCGCCATCCTCCGCATCGCCCCCGACCGCACCGTCACCACCCTGGTGCAGGACCCGCGCCTGCTCTGGGTGGATGCGATGTGGATCGACGATGCGGGCGACCTCTGGCTGCCGGCGGCCCAGCTCAACCGCCTCCCTGCCTTCCAGGGCGGCACGTCGCGCGTGGTGCAGCCGGTCCGGGTCTTCAAGTTCACCCTCGGCGCGCAGCCGGTCCGGCGATAGCCCCGGCTTGCGGCGTCTCGCCCGTGGCTGGCACCGGGGGAGGCGCCGCCTCCCCCGGTCCCCACCGCCGGGGACATCGTATGCCCCCGGGCCTCGCCTTGCGTTGGCGCGGGTGGCAAGGCCAGTCCCCTGGCCCGATCCTGGCGGACAGATGGGCCAGCGGGGCTCCCAGAAGGAAGAGGACACCGTCTCCGTGCTGGTGGCGCCCACAGTCGCCGGAGAGCCATGCTCCCCGGCGCGATCCGGCCGCAGCGGGAGCCAACACCCCAGGTCCAGGGCCCACAGGGTCCTGGCGGATGGGGGGGTCACGGGAGGAAGGCGGAGCCTTCCCGCCCGGGCCACGCCCCCCCGCCCGAACACATTCTGCCGCGTTACTCCGCTATCACCCGCCGTTTCCGCTCCTTACCGATCTGCCCTAGGCCTGCCGCCATGTCCGACCGAACCGAATCGCGCCCCGTCGAGTCGCTCAACGAGGAGGAGGCGCGCGCCGAGCTTGCCCGCCTGGCCGGGCAGATCGCCGAGGCCGACCTCGCCTACCACCAGCAGGACGCACCGATCATGTCGGACGCGGCCTATGACGCGCTGCGCCGCCGGAACACCGCGATCGAGGAGCGTTTCCCTGCCCTGAAGCGGGAAGACAGCCCGAACGAGGCGCCGCCCGGCGCGCCCCCGGCGGCAGGCTTCAGCAAGAGCCGGCACGGCACGCCGATGCTCAGCCTGGACAATGTCTTCGGCCCGGAGGAATTCGCCGAGTTCGCCGCCCGCATCCGCCGCTTCCTGGGCCTTTCGGTCGAGGAGGTGCTGCGCTTCGTGGGCGAGCCCAAGATCGACGGGCTTTCGGTGAACCTGCTCTACGAGGACGGGCGCTTCGTGCGGGGCGCCACGCGCGGCGACGGCATGGTGGGCGAGGACATCACCCGCAACCTGGAAACGCTGGACGAGCTGCCCCGCCAGCTTCCGGCGCCCCATCCCGCCCGCATCGAGATCCGGGGCGAGGTCTTCATGACCAAGCCCGACTTCCTCGCCTTCCATGCCGAGCAGACCCGGCTGCACGAGGAGCGCGAGGCCCGCCGCGCCGCGGGCGAGCCGGTGGGCCCGGCGATCCGCATTCCCGTCAACCCGCGCAACGCCGCCGCCGGCTCGCTGCGCCAGCTCGACCCGGCGGTGACGGCCAGCCGCCCTCTGCGCCTCTTCGCCTATGCCCAGGGCGAGTCCAGCGAGCCGGTGGCGGAAACTCATTCCGAGTACCTGAAGCGGTTGGAAGGCTGGGGTTTCCGGGTGAACCCGCTCTCCCGGCTCCTGCCCGACGAACATGCCGCCGGGGCCTTCCAGGCGGAGCTGGCGGAAAAGCGCGCCGGCCTCGCCTATGACATCGACGGCGTGGTGTACAAGCTGGACCGGCTGGACTGGCAGAGCCGCCTGGGCTTCGTCGGCCGCGCCCCGCGCTGGGCCATCGCCTGGAAGTTCCCGGCGGAACAGGCGACCACCACCCTGCTGGACATCCAGATCCAGGTCGGCCGCACCGGGGCGCTGACGCCGCGCGCGGTGATGCAGCCGGTCAATGTCGGCGGCGTCATGGTGCAGCACGCCACCCTGCACAACGAGGACGAGATCGCCCGCAAGGATGTCCGCATCGGCGACACGGTGATCCTGCAGCGCGCCGGCGACGTGATCCCGCAGATCACCGGCATCGTGCCGGAGAAGCGCCCGGCGGACAGCCGGCCCTTCGTCTTCCCCGACACCTGCCCCGCCTGTGGCTCCCATGCCGTGCGGCCGCCGGGCGAGGTGATCAAGCGCTGCACGGGTGGCCTGATCTGCCCGGCGCAGCAGGTGGAGCGGCTGATCCACTTCGCCTCGCGCAACGCGATGGACATCGAGGGGCTGGGCATCGAGAACATCGAGCTGCTGCACCGCGAGGGGCTGGTGAACACCCCCGCCGGGATCTTCCGCCTCAAGGGCCATACGGAGCGGATGCGTGGCTGGGAAGGCTGGGGCGGCCGCTCCGGCAAGGATTCCAGGAAGATCACCAACCTCCTCGCCGCCATCGAGGCGCGGCGGGAACCGTCCCTGGAACGCTTCCTCTTCGGCCTGGGCATCCGGCGCATCGGCGCGCAGAACGCCCGCCTCCTCGCCCGCCACTACGGCACGGTGGAACACTGGCGCCAGGCCATGCTCGATGCCCGCATCCTGGGCTCCGAGGCACGGGAGGATCTGGGCGGCATCCAGGGCATCGGCCCGGCCATCGCGCAGGAGCTGGTGGAGTTCTTCTCCGAGCCCCGCAACCTGGAGGCCCTGGACGACCTGCTGCGGGAGGTCCACCCGCAACCGGCCGAGACGGTGGCCGAGGGCGCGCTTTCCGGCAAGAGCATCGTCTTCACCGGCTCCCTGGAAACCATGACGCGGCAGGAGGCCGAGGCCCGCGCGGAATCGCTGGGTGCCAAGGTGGTGAAGAGCGTTTCCAAGAAGACCGACCTCGTGGTGATCGGCGCCGATGCCGGCTCCAAGGCCAAGAAGGCCGCGGAGCTCGGCCTTCGCACCCTCACCGAGGCGGAGTGGCGCGAGCTGGCCGGGATGGGTTGAGGAACGGCCCGGAGGCGGACCGCCCGAAGACGATGCGGCGCCCCCTACCGGGCGCCCAGCTCGTAGAACTCGTCGGTCAGCTCCCCGGTGCCATCGCGCAGCAGCAGGCGCGGCGGGATGCCCTCCGGGCGCTTCTTGCCTTCCGGCAGCGGCGAGACATAGGGCCCGCCGCCCCGGCGCTTGCGGAAATCGGCCTTCACCTGGTCCCGCAGCCCGGCATCGGTCATCAGGTCAAAGCCGACCCCGGCCATGACGATGGCCGAGTTGATCGCCCCCTTGTCGCCGATCGAGGTGCCGCCGCAGGCCGTGACCGGCCAGGTGTGCAGCCCCACGCCCACCGGCATGGTCTCCCAGGCGAAGAGGCCGGTCGGGGCGTTGTAGCTGACATCGCCGACATCCGTGGAACCGCCCGTCTGCATCTCCGGCAGGAGGGGCAGGAGATTGGTCGCGAGCCCGGCTTCCGGCAGCCTCGACTCGCGCTGGCAGGCGCGGGCGAAATCCTGCTCCGCCGGGGTCCATTCAATGGGCACGGCCGAGAGGTGCTGGTGGATACGGCGGACCAGCACCTCGTTCGGCAACAGATCGTGCAGGCCGAAGGGCTGCTCGATCTCCACCTCGGTCTGCGTCGCCCTGGCCGCGCCCTCGGCCACCTCGCGGACCCAGCCGGTCACCTCCCCGACCTGCTTCCGGTTTGTGTCGCGGATCACGATGGCGACCGCGGCCCGGTCCGGCACGACGTTCGCCGCCTCGCCCCCATCGGTATAGACGTAATGCAGCCGGGTGGTGGGGCGCAGGTGCTCCCGCATGAACTGGACGCCGATGCCGAACATCTCGGCCCCCTTCAGCGCGCTGCGCCCTTCCCAGGGATCGACCCCGGCATGGGCGCTGCGGCCCCGGAAGCGGATGCGCAGCAGGTTCATCGCGGCGGTCCGCAGCAGGCCCGTGCCGGTCATCGGCGCCGGATGCCAGGCGAGGCAGGCATCCAGGTCGTCGAACAGCCCGTCGCGCGCCATGTAGACCTTGGCACCCTCGGTCTCCTCCGCCGCGCAGCCATAGACGCGGATCGTCCCCGGATGGCCGCCCTCCATCATCATCCTGCGCAGCGCCATGGCCGCGCCGGTGCAGCCCGCGCCGAGCATGTTGTGCCCGCAGCCATGCCCGACCTCGGCGCCCTTCGGCCCGGGCACCGGGCGGGGCTCGGCCGCGTTGCCCAGCCCCGGCAGCGCGTCGTATTCCGGCAGGAAGCCGAGCTTCGGGCCACCCTGGCCCTGGCTCCATTCCGCGACGAAGGCCGTCGGAATCCCCGAGGTACCCTGGCTGGCGATGGTGAAGCCGGCGGCGCGCAACTCCCGCAGGTGGATCCCCGAGGAGACCTCCTCGTGCAGCGACAGTTCGGGATTCGCCCAGACCTCGCGCGAAATGCGGAGGATGGCGTCGCGGCAGGCCTCCACCGCCCCGCGCGCCGCCGGCGCCGAGGCCGGAGGGGCCGCCTTCACCGCCTCCTGCGCGAAGGCCGATCGCATGTCGGCCAGTGGCCAGGAGACAGCCGTCGCGAGTGATCCGAGGATGATGGAGCGGCGGGGCACGGGGCCGGGGCCCGGATGCTGTCGCATATCGGTCTCCTTCCAGGAAGGCAGTGACGAAACTGCTAGATGGACCCCGCTCCGGGTGCAACAACCGGGCTGCCGGGAGGCTTCGCGCATGAGCCGTTCCGGCGAACCGGGTTTCCGCCTCCTTCCCGCCACCCTGCCGGACAGCTATCCGCCCAGTGCATGGACCGACACAAACCTGCTGTGCGTCCAGTCGGTTTCCTGTAAATGAGCGGCATTCTCATTTAAAAGGCGTTGCCCCTTGTCCGGCCTCACCACGCCGAGCCGCTGGCCAATGGCGCGCTCCCCGAATTCCCGCACGGCGCATGAGCTGGTGCCGGCCCCCGGCAGGGAGCCGCTGCCGCGCGACCGGAAAGCCCCCCATCCCCCCGGCACAGGAACCGGCACCCGCTTCCTGACGCCGTCCCTGGCGCGCCACCTGCCGGACCTCGTCCTCGTCGCTTTCGTCGCGATCCAGCTCCTGCCCTTCCTGTCCGCCTTCCATCAGACCGCCGACGACAATTTCTGGCAGTACGTCACCCTGACCGAGCTCGACTCGCCCTGGGAGCTGACCACGCGGCTCACTCGCATCGCGGAGGACCAGGGGCGTGTCGGCATGTATCCCGCCATGCCGCTGGTGCTGCTGGGAACCATGCTGCCGGAATTCGCCTGGGGCCGGTTGCTGGTCGTCCTCTGTTTTGGCCTGACGTTGCTTTGCTTCTGCCACCTCTTCGCCCAGCGCTTCCGGCTGCCGCTGACGCGCGCCGCGCTGCTGCTGACGGTTTGCACCCTGCCGATGGCGGCGCATCACCTGCCGCCCAATGCCTATCCGCTGATGCTCACCCTGCCGCTTCTGGCGCTGCTGGCGATCCATCTCCGGCTGGCCCGCGTCGCGCAGCTCTCCGCACCGGCCGCCCTGGCCGCCGGGCTGGGCCTCTTCGCCGCGACCATGCTGCTGGAATACGCACTGTTGGAAGGGCTGGGGCTGGCCCTGCTGGCGCTGATCGCGTCCCGGGCGCGCCGGAGCCGGGAGATGTGGATACAGGGGGCAGCGCTGCTGGCCTCGGCGGCCGTCCATTTCGGCTACCGCATGGTCTTCCCGAGCCACTATCCGGGCACGATCGCGGAGGCCCTGCCACTGGCCGACATCCTCCACCTGCAATTCCTGCATACCGTCAACGGCACCGTCTTTCCGCACCTCACCATACCCTTCCCGGCGCCGGAGGATATCGCCCCCGCCATCCTGCTGCTTGCCATGGGGGCCTGGCTGGCGGCGCGGCTGCTGCCGGCCCTGGCCGCGCGGCTGGACAACGGGCTGGCCGTACGGGTCCTGCTCGCCTGCCTCGCCTGGGCCTGGCTCAACACGCTGGCCCATGCCTTCACCCAGAAGTACCAGTCATGGTGCCGGAACGGCGACTGCACCTATGTCGACTCCCGCCTTTCCGCGCTGAGCCTGGGCATCGCCGCGGCCATCGGCCTCGCCCTGCTGCTCCGCGGCGCGGCGCGGCACGGCCCCGTCCGGGCCCGGCGGGCGGTGCTGACCTGCGCGCTGGGGCTGGGCCTGCTCGGCAGTGCCACCTTCCTGCACAACCGCGCCTCCGCCCGGCTCATGGCGGAAAAGGAGGGCGCCTTCGACCTCCTCCGCGAGAGCGCCTGCCAGGTGCCGGACCGGATGGGGCACGATCCGCTGGTGCTGCAGGCGCTGTCGCGCACCGTCCTCTGGCCGACCGATCCCGGTGGCGCCAGCAGCAGCACCTATCTCACGACCTACCGGGACGCGCTGCCCCGGCTGGGTCTCGCCTGCCAGCCTCTGTCCTTCCGGCCCACGCCGCGGCGGGCCGAGTTCCTCGGCTGGTCCCCCCGTGAGCGCGGAGGGCGCTGGTCCCTGGCCGGGTCTGCGGTGCTGCGCCTGCCGGTCAGGCCGGACACACGCGGCGCGATCCTGACGCTCTCGGCCTATGTCCCGCCCGGCGGTGCGCCGCAGCGCGTGACCATCCGCGATGCCGGAGGACGGGCCTGCCGGATGTCCCTGGAGTTCACCAGGGCGCAGCGTGTCTTCCTGCCCTGGCGCGATGCGGCCCCGGGCTCGATGGTGACGCTGCTGCTGGAAACCCCGGATGCCACCAGCCCCCGGCAGGCCGGGGCAAGCGAGGACAGCCGTGTGCTGGGGGTCTTCCTGTCCGGCGTGAAGCCTGTCCCCGCCGCGCCGGAAGGTGGCAAGGGCGGGAATGGCACGGACGCGGCCCTCGACCTGGGCCGCTGCATGGACGGAGGCTGACCGGCTTCGCGGCGGCAAGGCGGGCCGGTGCCACATGGCCCCGGCCCCATGCTCCGGATGATAAGGCGGTCGGTTCAGCCCGCCGCCTTCAGCCCTTCGCGCAGCTTGTTCTCCTGCTCCGCCGTCAGGTTGGTGCGCAGCACCGTCCCGCCGAACTCGGACATGGCAGGCAGGACCTTGTCCGCCGTCACCTTGCGCACCAGCACGCAAAGCGCCGCGCCCCCGGGCGGCAGCGCCTGGGTGGCGTCCTTCAGGAAGTTGTCTTCGATGCCGACATCGGTGAAGTAGCCGCTCAGCGCTCCCGCCCCGGCGCCGACGGCGGTGCCCAGCAGCGGGTTCAGGAAGAGCAGGCCGATCAGCGTGCCCCAGAGCGCGCCGGAGGCCGTGCCTGCCAGGGTGGTGTTCACCAGCTGGTTCAGCTTCACGTTCCCGTCCGGCTGGCGGACGGCGACCACGGCGTCCCCGATCTCGACCAGGTACTCCTTCTGCAGGCTCAGCAGCTTCTGACGCGCGGCCTCGGCCGTCTGCTCGTCCGGATAGGCGATGATCACCAGATCCGCCATGTCCTTGCTCCTCCATCTCCGATGGGCGATCCCGCGCCGGAGGCTCCGGCAGGGCTCCGGCCATAGAAGGCGACAGGAGCCCGGGCGTTGCAATCCCGGTCGCGCCGGCACCCCGATCACGATGGGAGGGCGGACAGGCCAAGGGCGGAACCCATGGGTCCCGCCCCTTCCCTTATCTGCCATGCCGCAGGGGCCGCCCGTGGCGGCCGGGGATCACTCCGCCGCGACGGGCGGGGCATAGACGGCGGCGCGGCGCATGCCGTTGGCCACCACGGCGATCAGGCCGATCACCACGACCAGGGCGACGTAATGCGCCGGCCCCATCGCGTTGAAACCCGCCAGCGTGCCCACCGCCATCGGCGTCAGCCCACCGAAGACCGCATAGGCCACGTTGTAGGAGAAGGACACGCCGGTGAAGCGCACCTCCCCGGGAAAGGCCCGCACCATCACATAAGGCACCACGTTGATGATCCCCACCGTGGCCCCGGCCACCGCGTAGAGCGGCACCAGGTTGTCCGGGTTCGCCGCCGTGCCGACATAGAGGGCATAGGTCGCGGCGATCAGCAGCACCGTGCCCACCAGTGTCACCATGACGGTGTTGAAACGGTCCAGCAGCACGCCCACCAGCACGGCGCAGATCGTCAGGGTCAGCGTCGCGAGGCTGCTGCCGATCAGCGTCGTGGTCGCGGGGATGCCGTGCAGGCGCTGCATCAGCGAGGGCGTCAGCAGGATCACCACCACGATGGCCGCGGTCAGCATCCAGGTCACCGCCATGGAGACCACCACCGAGGCGCCATGGCCGCGCAGCACCTGCTTCAGCGGCATCTCCCGCACCACCGCCTTGCGGGCGCGCATCGCCTCGAAGACCGGCGTCTCGTGCAGCCAGCGGCGCAGGTACATGGCGATCAGGCCGAAGATCCCGCCCACCACGAAGGGCAGGCGCCAGGCCCAGTCCAGGATCTCGGCCTGGGTGTAGGCAAGGTTGATCGTCGTGGCCATCAGCGAGCCCAGCAGGATGCCGCCGGTCAGCCCTCCGGTCAGCAGCCCGCAGGCCAGGCCCACGCGGTTGGCCGGGACGTGTTCCGCCACGAAGACCCAGGCGCCCGGCGCCTCGCCCCCGATCGCGGCGCCCTGGAAGACGCGCATCACCAGCAGCAGCACGGGCGCGGCATAGCCGATCGAGGCATAGGTCGGCATCAGGCCGATCAGCAGCGTCGGCACCGCCATCATCAGGATGGACAGCGTGAACATGCGCTTGCGGCCGGTCTTGTCGCCGAAATGGGCCATGATGATCCCGCCCAGTGGGCGCGCCAGATAGCCGGCGGCGAAGATGCCGTAGGTCTGCAGGTCCCCCAGCCATTTCGGCATGTCGGTCGGAAAGAACAGGTTGCTGATCGTGACCGCGAAGAAGACGTAGATGATGAAGTCGTAGAACTCGAGAGCGCCGCCGAGCGAGGCAAGGGCGAGGGTCTTGGCGTCCTGGCGTGTCAGGCTTCGGTCTGTTGCGTTCTCGGTCATCACACGGGTCCATGGATCGGGCACCCGCACCCGGCGACGGAAGACGTTTCCTTTCGCGGGCGCGGCAAGCCACGCAATATTGCATCGCGGCAGACATGCCACCAATGCCGCTCCCTCCACTCGGCCCTGTCCCCAGGGCGGGGCTCGCCTTGAGGCGGGGCAGCAGCGGCGCTGATGCCGGGGATCAGGATTATGCGCTGGACCGGCGTTGCCGCCCGGCGCAGAAGGCGGTCGCCATGCCACTCGATCCCGCCCTGCTCGCCGCCTACCTGCTGGCCTGTCTGGTCCTGGTGCTGACTCCGGGGCCGGACATGATGTTCGTGCTGGGCCAGACACTGTCCGGCGGGCCGCAGCGCGGCTGGGCGGCGGTGCTGGGCATCGTCTGCGGCGCCTTCTGCCATATCGTCGCCGCCGCGTTGGGTGTGGCGGCCATCCTGGCGGCGGAGCCCATGCTCTTCGCCCTGCTGCGCCTCGCCGGCGCCGCCTATCTGGTCTGGCTCGGTCTCGGGGCGCTGCGGGCCGCCTGGCGCGGCGAGGCCGGCATCGCTCCCGCCACCCCCTCCACCGGAACCCCGCCCCACCTCCAGGGCACACGCCTCCAGGGGCAGGGCCGCATCGTGCTCCAGGGCATGCTGACCAACCTGCTCAACCCCAAGGTCGCGCTGTTCTTTCTGGCCTTCCTGCCGCAGTTCGTGGCACCCGGCCTCGCCCCGGCCTGGCTCCAGATGCTGCTGCTCGGCCCGCTCCTGCCCCTTCTGGCAGTGCCGCTCTTCGCCGTGCTGATCGCCGGTGCCGGCCGGGCCGTCAGCCGCCTGAACCGCTCCGCCCGCGCCACGCGCTGGCTGAACGGCCTCGCCGGCACGATCTTCCTGGGCCTGGGCCTGCGCCTGCTGCTCGATCGGCGGTAGGGACTGGAACAAATCCACGCACTGTTCTGGCAGGTTCCGTGGGCGCATCATCCTAATGGATGAGGGACAACACAAATTAATTTTATCCAGGCTTTTTCTCAGGACTGTCCTGTTCAATCCATGAAAAGCTATTTTTGAGATACTCCCTGGAATTGACCAACCCGTGATACGGCATCGCAATGACTTCCATTGCCAGACCAATAGGGTCAGGCGAATCGGGGAGAATCATTGTGGCGATCTACTATGGTGACACCAGCGGCGTTCTGAGCGGCTTCCAGCATGCTAGCGCACAAGTCCTGGTCGGTGACCACGTGAATGGGACTTGGCAATCCGTCACCAACCGGCTCTACGGCGACGCCTATTCCATCACCAGCTTTGCACATGGTGGCGACGACACGCTGGTGGGTGGCTACGCCGACCTGCTGGATGAGATCATCTATGGCGATGCCTATGTCATGGACCGGTTCAGCGTCGGCGGAAATGACATGATCCTGGGCGGCGGCTCCGGATCACATGCCCGTCCCACCATTTATGGCGATGCCTACGAGATGCATGGCTTCTCCAGAGGAGGAAACGATCAGATTATCGGCAACAGCGCCACCGTCTATGGCGATTCCGCCAAGCTGGACGGCTTCACGATCGGCGGCAATGACGAGATCGAAGGCGGCGTCCGCTACGGCTCCATTGTCGGTGACGGTGCCCTGTCGGGCTTTGCCAAAGGTGGCGATGACCGGATCACAGTCACGTCGGGCGTCTCTGAGGTCTATATCTCTGGCGATGGGGCTCTGTCGGGTTTCGCCCGGGGCGGAAATGATCTGATCATAGGCGGCAACAACTCTGGCTATCAGATCATCTCTGGTGACGGGTCGCTGAGTGGCTTTGCGCGCGGGGGCGATGACATCATCATTGCAGGCAGCAATTCCTACAACCTGATCTCCGGCGATGGCTCAAAATCCGGGCAGGCGGTGGGTGGCAGTGACACCTTCGTATTCAATCCTGGCATCACTCAAAACCGGATCCTGGACTTCGAGCAGGGCAAAGATCACATTGACCTCACCGGCTTCGCCAGCCAGGGCGTGCATGGCCTGGGTGACCTGACCATCCACACCGGTAGCGTCGCGCTGGGCAATGGCCAGACGATTCAGGGCAGTTCAATCGACTTCGGCACCTACAACTACATCGCAGTCCTTGGCGTTGAGCATCTGACCTCCTGCGATTTTATCTTCGCCTGAAGGAAGCCCAATGGAAGGGGCGTTTGCCGCCCCTTCCATCCAAGAATTGAAGTCCCGCCAGACGGGCGCCGTTTTTCCAGCCAGTGTCCTCACATCTCCGCCGGACTGAACCGCCCGTGCCGTTCCACCATCCCGGCACTGGCCTCGTTCAGCCCGACCACCTCCACGCGCAGCCCGTGGCGGCGCATCTTGTTCACCACGCCCTCCAGCGCGCCGACGGCGGTGATGTCCCACAGGTGCGCTCCGGTCAGGTCGATCACCACCTGCCGCGCCACCGCGTCGCGCAGGTCGAAGGCATCGGCGAACATCTCGGCGGAGGCGAAGAAGACCTGTCCCTTCACCCGGTAGGTCCGGGTCCGGCCGGCCTCGTCATAGGCTTTCTCCACCTGCATCAGCCGCATGACCTTGAAGGCGAAGAAGACGCCGCTCAGCAGCACGCCGACGAAGACGCCCATCGCCAGGTTGTGCGTCACCACCACCACCGCGACGGTGGCCAGCATCACCAGGCTGGACAGGCGCGGATGCGCCGCGAGGTCGCGCAGCGAGGACCAGGAGAAGGTGCTGACCGAGACCATGATCATGATGGCCACCAGCGCCGCCACCGGCACCTGCGCCACCCAGGGCCGCAGCAGCACCATCAGCACCAGAAGGAAGGCCCCCGCCACGAAGGTGGAAAGCCGCCCCCGCCCGCCATAGCGCAGGTTGCCCACGGTCTGCCCGATCATGCCGCAGCCGGCGATGCCGCCAAAGGCCCCGACGGCGATGTTGGCGATGCCGAGCCCGGTGCATTCGGCGCGCTTGGAGCTGTTGGTTTCGGTCCAGTCGTCCACCACCCCGGCGGTCATCATGGATTCCAGCAGCCCGACCATCGCCATGGCCAGCGCATAGGGGAAGACGATCCGCAGCGTTTCCAGGTTCAGCGGCACCTGCGGCCAGACCAGGGACGGCAGGGAATCCGGCAGCCGCCCCAGATCCGCCACGGTGCGCAGCGGCATGTCCATGCCCATGGAGACGACCGTCAGCACCAGGATGCAGATCAGCGGCGAGGGGATCGCCTCGGTGACGCGTGGCACGAGGTAGATGATGGCCAGCCCCAGCGCGATCATCGCATAGGTGTGCCAGGTCACATCCATCATCTGCGGCAGTTGCGCCGAGAAGATCAGGATGGCCAGCGCGTTCACGAAGCCCGTCCGCACCGAGCGCGAGACGAAGCGCATCAGCACGTCGAGCTTCAGCAGGCCGAAGACCACCTGGATCGCCCCGCAGAGCAGCGTGGCGGCCAGCAGGTATTGCAGCCCGTGCGAGGAGACCAGCGCGGCGGCCACCAGCGCCACGGACCCGGCGGCGCCGGAGATCATCGCCGGCCGGCCGCCGGCGAAGGCGATCACGATGCCGATCACGAAGGAGGCGAAGAGCCCCACTTCCGGATCGACCCCCGCGACGAAGGAGAAGGCGATCACCTCCGGGATCAGGGCGAAGGTCCCGACCATGCCGGCCAGGATTTCGCGGTGGAGGCTGCCGCCGGTCCATTCGGCCCGGTAGCGCGCGAGGTCGAAGCTCATCGAGGAAAACTCATCAGGGGAAACGGTCCCGGTTTTCTGGGCCGTGCCGCGAAGCGGGATGCGGAGGACGGCCGCGAACCATCCGCGCCCGGGAATCCATGCCGCGGAAGCCTAGGTTCCGGGAGCCGGATGGCCCGCCACCCTCCAACCGTCGCTCGCAACAGGCGAACATGGGCCGCCGCATCCGCTGCGGCGGTTCGAGACATGCCGGCGTTGCGGGCGCGGACTACATGGGGCTGGTGATCCCTGTGGCATACCGACTGGCACGAGCATGAAGCGTGCCGGGGCCGGAGGCCCGATTTTGCGGCGCGGCAGGGGTAGACCCTGCCGCCCGCCGGCGCAACCTGCCCCCCCCCTTTCCCCCGTCCCCCGAGGCTTCGCCGGAGGCGGCCTCCGGCGGAACCGCGACGGCCCTCAGAGGGGCGCGCAGACGGCACGTAGCCAGGCGGCCGCCTCGGGCGCCACCTCCGCCAGCGCGGGAGCGACCTCCGACGCGACGCGGGCCTGATAGACATCCACCCATTCCCGCTCCGCCGGCGTCAGCAGCCCGGGCTGGATCAGCCGCCGCTCGTAGGGAGCCAGGGTCAGCGTCTCGAAACCCAGCCAGGGCCGCCCCGAGAGCCCCTGCCCTGCCGAGCGCACCAGCAGCAGGTTCTCGATGCGGATGCCATAGGCCCCGGGCAGGTAGAAGCCCGGCTCGTCGGACAGGATCATCCCCTCCTCGATCGGCACCGGCTTCGCCGCCCGCGAGAAGGCAACCGGCCCCTCATGCACCGAAAGGAAGGAGCCCACGCCATGGCCCGTGCCATGGTCGTAGTCCATCCCGGCATCCCAGAGCGGCCGGCGCGCGATGGCGTCGAGATGCGGCCCCGCCACCCCCTTGGGGAAGCTCAGCGTGGCCAGGGCGATATGGCCGCGCAGCACCCGCGTGTAGCGTTCCCGCAGCTCCGCCGGCGCCTCCCCCGGCCCGGTCCAGAGCGTGCGCGTCACATCCGTGGTGCCGTCCAGGAACTGCGCGCCGCTGTCGATCAGGTAGCACTCGTCCCGCCCGATCGCCCGGTCCGTCTCCGCCGTGACCCGGTAATGCACGATCGCCCCGTTGGGCCCGGCGCCCGAGATGGCGGGAAAGGATTCCGCCCGGAACAGCGGCAGCGCCCGGCGGAACTCCAGCAGCTTCTCCGCCGCCGTGATCTCGCTCTGCCCGCCTTGCGGCGCCGCCCCGGCGAACCAGTGGAGGAAACGCGCCAGCGCCACCGCATCCCGCGCATGCGCCGTCCGCGCGCCTGCCTGCTCCACCGCGTTCTTGCGCGCCCGGGGCAAGCGTACCGGGTCCTCGCCCGCCACCACGGTCGCTCCGGCCTCACGCAGTCGCATGGCGAACCAGGCCGGCGTCAGGTCGGGATCGACCCGCACCCGCCGTCCCGCCAGTACGCGCAGCGCCTCCGGCCATTCCTCCGGCGCGCGCAGCGCCACGGCATTGCCCAGATGCGCGCGCAGCGCCTCGTCCACCTTCGCCGGGGCGATGAACAGGTCCACCGTCCCATCGGCCCGCAGCAGGCCCTGCGACAGCGCCAGCGGCGTGTTCTCCAGGTCGCCGCCCCGGATGTTCAGCAGCCAGGCGGTGCTGTGCGCATCGGCCAGCACCGCCGCGTCCTCGCCCGCCGTGCGCAGCGCCGCGGCGGCTGCCTCGCGCTTTTCCTCCGCACCCTGCCCGGCCTGTTCCGCCGCCTGCGGCACGGCGCGGGCCAGTGGCGGCGCGGGGCGGTCGGCCCAGGCGGCATCCAGCGGGTTGCCGTCCAGCGGCACCAGCTCGGCGCCGCAGGCCGCCAGCTTCTCCACCGCCGATTCCGGCATCAGCCGCGGGTCGTAGCCGATGCGCCGTCCCTTCGCATGTTCGCGCAGCCAGTCCGCCGCCGGTTCCTCGGTGATATGCCGCCGCTCCCAGAGCGCCGGATCGGTCTGCGCCGCCGCCTGGGTGGTGTAGCGGCCGTCGGTGAAGACCGCCGCCCGTTCCGGCAGCACGATGGCCAGCCCGGCACTGCCCGTGAAGCCGGTCAGCCAGGCCAGCCGCTCCGCCGAACCCGGCACGTATTCGCCCAGATACTCGTCCGAGCGCGGCACCACGAAGCCCTCGACCCCGGCAGCCGCCAGGTTCCGGCGCAGCGCCTCAAGCCGCTCCCCGGGTGACGACGTGGGCGGCACGACGGCTCTCACGGCTGCGCGACCTTCGTAAACGACATGTTTCACTCCTATTTCATGCTTCCGGCGCATATCTAAACAGCCAGATCGGCACGAGCAAAAGCGGCGGGCAGACCTATTTTGCACTGCATAACGCGCGGCGCGGCGAAGCGAGTCGAAGACAGAACGACCGGAAGCCACGAACCGCGCCGCGAAAGGAACGCTAGTCATGAATACCCGGATCAACCAGACCGAAGCCGCCCTGATGATGCCGATGCCCGCCAACGCCCAGGCCGAACGCATCCAGGCCCTGCGTCAGCAGGCCCTGCAGCAGAGCGACAGTGGGATCGGCCGCTGGTTCCGCAGCCTGACGCTCCGCCTCTCCGAGGGCCTGCAGCGCCGCCGCGCCATGGCCGAGCTGCAGGAGCTGACGGATCGCGAGCTGGCCGATATCGGCCTTGTCCGCTCCGACATCCCGCACCTGTTCGACCGCATGGCGCAGCAGGAGCAGAAGGTGGCGACCCAGGCCCCCGTGTCGCGCCCGGCCAACGACTTCAACCGCAAGCGCGCCGCGGCCTGAAGCGGCGCCGCAGGGCCAGCCCTGCGGTAAAGACATAGAACTTTACCAGTCACGGCAAAAGGGACGGTTCTCCGTCCCTTTTTTCGTGCCCGCAGCCCGGTGGCGGAAAAATTTCGCCTGTCATGCTGCGGTGCAAAAATACCGGCTGGAAAGGCCCCGAGGCCCAGCCGCAGGGGGGATGTGCCGCCTTCCCGCCCTGCCCTTCAGCGCCTGCGCAGGACCAGGGTGGACCAGGCCCCGAGGTCGATCCGCCGCTCCAGCACCAGCCCGCAGCGGCGATGCGCCGCCAGCACCATCCGCACCTGGGTGCCGAGCAGCCCGGCCAGGATCGCCGTGCCCCCTGGCGCCAGATGCGTGGCGAGGTCGCGCGCCATGGCGCAGAGCGGCCGCGCCAGGATATTGGCGAAGACGAGGTCATAGTGCCCGTTGCGCACCACCGGGTCGCGCCAGCCATCCGCCAGCTCCGCCCGGAACAGCCCGCGCAGCCCGTTCATCACCCCGTTCTCGGCCGCCACCCGCACCGACCAGGGCTCGATATCCGTGGCAAGGACCTTCCGGTGCAGCAGCTTCGCCGCCGCCATGCCCAGGATGCCCGAGCCCGTGCCCAGGTCCAGGATTCGGCGCGGGCGGCGGTGGGCCACGGCCTCGAAGGCCAGCAGGCAGCCGCGCGTGGATTCGTGCTCGCCCGAGCCGAAGGCTAGGCCGGCATCGAGCCGCAGCACCAGCCGGTCCCATTGCCGCGGGTTGGGCAGGTGCGTTGGTCGGATGGTGAAGCGCCGCCCCAGCGCCTGCTCCGGAAAGGCTTCCACGGTGCGGGCCAGCCAGCCCTCCGCCTCGGTCGGGTGCCGCTCCGGCGCCCCGGCATCGAAGCCCGAGACCGCCGCCGCCAGGGCCAGCGCCGCGCTCAGCGCCGCCTCGTCGCCGTTCTGCTCCCAGACGCCTTCCAGCCGCCAGGTCTCCTCCAGTGGCGGCTCGCGGAAATAGCCGACGGTGCGGCAGAGGCTTTCCAGCGCCGCCTCGTAATAGGGCACCGCCTCGTCCGGGATGCCGGTCAGCACCAGCGTCTCCAGCGGGATGGCCCAGCGCGTGTTGCCCTGGGTCGGCCAATGCCCCGGCTTCTGCTGGATGGCGGTCTCGCTGCTCATCAGGCGCGCTCCACGAAACGGTCCAGCACACGCTTGCTGCCGGTCTTCTCGAAATCCACGTCCAGGCGGTCATCCTCCACCCGGGTCACGCGTCCGTAGCCGAATTTCTGGTGGAAGACGCGGGTTCCGACGGTCATGGCATCCTTGCGCGCCGGGCGCGCCTGCACCTCCCAGGCCCCCTTCTCGGAGAGTTTGGTCTCCATGATCCGCGGCCGCCCGGCGCTGATCGGGCCGTGCGCGAAGACGCTCGGCGCCGTCGCCATGCGCTGCCGCTGCATGGCCGAGGAGCCCTCGACCTCCACCGCCTCGCGCGGCAGCTCGTCCAGGAAGCGCGACGGGATGGCGGCCGACCAGTTGGCATAGATCCGCCGGTTCGCCGCGTGGCTGATCACCGCGAGCTTCCGCGCCCGGGTGATGCCGACATAGGCGAGGCGCCGCTCCTCCTCCAGACCCTTGGTGCCGCCCTCGTCCAGCGCGCGCTGGTGCGGGAAGAGCCCCTCCTCCCAGCCCGGCAGGAAGACGAGGTCGAACTCCAGCCCCTTGGCCGCGTGCAGCGTCATCAGCGAGACCTTGGCCTCCGAGGCGTTCTCGTCGTTCTCGGTCACCAGCGCCACATGGTCGAGAAAGCCCGCGAGGCTCTCGAACTCGCCGATCGCGCGCAGCAGCTCCTTCAGGTTCTCCAGCCGGCCCGGCGCCTCGGCCGACTTGTCCTGCTTCCACATCTCCGTATAGCCGCTCTCGTCGAGCATGGTGGCCACCGTCACCACATGCCCCTCGCGCGCCAGCATTTCGCGCCATCGCGCGAAGCCGTCGAACAGCTCGCGCAGCGCCGCGCGCGGCTTGGGGCGGAAGGCATCGGTGCGCGCCAGCTGCTCCGCCGCCACGGCGAGCGGGATGCCCTGCTCGCGCGCCGCCACATGCATGTGCTGCAGCCCGCTGTCGCCCACGCCCCGGCGCGGCGTGTTGACGATGCGCTCGAAGGCCAGGTCGTCGCTCGGCTGGTGCAGGATGCGCATATAGGCCATGGCGTCGCGCACCTCGGCCCGCTCGTAGAACTTCAGCCCGCCCACGACGCGATAGGGCACGCCGAGCACGATCAGCCGCTCCTCGAAGGCCCGCGTCTGGAAGCCGGCGCGCACGAGGATCGCCATCTCGCCCGCGCTGATCCCGTCGCGCTGTGCCTGCTCGATGCGCTCGCCGACCATGCGGGCCTCCTCCTCGGAGTCCCAGAGCGAGACGATGCGGACCTTCTCGCCCTCCGCATCATTGCGCCCCGGCCGCAGCGTCTTGCCCAGCCGTCCCTCGTTCTTCGCGATCAGCCCGGCGGCGGCGGCCAGGATCGGCCGCGTGGAGCGGTAGTTGCTCTCCAGCCGCACGATCCTCGCACCGGGGAAGTCCTTCTCGAAGCGCAGGATGTTCTCCACCTCCGCGCCTCTCCACGAGTAGATCGACTGGTCGTCGTCGCCCACGCAGCAGATGTTCCGGTGCCCCTGCGCCAGCAGCCGCAGCCAGAGGTACTGCACCGTGTTGGTGTCCTGGTACTCGTCCACCAGGATGTAGCGGAAGCTGCGGTGGTACTGCGCCAGCACGTCGGGCTGGGTTCGCAGGATCTCCGTCATGTGCAGCAGCAGGTCGCCGAAATCGACCGTGTTCAGGTCCCGCAGCCGGGACTGGTAGGCCTCGTAGAGCTGCCGCGCGCGGCCATTGGCGAAGTCGCTGTCCTCCGCCGGCGTCACCCGCTCCGGCGTCAGGCCGCGGTCCTTCCAGCGCTGGATCACCGCCATCAGCCCCTGGGCCGGCCAGCGCTTCTGGTCGATGCCGCCCGCCGCCTCCATCACCTGCTTCAGCAAGCGGAGCTGGTCGTCCGTGTCCAGGATGGTGAAGGAGGAGGTCAGCCGGACATATTCCGCGTGCCGCCGCAGCATCCGGGCGCAGAGCGCGTGGAAGGTGCCAAGCCAGAGCCCCTCCGCCGGGCGGCCCAGGATATGGGAGACACGCTCCCGCATCTCCCGCGCCGCCTTGTTGGTGAAGGTCACCGCCAGGACTTGGTTGGGGAAGGCCTTCCGCGTCATCAGGATATGGGCGAAGCGCGTGGTCAGCACCCGCGTCTTGCCCGTCCCCGCCCCGGCCAGCACCAGCAGCGGCCCGTCCACCGTCTCCACCGCCGCCCGCTGCTCCGGGTTCAGCTTGCCGAGGTAGTCGGGTTCCGGCAGGTTCCGCAGCCCGCCCCCCGTGGCCGGCATCACGTCGCGGCTGTCGCTCATTGGCAGCGTCCCCTCGATCCGGCGCCGCAGATTCGCTTGCCATCGGTCCAGCGTGCCCCGTCCAGGACGGCGGAAGACAGGTCCGCCCCGTCCAGCACCGCGCCCGTCAGGTCCGCGCCGCTCAGATCGGCCCGGAAGAGCCGCGCGCCCCGCAGGTCTGCCCCGGCCAGCTTCGCCCCGTCCAGCATCGCCCGCGTGAAGTCGGCCCGGCGCAGGTTGGACCCGCTCAGGTCCGCCTGGCTCAGCAGGGCGGAGACGAAGCGAGCCTGCTGTCCGTCGATCCCCCGCAGCACCGCCCCGACCATGTTGGCGCGGGAGAAGCTGGCATCGCGCAGCACCGCCCCCGCCAGATCGGCATCCGGCAGGTCCCGCCCGTCCAGCAGGCAGCGCCGCCAGTCCACCCCGGGGGCGGGCAGGTCGTTGCAGGCGGCGCGGGCGGGTGCCGCGACGGCCAGGAGGAACAGGGCGAGGAGGATCGGAAGGGCGGGGCGCACGCCACAGGATATAGAACGCCAGGGGAACGCGGTCGAGGAAGCCCCGCGCCGCCGCCTCCCGGTCTGCCCTATTTCGGGAAATACCCCGCCAGGTTCCGCCGCACCCGCGCCAGCACGTCCTCCCCCACGGGCGGGAGCTGGAAGCGCTGGCCGGTGATCATCTCGAAGGCCCGGACATAGACGGCGGCGGTCTCCAGGATCACCTCCTGCGGGATCTCCGGGATCGCGTCCTTGTAGGGGTCGCAGCGCGCCACCACCCAGTTGCGCACGAAATCCTTGTCGAAGCTCTCCGGCTTCCCGCCCCGGCCGAACAGCGTCCGGTAGGAGCCGAGCAGCCAGTAGCGGCTGCTGTCCGGCGTATGGATCTCGTCGGCCAGCACGATGTTGCCGTCCGTGTCCGTGCCGAACTCGTATTTCGTGTCCGCCAGGATCAGCCCGCGTTCCCGCGCCAGCTCCTGCCCGCGGGCGAAGAGCTTCAGCGCATACTCGCTCAGCGTCTCCCACTGGCTCTTCGACAGCAGCCCGCGCTCCAGGATCTCCTCCGCCGTCAGCGGCTCGTCATGCCCGCCGTCGAAGGCCTTGCTGGTGGGCGTGATGATCGGCTCGGGCAGCTTCTGGTTGTCGCGCAGTCCGTCGGGCAGCACATGCCCGTACATCCGCCGCTGGCCCTTCTTGTAGAGCGTCAGGATCGAGGTGCCCGTCGTGCCGGCGAGATAGCCGCGCACCACCACCTCCACCGGCAGGATGGACAGCTTACGCCCCACCACCACGTTCGGATCGGGGTATTCGACGACATGGTTCGGGCAGATGTCGCGCGTCGCCTCGAACCAGTACCGTGCCGTCTGCGTCAGCACCTGCCCCTTCAGGGGAATGGCCGCCAGGATGCGGTCGAAGGCACTGATCCGGTCGGTCGCGATGATGATGCGCTTCCCGTCCGGCAGGTCGTAATTGTCCCGCACCTTGCCGCGATAGTGGTTCGGCAGTTCCGGAATGGTCGCGTCGCGAAGGGTCTGCTGCGCGTGCGCGGCGAGTTCTGAGAGATCCATGCCTGGTCTCGTCCCCGGAGAGAGGGCCCCCAGCCGGTGCCGTCCCGCCAGGATGGCGCCGGCGGCGGGGGAAGTGATGTGCGGCTATGCCCCGGCGCCGGGCAGGAGGGCAATGCCCGTCATCACCGGCACCATCCGCCTTGCCTCGTGCCCCGCCCGGCCCATGGGTCAGCCCAGGGGAAGGCCGCCCCCGTGATCATGGCAGGATCGCCCCCGCCCGGCCCGCCGGACAGGACGGATTTCGCCGCATGTGGCGCCCAGGAGGATGGTTCGCTCCGCGGAGCAGGCCAGGCGCGCCCGGCTCAGGAGGCCGCTTCGGGCACCCTGTCCAGGCCCCCCGTTTTCAGGCCCCCCGTTTTCAGGCGCCCCGCTTCAGGCGCCCCGCTTCAGGCACCCGCCTGGCCCACCTGCCGGCTGGCCGCCTCGGCCTTGCCTTCCTCCTCCACGCCGGATTCGCTCGCCGGATCGGCGGGGCGGGACGGGCGCACACCCAGGATATGGGCGATGGCATAGGTCAGGTCGGGCCGGTTCAGCGTGTAGAAATGGAACTCGTCCACGCCATTGGCCTGCAACAGCCGCACCTGCTCCGCCGCCACCACGGCGGCCACCATGCGGCGGGTCTCGGCGTCGTCGTCCAACCCCTCGAACAGCGCCGCCATCCAGTCCGGCACCGAGGCGCCGATCCGGGCGGAGAAGTTCCGCATCTGGTTGAAGTTCGAGACGGGCATGATGCCCGGCACGATCGGCACGGAGATGCCCGCCGCCAGCGCCCGGTCGATGAAGCGCAGGAAGGTCTCGGTGTCGAAGAAGTACTGGGTGATCGCCCGGGTCGCCCCCGCGTCGATCTTGCGCTTCAGGTTGTCGAGGTCGGCCTCGGCGGAACGTGCCGAGGGATGCGTTTCCGGATAGGCCGCCACCGAGATCTCGAAGGGCGCGACCCGCCGCAGCCCCTCCACCAGATCCGCCGCATAGGCATAGCCCTGCGGATGCGGCACGTAGTCCGGAGCCCCGGCCGGCGGGTCGCCGCGCAGGGCCACGATGTGCCGCACCCCGGCATCCCAGTACTGCCGCGCCACGTCGTCCACCTCGCCGCAGGAGGCCCCGACGCAGGTCAGGTGCGCCGCGGGCGTCAGCGCGGTCTCGCGCACGAGTCGCGACACGGTGGCGTGGGTGCGCGCCTGGGTGGTGCCGCCCGCGCCATAGGTGACGGAGACGAAGCGGGGCGCCAGTGGCTCCAGCCGCCGGATGCAGGCCCAGAGCTGGTTCTCCAGCGCCTCCGTGCGCGGCGGAAAGAACTCGAAGGACAAGGCCGGAGCCGGCAGGGCGGCCGGGGCCGGCAACGCGCCGAAGCGTGGCCCGGTCAGCCAGCGGCCCAACGGGTTGGCGCCCGGATGGATGCCGGGATCATGGCCTGGGCTGGCACCGGAAGCGCCGGCACCGGGGGTCGCGACATGGTTCATGCGCCTCCTCATAGCCTGTCCGTTCCCGGGTGGCACCGTCTCCTTTTTGGTTCCACCCGTTTTTCGGCGGGACATCGCCGGCCGGACCCGCCATCCTGTCGCGATATCTTGTCCGGGCCGCAGTTCGTCCTTTCGCCGTCCCGGTGGTAAGGCGAATCATCAATGATGTCTCATCGGAGCCTGTCCGAAACAATGCGTTCCTTCCGCCTTCTGGCCATTACGCTGGTGCTGGGCATGAGCGCCTGCGCCACGCGCCCCGATCCGTCCGACCCGGAGGCGGTCGCCGAATTCCAGCAAACCAACGACCCGATCGAGCCGTTCAACCGCGCCATGTTCGACGTGCACCAGGGCATCGACAAATACGCCCTGCGCCCCGCCGCCCTGGGCTACCGCGCCGTGCTGCCGCAGCCGGTGCGCGACGGCGTCCACAACGCCATCGGCAACCTGAAGGCGCCGGTCATCTTCATCAACGACGTGATCCAGGGCGAGGTCGGCCGCGCCCGCGACACGCTGACCCGCTTCATGCTGAACAGCACGGTCGGGCTGGGCGGCCTCTTCGATGTCGCCGCCAGCATGGGCCTGCCCGCGCATGACGCCGATTTCGGCATCACTGCCGGCAAGGCCGGGGTCGGCGAGGGCCCCTACCTCTTCATTCCGCTGCTCGGTCCCTCCAATCCGCGCGACCTGACCGGCTATGGCGCCGGCATCGCCGCCAACCCCTTCACCTATCTCACCTTCGGCAGCGACGGCCTGAACTACGCCTATGACTACGGCGTGCCGGTGCTGGGCGGGCTCGACACCCGCGAAAGGCTGATCGACACCATCGACGCGATCAACCGGACCAGCCTCGACCCCTACGCCACCTACCGCTCCGGCTACCGCCAGCAGCGCAACGCGCAGATCGCCAGCACCGGCGCCGCCCCTGCCCCGGGCCCCGCCAACCCGACCGCCGCCAGCACGGGCATCGGCGTCGGCACCCGCATCCCCGGCGCCGCGCCGAGCCTGGACAGGCGGCAGCCGGCGCCGCCTTCCCGCCTGCCCACGAACTGAGGCCGGAACTCCCGGCGAAGCACCAGGGGCCGGGGCTCATCGGGCCACCTCTTCCCTCTCCGGGGCCTCCCCCGGAGGCCCCCTCTGGAAGAACGCGCCGAGGGATGGCAAACCCGTGACCCGATAGCCGCTTTACCCAGGAATCCGGGCAGGCGGCCCGGACCGCGTCAACCTGAGGGTTGGCCGGCCCGGACCGCACGGCCGTCCGGGACACCGGCGCCGGCAACCCCGGGGACCAGCCCCTGGCCTGGACCCCCCCTCCGGCCGACAGAGAATTGCGGAAGACGATATGACAAGCCCCATGACCCGACGCCCGCTGCTCCTGGCCGCCCTGGCCCTGCCCGCCGCGCTGGCCCTCCGCCACCCGGCCCTGGCCCAGACCGTGGACCCGGGCCGCGCCACCGCCTTCATCCAGAGCACCGGGCAGGAGCTGGTGGCGGCGATCAACGCCAATACCCCAGTGGCACAGCGCCGCCAGCAGGTGGCTGGCGTCCTGCGTCGCTCCGTGGACATCCAGGGCGTCGGCCGCTTCATCCTGGGCCGCTGGTGGCGCCAGGCCAGCCCGGCCGAGCAACAGGAATACATGCGCCTCTTCGAGGAGACGCTGATCCGCAACCTGTCCGCCCGTTTCGGCGAGTATCAGGGCGTCCGCTTCTCGCTGGGCCGCGCGCAGCAGCGCACCGAGGACGACGTGCTGGTGAACACCATTATCGAACGCCCCAGCACCGCGCCCTTCACCCTCGACTGGCGGGTCAGCGATGTCGGCGGGCAGCCGAAGATCGTGGACGTCATCGCGGAAGGGGCCTCCCTGCGCCTGACGCAGCGGTCCGAGTACTCCTCGGTCATCAGCCGCAACGGCGGTCGCGTCGCCGCCCTGCTGGATGCCATGAAGCAGCAGATCGCCCAGCTCCAGGCCCAGGAAGGGCGCTGAGGCAGGCCGACTTCCGGCCGGGGAAGGCCATGGCCCTCCCCGGCCGCGTCAGATTTTGTCGGAAAGGCTCAATCTTCCGGCTTCCGGGTGGAAGCCCGGTTCAGCGGATCGCGCCTGTCCCCGGCCCGCCGCGCGCCTGGGAGCCGCTGCTGCTGTCGTCACGCGGCGTGGCGCCCGGCATTGCCTGCGTCGTCGGGTTGAAGTTGTTGTTCAGGCTGTCCCGCGGGGATCGGTCGGCCTGCGGCATCGGGCGGTCGGGGCCGCTACAGGCGGCGAGTGAAATCAGGCAACCCGCGATCACCAAAGGCTTGTACATCCTCGTCTCCTAAGGGGAGCAGGGGAATGCCGGCCCCGGCGGCCGGCCCGTCGCTCCGTTCGCTAAGCGATCCGAACGGCGTCTTCGCCATGTCACAAGCGCGTGTTCACGTGGCAACGGGCACGGCCTGGGGCGTCGGGGGCTCAGACCGGCTTCTGCTCGCCCCTCCGGCGGCTCTCATAGACCATCATCCGGTGGCCCTTGTTCATGAAGCTGTCCGCCGGGACCATGCCGATATCCGCCAGTACGGCGCGCGAGCCCTGGTTGGTTTCCCGCGCCACGGCGATGATCCGCTCCAGTCCCGCCCGATGCCCGAAGGCCAGGGCGGCGGCGGCGGCCTCCCGCGCATAGCCGTGGCCGCGGCATTCCGGCCAGAGCGCGAAGCGCAGCGCCACGCCACGCCCGTCCGGCCTCTCCATCAGCCCGGCGATGCCGAGGAAGGCCTCGTCCTCCTGCCGGTGGACACACCAGGTGCCGTAGCCGCGCACGGTCCAGAAGTCGATGTCGTCCTCCATCTCCTCCCGCGCGCGCTCCGGGCTTCGTACGCCGTGCAGCATGATGGCGAAGACCCGCTCATCTGCCTTGAGCGCGGTCAGCTCGGGCAGGTTCTCCCAGCCAACGGGCAGGAGCAGGAGGCGCGGCGTCCGGACCAGCCGGGACAGCCGCAGGGAATCGGAGGAATGGAACATTGTGGACGTGACACCAGGGGGCCGGCTCCGCCATCCCACCCCTGACCGGGGGCAAGGCGGCGGGCTCACCGGAAGGAGGACGGGAACCCGTCCCCCACGCGCTCAGCGCGTGAGGGGCCGGTACTTGATCCGGTGCGGCTCGTCGGCCGCGGCGCCCATACGTCGCTTCTTGTCGGCCTCATAGGCCTGGTAGTTGCCCTCGAACCACTCCACGTGGCTGTCGCCCTCGAAGGCCAGGATGTGGGTGGCCAGCCGGTCCAGGAACCAGCGGTCGTGCGAGATGATCACCGCGCAGCCCGCGAAGTCCTGCAGCGCCTCTTCCAGGGCGCGGAGCGTGTCCACGTCCAGGTCGTTGGTCGGCTCATCCAGCAGCAGCACGTTGTGCGGGTTCTTCAGCATCTTCGCCAGATGCACCCGGTTCCGCTCGCCGCCCGACAGCACGCCCACCGGCTTCTGCTGGTCGCCGCCCTTGAAGTTGAAGGCGGCGCAATAGGCGCGCGAGGGCACGGACCGCTTGCCCATGGTGATCATGTCCTGTCCGTCGGAGATTTCCTGCCAGACGGTGCGCTTGTCATCCAGGCTGTCGCGGCTCTGGTCCACATAGCCGAGCTGCACGGACTCGCCGACGATCATCCTGCCGGAATCCGGCTGGTCCACGCCGGTGATCATCTTGAACAGCGTGGTCTTGCCGGCGCCGTTCGGGCCGATCACGCCGACGATGCCGCCGGGCGGCAGCTTGAAGCTCAGGTCGTCGATCAGCAGCCGGTTGCCGAAGCCCTTGCGGATTTCCTCGGCCACGATGACCGTGTTGCCCAGGCGGGGCGCGGGCGGGATCTGGATCTCGGTCGGGTCGGGCGCCTTGTCCTGGCTCTTGAGCAGCAGCTCCTCATAGGCCTGGATGCGCGCCTTGCTCTTGGCCTGGCGGGCGGAGGGGCTGCGCCCGATCCATTCCTGCTCCTCGGCCAGTTGCCGCTGACGCGTGCTCTCCTCCTTCTCCTCCTGCTTCAGCCGCTTGCGCTTGGCCTCCAGATAGGAGGAGTAGTTGCCCTGGTACGGGATGCCGCGGCCGCGATCGACCTCCAGGATCCAGTTGGTCACGTTGTCCAGGAAGTAGCGGTCGTGGGTCACCACCAGCACCGCGCCCGGATACTCGCGCAACGTCTTTTCCAGCCAGCTCACGCTCTCGGCGTCCAGGTGGTTGGTTGGCTCGTCGAGCAGCAGCAGCTCCGGCTTCTCCAGCAGCAGCTTGCACAGCGCCACGCGCCGCCGCTCGCCGCCCGAGAGATTGGTCACCGGGCTGTCGAAGGGCGGGCAGCGCAGCGCGTCGAGCGCGATCTCGACGGTGCGGTCGATCTCCCAGCCATTGGCGGCGTCGATGCGCTCCTGCAGCTCGGCCTGCTCGGCCAGCAGGGTGTTCATCTCGTCTTCCGTCATCTCCTCGGCGAACTTCATCGAGATCTCGTTGAAGCGCGCGAGGTCGGCCTGCACCGCGGCGAAGGCGCCCATGACGTTCTCGCCCACGGTCTTGTCGGGGTCGAGATGAGGCTCCTGGCTCAGATAGCCTACACGGACGCCCTCGGCCGCCCAGGCCTCGCCGCCATATTCCTTGTCCTGCCCCGACATGATGCGCATCAGCGTGGACTTGCCGGCACCGTTCGGGCCCAGCACGCCGATCTTGGCATCGGGCAGGAAGCTCAGCGTGATGCCCTTGAAGACCTCGCGCCCGCCCGGATAGGACTTGGTGAGATCCTTCATCACATAGACATACTGGTAGGCGGCCATGGCGCGGTCTTTCAGGCAGAACGTGGAAGGATTTACGGCCGGTTCTACCGGCTCGGCCCCGCAGCGTCGAGCATCGGCATCGTTGCCGCGGGTCCGGAATGGGGCTGCTTCAGCGCCGCCGCCCGCTGCGGCAGGGATCGCCACCTCGGCCGGCTCCCCGCGGAATGCGGGTGGGCGCGTGGAAATCCGGCGGCCGTCCTGCGATCCAGCGCAGGAAATCCGCCAGCCGCGCCTCACCCCGCAGCGCCTTCGGATCGGAGAAGTGCCGCGCCAGCTCCGCCTCGCTGAAGCGGGCATGGATGGCGCTGTGGCAAATCTGGTGCAGCCGTACCGTCCCCTTGTGCGTGCCGCCCTTGAGGCGGGGGATCAGGTGATGGCGGCTGGAGCGCGCATGGACCGGGATCGGCCGCAGGCACAGGGCACAGACCATCTCCTCCCCCAAGGCCGGGCCGGGTGGCGGGTGCTGTCGTTCCGGGGGGTCAGGGCGTCGCGTGCGTCGTGACACCGGCGTCATATGGGGCGTTTGCCGCGCGCCGGAAGACGGCGTGCCATGCCCGGGCCGCGTGGCACGGTCCCGGCGCGCAGGCCGGTTGCCCGGAAGCCCTGCTTCCCGGCGCGGTCCGGCGGCAGCGGGCGCCAGCGAAAGCAGCTCCAGGGCGCATGGCGCCCGGGCGGGGTGGGGCACGGGGGCGAGGCGGAACCTTGCCCCCAAGTCCCGGAAGGGTAACGCCGCCTCCGACAAGCGAAGGTCGGAGGTAGGGTTGCCCCTTCGGGATCAGCCGTTGCTCGCGGCGGGCTTGGCCGCATGGTGCCGCGTGGTGCGGCTGCGCTGGGTGCGATGGGCGGCGGACTTGTGCTTCGCTCCCGTTGCGGGGCTGGCAGCGGGCGCTGTCACCGTGGCGGGTGCATTGCTGTCGCTGGACTGCGCGAAGGCCGGCACGGAGACCGTGACGAGGCCAGCGGCCGCCAGAGCCAGGAACATGTGACGTAGAGACATGAGAGGTCTTCCCTGAGATTCTCCGGCTCCCCCGGCCGGATGGCGGAACGGAACCACGAAAACCCGACGCCCTGCGTGAAGCCTTGGAAAGCCCGTCTCCATGCCGCATGCACGAGGAAGCGGAAGGGATTGACACCATCCCCTCCGCTTCCGTTCGCGAGAGTGCCTCAGCGGCTGTTGGTGGTGCCCAGTGCGCGGCTCGCCGCCGTCCCCGAGGGATTGCTCGGCGTGCCGTCGGACTGTGAAGGATAGGCGCCCGAGGTATTGGTCCCGGCGGCCCGGTCCACCGCCCGGCTGGCGGCGGTGCCCGGCGGGTTGCTGGAATGCCGCCTGGCGCTGCTGCCGGTGGCGTGGTGGCGGCTTCGCTGCGTCGTCGTGCCGTCCGTGGCGCGCTTGGCGGCCCGGCTGGCCGCCGTCCCCGAGGGATTGCCGGGCTTGCCGTCGGACTGGGACGGATAGGCGCCCGAGGTATTGGTGCCGGCGGCCCGGTCCACCGCCCGGCTGGCGGCGGTGCCCGGCGGATTGCCAGGGGTGCCGTCCGCTGTCTGTGCGAAGGCTGGCGCGGCAGCCGAGACCAGCCCGGCCGCGGCCAGACCCAGGATTGCGTTGCGCAGGAACATGGCTGAACTCCCTCATCTCGCCGGCTGATCGCGGCCGGTATCAAGACAGGAAGCTCTCACGCCGTGAGACAGTTTCGTGAGGGCTTGGAAAGATCGCCGCCTGCAAGGGGCAGGAGGCTGGTTCCCTCCTGCCCTGCCCGGAGAAGACACCGGGCGGGGCCGGAAAGGTTCAGCCCAGCCCAGCCAGCACCTTGGCCGTGGCGCCACTGATCTCGCCGAGCTTCTCGCCCGCCGCGACCCGCGCCTGGGTCTTCATGCCACGCTCCTGCCGGGTGATCGCCTCACGCGCCTCGGCCTCCGCCTCGGCGGGCGGCAGCACCAGCACGCCGGACTCGTCGCAGAGCACCGCATCGCCCGGCATCACCACCACGCCGCCCATCGAGACCGGCACGTTCAGCCGGCCGCCCAGGTCGTAGATCCGCGTGGTGATCGGCGCCTGCCCCCGGCACCACATCGGGAAATCGGAGGCCTCCACCTCCTCCAGGTCGGTGCAGGGCCCGTCCACCACGCCGGCCTTCGCACCCGCCGCCTTGGCCGCCACGGTCACGCCGCCGCCCCAGCAGGCGTGGCGCACATCGCCCAGCCGGTCCACCACCAGGATGTCGCCCGGGCGCAGCAGGCCCAGCGCATGGTGCAGCAGGGTGGAATCCGGCCCCGGGATCTGTACCGTCACCGCCGTACCGGCCACCCGCCTGTGGCGCAGCAGCGGCTGCACGCCCCGGTCCACGAAGCCCCAGTGGCGCCAGTGGCCCACCGTGGCGGTCTCCGTCTGCTCCAGCAGCGCGATCACCTCGGCGCTGATTTGCGGCGCGCTCTTCTCCACGACGTATTTCGGCATTCTCACCTCACTCCTTCGCAAGCGCGCGCTGGAAACCCACCAGCCGCTCCACCAACAGGACTACCGCGAGCGCCACAACGATCAGCGCCATGGCCAGGGCCGCCACAAGGGGGTCGGACCGGCTTTCGGTGTACTGGAACATCGCCACCGGCAGGGTCGTCAGGCGCGGCCCCGCCAGGAACAGGCTGATCACCGTCTCGTCGAAGGAGACCAGGAAGGCCAGCGCCCCCGCCGCCACGGCCCCGGGCGTCGCGATCGGCAGGGTGATGCGCAGCGCCGCGCGCAGCGGCGTGGCGCCCAGCGTCCAGGCGGCCTCCTCCACGTCGCGCGGCACGGCGGCAAAGGCCTGCACCATGATCCTCACGGCGAAGGGGATGGCCACGAGACTGTGCCCCAGCGCCAGCCCCGGCCAGGTCGCGATCAGCCGCATCGGCTGAAGGGCCACCATCAACCCCAGCCCCAGCACCAGCGTCGGCAGCAGCAGCGGCGCCGCCAGCAGGCCGGCCACCACCCCCTTCCCGGGGAAGTCCAGCCGCGTCAGCGCATAGGCCGCCGGCCCGCCCACCACCAGCGCCAGCGCCGCGACGATCAGCCCCAGGATCAGGCTGGTGCCGAGCGCGCCCATCAGCGCCCCGTTGGCCAGCAGCGCCTCGTACCAGCGCAGGGAGAAGCCCGGCGGCGGAAAGGTCAGGTAGTTGCCGGCGCTGAAGGACACCACCAGCACCACCACGGCCGGGCTGAGCAGCAGCAGGTAGCCGCACAGCGCGAAGAACCGTAGCAGCGGCCCCGCCTCCGTCACCGGTCTCATGCCGCGTTCTCCCCCTGTTGCCCCCGGGGCCGCGCCACGCCGGTCAGCACTCCGCGCAGCAGCATCACCACCAGCAGAGCCAGCAGCAGCAGCATCGCCAGCACCGCCGCCACCGGCCAATCCACCGTGGTCAGGGCTTGGTCGTAGATCTCGGTCGCCACGGTGAAGACCCGCCCGCCGCCCATCAGCCGCGGCGTGATGAAGGCGGAGATGCCCAGCACCAGCCCGAGCAGGAAGGCCCCGCCCAGTGCCGGCGCCGCCAGCGGCAGCGTCACCCGCAGGAAGGTGCGGGTCCGCCCAGCCCCCAGCGTCGCGGCGGCTTCCTCCAGCCGGGGATCGAGCCGCCCCAGCCCGGCGATCAGCACCAGCACCGCATAGGGCATCAGGCTTTCCACCAGCCCGATCCAGACACCGGTCCAGTTGTTGATCAGCGGCACCGGGCCGCCGGTCAGGCCGAGCCAGCCCAGCACCACGTTGATCAGCCCGAGATCGCCCAGGATCGCCCGCCAGCCCACCACCCGCGCGGTGCCCGAGATCAGCAGCGGCGAGACCGCCATCAGCGCCAGCGGCGCCCGCCAGCGGGGCGAGGCACGGCGGATCAGCAGCACCACCGGCAGGGCCAGCGCCGCGGCGATGGCCGCGGCCCCGGCGGACAGCACCAGCGTGTCCCAGGCGAGCCCCCAGTAGTACGGGTCCCCCGCGACCTTGGCATAGGTCTCCGTGGTGAGCGCCGTCTCCATCGCCCCGGTCTCGGCGGTGCGGTTCAGGCTGATGCGGAAGAGGCCCAGCATCGGCCAGAGGAAGGCCAGCGCCAGCACCAGCAGGGCCGGTGCGCTCAGCAGCCAGCCGATCACGCCGGGAACACCCGCAGGTCCTCCGGCCGCAGCGCGAGGCGCACCGCATCCCCCACCCGCAGCGCGGCGCCGGGATCATAGGCGGGCAGTTCCGCCTGTACTGGCCCGGCCGGGGTCTCCGCCTCCAGCCAGACGATCTCGCCGCTATAGGTCCGGCGCAGCACGTGCCCTTCGAGCAGCACCGCGCCCTCCGGCGTGGGGCCGGCCGGCATCACCCGCACCCGGTGCGGCCGCAGGAAGGCCTCCGCCGCCCCGACCGGGTGCCCCGCCGCCACCGGCAGCGCCATGCCGCCGGCCCGGAACACCCCGCCCGGTTCCACCGCGCCGGACAGCCGCGAGGCCCGCCCGACGAAACCCGCCACGAAGCGCGTCGCCGGGTTCTCGAAGACCTCCTCCGGCGGGGCCATCTGCTCGATCCGCCCGTCCTTCATCACCGCCACGAGGTCGGCCATGGCCAGCGCCTCGCTCTGGTCGTGGGTGACGAAGATGGCGGTGGTGCCGAGACGCTGTTGCAGGGCGCGGATCTCGTCGCGCACCTCCTCCCTCCGCTTGGCGTCCAGCGCCGAGAGCGGCTCGTCCAGCAGCAGCAGATCGGGGCGGATCGCCAGCGCCCGGGCCAGGGCCACGCGCTGCTGCTGCCCGCCCGACATGGCGCGCGGCTTGCGGTCGGCCAGCGCGCCGAGGCCCACCATCTCCAGCGCGCCCCGTGCCTGCGCCAGCCGCTCCGCGCGCCCGACGCCGCGCATCTCCAGGCCGAAACCGGCATTGGCCAGCGCGCTCATGTGCGGGAAAAGGGCATAGGACTGGAACACCACCCCCATGTTGCGCCGGTGCGGCGGCAGGGCGGTGACATCCTGCCCCGCCACCACGACACGGCCGGAATCCGGCTGCTCCAGCCCCGCGATCATGCGCAGGGTCGTGGTCTTGCCGCATCCCGAGGGGCCGAGCAGGGCCAGCAGCGCGCCCTTGGGCAGTTCCAGCGACACGTGGTCCACCGCCAGCGGTCCGCCCGCGCCGAAGCGGCGGGTCAGCCGCTCCAGCACCAGATAGCCCGCCATCAGCGCGTGGCCGCCGTCATCACCTCGCGCCGCCAGCGCTGGTTCCAGTTGTCGCGCAGCTTCACCGCCTCCAGCCAGTCGATCGGCACGATGCGGCTGCGGTATTCCGGCGCCAGGGCGGTGCGGCCGATCGCCTTGGCGTCCTTCTGCGCCTGGAGGTTGGTCGGGCCGTAGAACATGCGGTCGGTGAAGGCGGCCTGTGGCCCGGCGGAAAGGGCATGGCCCAGGAACGCCATGGCCTGCTCCCGGTGTTTGGCCCCCTTCACGATGTTGATCGTGTTGATCTGGAAGGCCGTGCCCTCCTCGGGGATCAACACGCCCAACTTGCCCTTGCTCTGGTCGTGATAGAGCTGCGAGCGCGCGTTCCAGCCGGTGCCGAAGGCGATCTGCCCGCTCAGCACCATGGAATAGGCATCCGGGCTCGGCTGGAAGGTCTGCACGTTCGGCACGATCTGCTTCAGCAGCGGAATGGCGGCGCCGATGTTCTTCCAGTCGCCCGAGGCGCCGTGCGCCAGGATCGCGGTCAGCGCCATGCCCTGGATGTCGGGCGGCGCGCTCAGCGAGGACCGGCCCTTGTATTCCGGCTTGGCGAGATCCATCCAGCGCGCCGGCGCCACCTTGATCGCCTCGGCATCGTAGATCAGTGTCAGGTGGTCGTAGGTCACCGCCGGGCCGCAGCCATTGCCCACCTTGCCCGCCTGCTCGTCCAGTTCCTTCAGCACCGGCAGGGCCTGGGGTGTCAGCGGCTCCACCAGCCCTTCCGCGCAGGCCGCGGCGGCGGTGCTGGCATCCATGATCACCACGTCCACCTGCGGATCTGCTTTCTGCGCCCGCAGGGTGCCCAGCATCTGGGCGGAACCGCCCAGGCCAGGATCGGTATACTGAACCGTGACCCCGCTGGCCTGGGAGAAGGGCTGCACCACCACCTGCGAATAATTGTCCTTGAACACCCCGGCATAGGCGAGGAGCACCATCTCGCCCCCCGGCTTCACGGGGCCCTGCGCCCGGGCTGCGGGCATGGCCGCCAGGGCCGCCAGGCAGAGCGCGAGGGTCAGTCTGGAACTCGAACCGGGCAGGCGCATGAGCTTCTCCAGGGAATCCGCGTCGTGGTCTGCGAGCGTGCCTGCAAGCATCGGACCACGGGCGGGATGCGCAACCCCGTCGTCTCGCAACTGCGTCGGTGCCGGTATACAGGGCAGTGGCAGCGCCCTACCCCCAGAGCGGCAACCCGATCGCCGCCGCCAGGGCGATCAACCCGAAGCAGATCCGCCGGAACAGGGTCTCGCTCGCCCGGCCGAACATGCGGCTGCCGCACCACAGGCCCAGCGCGTAGCCCGGCGCCATCAGCGCCGCCAGCACCAGCACCTCCCCGGTCAGCAGCCCGGCGAGGAGATAGACGGCCATGCTGATGACCCCGCTTGTGGCGAAGAACAGCACGATGTTCGCCCGCACCCTCGCGGCCGGGATCGCGCCGCCGAGCCAGTAGGCCACCACCGGCGGCCCACCCATCTGCGCCAGGCCGGAGAAGAGCCCCGACCCGGCCCCGACGGCCAGCGAGAGCGGCAGGGCCGGGCGGCCGTGATAGCGCCACCCGGAGGCCAGCAGAGCCAGCATCGCCACCGCCAGGGCGCACATGCCCCAGCGCAGCGCCACCGGGTCCATCCGCAGCAGCAGCCAGGCCCCCAGGGGTGCGCCGAGCAGCGCCCCGGCGGTCAGGCAGGCGACCTCCCGCCGTGCCGCCGTGCGCCAGGCGGCCGGAACCAGGGGAAAGGCCGTGGCATTGTCCACCAGGACCAGCAGCGGCGCGGCCAACCTCGGCTCCAGCACCGCACTGGCCAGGGGGATGAAGATCAGGGCCGAGCCGAAGCCGGAGAAGCCGCGCGCCAGCCCGGCCAGCGCGGCGGTGAGCAGCGTGGCCAGCAGCGGCAGGGTGTGCGGCAGTTGGAGCGCGATCACGAAGCCATCCCGTCCCGGCCGGCGGCGCCGTCGCGGCGCGGGCAAAGGCGGATGGGCCGGGCAGGAATCGAACCCGCAACCAAGCCGTTATGAGCGGCCAGCTCTAACCGTTGAGCTACCGGCCCTCCGCGAGGCCGGTTTAAGGGGCTCGCGGCGCCTCGGCAAGAAAGGCCCGGATCGCCTCCTCCGCCCCGGCGATGCCGGTCAGCCACTCGCCATGTCCCTGCGGCCCGTCGAGCGCCTCCAGCCGCACCGGCCGGCCCAGCCCCTTCAGCACGCCCTCCAGTTCCCGCGCATACTCGATCGGGAAGAGCCGGTCCCGCTCCCCCGGCACCAGCAGCCAGGAGGCCTTGCCCTGCGACAGCGCCGCACGCGTGTCGGGGTATTCGTTGAGAAAGAGCTGCATCGCCCGGGTCAGGTAGAGGAAGGAGTTGGCATCGGCGAGCTTTGCCCGCCCCGTGGCGATCTCGGTCAGGTAGGGATCGACCGCCACCGTGTCCGTCATCCTGCGCGCCGGGTCCTGCCCCTCCGCCGCCCGCCCGTCGAAGCGCGACAGCGCCGCCCGGTCCTGGGTCTGCAGCGCGATGATCCGCAGCGCGTCGGTCAGCCCGCGCAACGGCGGCTCGCGCCCCTGGACGTAGTAGTCGCCGTTGCGCCAGTTGGGATCAGCCCGGATCGGCGCCTCCCAGATCTCCATCCAGGCCTGCAGCCAGGCATCCATCCGGCCGATCGGCATCACGGGCATCACCCGGTCCACAAGGGCGGGATAGGCCGCCGCCCATTCGATGGCCTGCATCGCCCCCATCGAGGGTCCGGCCACCAGCGCCAGCCGCTTCACCCCCAGGCTGTCCAGCAGCCCCTTCTGCACCTCCACGAAGTCGCGGATCGACAGCACCGGGAAGCTCATCCCGTAGGGCCGCCCGGTGGAGGGATCGACGCTGGCGGGCCCGGTGCTGGTGGTGCGGCTTTCCCGCACATAGAGATTGGCCGGCGTGTCGCTCGCCACCACGAAGAAGCGGTTGGTGTCGATCGGCTTGCCCGGCCCGATGATCGCGTCCCACCAGCCCAGCGGCCCGTTCGCATCGTTGCGGCCGAAGGCCTGGCCATTGGCGACGAAGGGGTGGGTGATCAGCACGGCATTGCCGCCCGCCGCGTCCAGCGTGCCCGCGGTCTGGTAGCCGATGCGCATCCGCCCGACCGTGGCGCCACCGCGCGTGGTGAAGCCCGCGATCTCGAAGTTCTTCCTTTCCACCAGCGCGAGTTCGCCCGCCGGGTCGGAGGAAGCCGGGGCCTGGCCCGGGGCAGCGTTCTGGGCAGCACTCTGGGCCTGGGCCGGCAGGATGCCGCGCAGCGCGGCGGCGAGGCCGAGGAGAAGGGGAGGCAACATGCGGCGCGGCGTCATGACGATTCCTGGATCGCGCGTTCTGGGCGGCGATGCTGCCGCCGCCCCCTTCCCCGCGCAAGCCGCCCGCCGCCGCAATGCGGGCGCCTCGCCAGCCTGTGCGGTGGCGAAGACGGCCCATTGCTGCTAGGGGGGCGGAGACGGTGGACCGGGACCAGCCCCGGCCGCCTCTTGGCTCCATTCCTCGGCAGGACCCGCATGAACGCCAGCAAGATCCCGACCGGCAAGGCACCGCCGCACGACATCAACGTGGTGGTGGAGATCCCCCCGGGCTCGCAGGTGAAGTACGAGCTGGACAAGGACAGCGGCGCCATCGTGGTGGACCGCTTCCTGTTCACGCCCATGGCCTATCCGGCCGCCTATGGCTTCATCCCCGGCACCGTGGCCGATGACGGCGACCCGACCGACGTGCTGGTGCTGACCCCCGCCCCGGTGGTGCCCGGCGCCACCATCCGCGTGCGCCCGATCGGCGTGCTGCTGATGGAGGACGAGGCCGGCCAGGACGAGAAGCTGGTCGCCGTGCCGCACGACAAGATCACCACGCTCTTCACCGAGGTCCAGACGGTGGACGACCTGCCCGTCCTGCTGCGTCAGCAGATCGAGCACTTCTTCACTCGCTACAAGGACCTGGAGCCCGGCAAGTGGGTGAAGGTCACCGGCTGGGGCACCAAGGAACAGGCCCTGGCCCTGGTCGAGCGCGGCATCGCCGCCGCCGGCGAGAGCAAGTAAGGCCCGTTTTCCCGCGGCGCTGCCGGACGGGCCGGCGGACACGCATGGCCCGGACGGTGGTGGAGGGCATGGACACGCCCTCCCGCTCCCGGACCGGCGGGGTCTCTCACGGGCCCGACCCGGTGCGGCCACGCCGAGGATCGCAACATGGCCGCCCTTCGTTGACAGGTGTCCGGACGAGCCCATACCGTAGGCCCCATGGGTGAGTTCCGTCTCCGCACCGCGAGCCGACGCCGTCGCTGCTTTCCAGCGGCGGCTCTCGTGGCTGCGTGCAGACAGGCCCCTCCCCCGGCGAGACTCGCTCCCTAGCGGTCCTCACCCCCGAGGCGGCATCCGCCCGCATCTCCGAACCCCCGCAGCCTCCGGCTCCGGGGGTTTTTCTTTGCCCTCCCTCCAGCAGCAGGACATCAGCATGAGCATTCGCGTCGGTATTGTCGGGATCAGCGGCTTCGGCGGCGGCGAGGCGATGCGCCTGATCGCGGGCCACCCGTCCTTCGAGCTTGTCCATGCCGCGGGCGAGGGCAGCGCGGGCAGCCGGCTGGGAGACCGCTTTCCCGGCGCGCCGGCGAAGCTCGCCGGGATGGTGATCGAGCGCTGGGACCCCGCGGCCCTGCCGGATCTGGACCTGCTCTTCGCCTCGCTGCCCACCGGCAGCTCGGCCGAGGCGCTGGCGCGCGTCCGCCCGGAGGTGAAGATCGTCGATATCGGCGGCGACCACCGCTATGCCGAGGGCTGGGCCTACGGCCTCGCCGATATCTGGCCGGAACGGATCGAGGGACAGCGTCGCGTCGCCAATCCCGGCTGCTTCCCGTCGGCGGTGCTGACCCCGTTGGCACCGCTTCTGGCCGAAGGGCTGGTCGAGCCCGGGCGCATCGTGATCGATGCCAAGACGGGCATCTCCGGTGCGGGGCGGGGCGGCGCCGACAGCCGGTTCGGCTATGCCGAGAGCAACGAGAATCTCGTGCCCTACGGCCTGCTTCGGCACGTCCACATGCCCGAGATGGAGCGGACGATCGAGCGGCTGAGCGGCGGCAGCGCGGCCGGGCTGGTGTTCACGCCGCACCTGGTGCCGATGACCCGCGGCCTGCTCGCCACCCTCTACTGCCGCGGCCGCGTCACCACGGAGCGGTGCCTGGACGCGGCGCGGCGCTTCTATGCCGGACGGGCCTTCGTCCGCGTGACCGACCGGCCGCCGCAGACCAAGTGGGCGACCGGCTCGAACCTCGCCTTTGTCAGCTACGCGGCCGATCCGGAGCGCGAGCTGGTGATCGCGATGGGCGTGGTCGACAATCTCGGCAAGGGCGCGGCCGGACAGGCGGTGCAGAACGCGAACCTGATCTGCGGCCTGCCGGAAACCGCGGGGCTGGAGGGCGCGCCCGTCTGGCCCTGATTCTGTCCGGCCCTGATTCTGTCCGGCCCTGATTTCGCCTGACCCTGGTCCATCTGGCCCCGTTCCCGTCCGGCCTCGACGTGACAGTTCCGCCGGCCACCGGGCCCTGCCGGGGCACATGGCTCCAGCAGGGCCCGGGACATGGCGGGCTCGACGCCCGCCCCGGACTCGCCGGACGCCCCGTGACAGGGTGCCCGGTCCCGCCGCGCGGCGGTTGCCTCAGAACCAGCCGGGCACCACCAGCATCAGCCAGGCCAGGGCAGGCCCGGCGATGATCACTAGGATGCTGTAGGCCAGGAAGCGCTTGTAGACGCTGTCGCGCTCCTCCGGCGGGGCATTCGCCACCACCAGCGCGCCGTTGGTCGAGAAGGGGCTGACATCCACCACGGTGGAGGAGATCGCCAGGGCCGCGATCATGCCTACCGGGCCGATCTCGCCCTGTTGCAGGAACGGCACCGCCAGCGGGATGGTGGCGCCCAGCACCGCGACCGAGGAGGCGAAGGCGGAAACGATGCCGCCCACATAGCAGAGCAGCAGGGCCGCCAGCAGCGGCGCGCCGATGCCGGACACGCCCTGGCCCAGCGAGTCGATGGCGCCAGAGCGCTGCAGCACCGCGATATAGGTGATTACCCCGCCCACCAGCAACACGGCGGACCAGCTGATCTTGTCCACGGCGTTCTTCTGCTCGTTGGGCGAGATCAGGGCGAGCACCACCGCCACCGAGATCGCCACCAGCCCGACATTGAGGTTGAAGGCCAGCGCCCCCACCGCCAGGGCAAGGAGGCCCGCCAGCGTCAGCATCTGCTCCGTCGTCACGCGCTGGCCGCCGGGCACGAGGCGCGAGGGGGCGGTGATCTGCGCAGCCGGGCTGGTGCCGTAGCCCTCGATCTGGAGTTCCGCCGCCGGCCCGTCGCGGCCCAGCGCCGGCTCGGGGCCGGGCTCGGCCCCCGCCCCGGCCTTTTGGCGCAGCAGCCTCAGCCCACCGAAGGCGAAGAAGACGGCGATGGCCACCAGCAGGTTGAAGACAAGGCTGGCCAGGAAGACCACCATCTCGTCGCCGGGAATGCCCGAGCGCGCGACGATCTGGTTGGTGATGCCGCCGTAGATGCTGATCGGCGAGAAGCCGCCGCCCTGGGCGCCGTGGATCACCAGCAGGCCCATCATCAGCGGGTTGATCCCGTACTGCCGCGCGAACTGCAGCGCCACGGGCGCCAGGATCGCCACCGCCGCCGGGCTCACCGCCCCCACCGCCGTCAGGCAGGCCGCCACGGTGAACATGATCCAGGGAATCGCCGCGATGCGGCCGCGCACCATGCGCACGGCGGAATGGACCAGGAAGTCGATGGTCCCGTTCTTCTGCGCGATCGCGAAGAGATAGGTGATGCCGACCAGCGTCACGAAGAGATCGCCGGGAAAGCCCGCGATGATCTGGTCGGCCCGCAGGCCCATGAAGACGGTGCCAACCAGGAAGGCCAGGGCAAAGGCCAGCGCCCCCATGTTGATCGGCAGGACGGTGGCGACGATGAACATCACCACGAGCCCGGCGATGGCGGCGGTCTGCGCGCCCATCGGTCAGGCGCGCCCGTGGGGGGCGGGGTACGCGGACGGCATTACGCCGCCCGCCCGGGATGCGGGTCGGTTGCTCATGGAACACTCCTCCGGCGAGGCCCGGTTCGCCCGGGGCCTTCGTTCATCCTCGCCGTGGTTTCAGGAATGCCCGTCCACGGCGATCCGGAATACTAGATCACGTCCTTGAGCCGTTTCGATATACAAAACTACATTCACCTGTTCATAACGTATAAATTTCCACCCAACAGGCCATCCACTGCATACCGGGCGCGAGCCAGCACGGCAGCCTTGCGCAACGAGAAAGCCCCGCGGGATCGCTCCCGCGGGGCCACACCGCCGGGCCTTCCGGCCCTCTATGGTGCCGGGGAGAGGCCCCCGGCGCTCGCCTTACACCTCGCCGCGCGACATCCGGCTCGTCAGATGCTCCGCCTGGCGGATCGCCAGCGCCACGATGGTCAGCGACGGGTTGCAGGCCGCACCGCTGGTGAACTGGCTGCCATCCGAGACATACAGGTTCGGCAGGTCGTGCGCCTTGCCGTTGCGGTCCACCACGCCGTCGCGCGGCCTCTCGCTCATCCGGTTAGTGCCCATGTTGTGGGTGGAGGGATAGGCGGTGGTGTGGAACACCCGCGTCGCCCCCACCGCGTCGTAGATCGCGCTGCCCTGACGGTAGCCGTGCTCACGCATCGCGATGTCGTTGGCATGGTCGTCGAAGTTCACCCGCGCCACCGGCAACCCGTGCTTGTCCTTCGCCTTGGGGTCCAGCGTGATGCGGTTGGTTTCCTGCGGCATGTCCTCGCCCACGATCCACATCCCCGCCATCCGGTCATAGCCGTCCAGCGCCGAGGTGAAGCCCCGCCCCCAGCCGCCGGGGTCCAGGAAGGCTGCCATGAAGGGCACGCCGAGCGAGAGCGTCTCCATCTCGTAGCCGCCGACGAAGCCGCGCTCCGGCTTGTGGTGCGCCTCGTCGCGCACGATGCCGGCCATGGTGGTGCCGCGGTACATGTGCACCGGCTTCTCGAACATGCCATAGACGCTGGCGGTCAGGTGCCGCATGTAGTTGCGCCCGACCTGGCCCGAGGAATTGGCCATCCCGTCCGGGAACAGCGAGGACGCGCTGTTGAGCAGCAGGCGCGGGCTCTCGATCGAATTCCCCGCGACGCAGACCACGCGCGCCTTCTGCCGGTGGTGGCTGCCCTGGGCATCGGCATAGATCACGCCGGTCGCCTTGCCCTTCGCATCGTGCTCGATCGTCAGCACCATGCAGTCGGGTCGGACTTCGAGGTTGCCGGTGGCCTCGCCCGCCGGGATCTCGGTGTACAGGGTGGACCACTTGGCGCCCGACTTGCAGCCCTGGAAGCAGAAGCCGATCTGCTGGCAGTTCCCCCGCCCGGCGCGCGGCTGGCTGTTGATCGCCATGTTGCCGGTGTGCACTTCCTGGTAGCCGAGCTTCTTCGCGCCCGCCGCCATCACCTTGAAGTTGTTGTTGCCCGGCAGGCGCGGGATGCCGTTGGTGCCGGTCACGCCCATCTTGTCCTCGGCCCGGGCGTAGTAGGGCGCCATCTCCGCCAGCGTGATCGGCCAGTCGAGCAGGTTGGCACCGTCCACCTTGCCGTAGGTCGTGCGCGCCTTGAACTCGTAGTCCTGGAAGCGCAGCGAGGCGCCCGCCCAGTGCGTGGTGGTACCGCCCACCGCCTTCACGATCCAGGCCGGCAGGTTCGGGAAGTCCCGCGCCACGCGCCAGGAGCCGGTGGTGGTGCGCATGTCCGTCCAGGCGAGCTGGGCGAAGCTTTCCCACTCGTCGTTGACGAAGTCCTGGATCTCGTAGCGGCTGCCCGCCTCCAGGATCACCACCTTCACGCCCTTCTGCGCCAGCTCGTTGCCGAGCGTGCCACCGCCGGCGCCGGAGCCCACGATCACGACGAGGCTGTCGTCGTTCAGGTCGAAATTCGCCATCTCGAATCCTCCCCGCCGCTCAGGCCGACGGCAGCCAGTCGATGTCGTTGAAGCCGCGGTTGATGTAGCCGCCGTATTCCGCGCTGGAGCCCTCGTAGCCGAGCTTGGTCCAGACATCCTGCTGGTTGTAGAAGGCGACCACGAGATCGGCGCGCACCTTCTGGAAGAAGGGCGTCCGCTCGATCCCGTAGAGCAGCGGCAGGCGGTCGCGCTCCCAGTTCAGACTCAGATAGTCGTTGCCGCCGTAGCGGATCCTGGAATCCGCATCGAGCCGGTCCACGCCTTCCTCCAGCAGCGTCCGCAGCGCCGCGTCCTTGCCCGCCTTGTCGTCATAGGGGAGCACGGCGCTGGCATAGAGCCGGTCCGGGATGCGGTCGTGCGGATAGATGTCTCGCGCCAGCTTCGCCAGCACCACCAGGGTGCGCGGCCTGAGGTTCCGGGCCTCCGCCGCCCAGCTCGCCTCCGCCGTGAAGAGCGTGGCGGCCACGGCGGCCGCGGGAACCGCCGTGGCCGCGCCGCGCAGGAAGATCCGGCGCGTCGAACGCAGCCGCTTGTCCACTTCCCTCATTCTCGTTCTCCTCCCATCATCGGGGCTGTTGCCGCCCCTGCTCCTCGAAACACTCACATCAGCGGAAGCGGCCTCCCCGCTGCAGCACCTCGATCCGGTAGCCGTCCGGGTCCTGCACGAAGAAGAACCGCGCCAGCGGCCTGCCCTCATGCTTCAGCTCCTTCAGCGGCAGGGGGGAAAGGCCCTCGCGCTCGAAGCGCGCATGCTCGGCCTCCAGGTCCTCCACCGAGACGGCGAGATGGCCGTAGCCGTCGCCGAGCTGATAGGGCTCGGCGCGGCCGTCGTTGACCGTCAGCTCCAGCTCGAACTCGCTTTCCGGGTTGCTCAGGTAGATCAGCGTGAAGCCGTCGAAGGCCAGCCGCTCCGCCACCTCCAGCCCGAAGGCGCGGCGATAGAAGTCGAGCGAGCGCGCCTCGTCGCGCACACGGATCATGCTGTGGATGGGCTTGGCCATCAGTTCCCCTCTTTCAGCCAGTCGATGATCGCCCCGCGGATGGCGGGGTTGGCCTGCCGGTACGGCATCACGGAGCCGGGCACGAGCCTGGCGCTGTCCACCAGCCAGGCATCCAACGTGGCGGCGTTCCATTGCAGGTCCGACGCCGCAAGGGCGGGGGAGTAGCGGAAGCCCTCCAGCTTGCCGGCCGTGCGGCCGACCACGCCATGCAGGTTCGGTCCCTGCCGGTTCGGCTCGCCGGCCCCGGCCGTGTGGCAGACGCCGCATTGCCGCTTGAACAGCGTCGCGCCGTCCGGCGGCGTCTGAGCCTGGGCCTGGGCCTGGGCCTGGGCCTGGGCCTGGGCCTGGGCCTGGGCCTGGGCCTGCCCCGGCACGGGCCCAGGGCCGATGGCCATGGCGGCGGCAATCGAAAGGGCGCCCAGCGCCCGGAAAACCTTGAATCCCATCTTGCCGGCGAGACTAGGCGCCGGCACCGGGGAACGGGTGGTATCAGGCTATAGCGTAGTCGCGCCGGGGATTTTCCCGCGCTCCGTCCCGCTCCAGCCGCCGCTGGCGCAGCCAGAGGGTGCAGGTCACGCGCAGCAGCGAGGCGAAGTTCCCGACCTCTCCGCGCCGTTCCATCACCTCGTCATGCAGGCTGGAAACGAAGCGGCCCACCGTGCTGCCCTCGGAAAGCGCGATCTCTTCCAGGATCTCCCAGAAGGCGGACTCCAGCCGGATGCTGGTGCAATGCCCGCTCAGCCGGACCGCCCGCGTTTCGCAGGCATAGGTATCCGGCTCCTGGGATGCGTAGAGGTTGCACATGGACGCGGCTCTCCTGCTGGCCCGGGCCCGTTTCCGGCCCTTGGCCGCTCATCCTGCCGCGCCGCGCGGAGGATGCAACAAAGGACATGGTACGGCCGGGCGGGCGGGAGATGAGAAATTCGTCACTCTTCCCTTCGGACCGGCGCCGCGGGGGAAGCCTCAGCCCCGCCCGCGCAGCCAGGACGGCACGGAGAGCCCGGCGGAATCCGGCACGGGCCATTCCTCCCGCACCCGGCGCAACGGCACGAAGCCCGCCGCGATGTAGTTCGGCAGGGCGCGCAGATGGTCGGCGGTGCAGGTGTTCACGGTGAGCAGCTCGCAGCCCTCGCCCCAGGCCGTGTCCACCGCGTGGCGCAGGAAGGCGCGGCCGAGCCCCTGCCCCACCGCCTGCGGCATCAGCCCGAAATAGGCGAGGTTGATGCTGCGGTTCGCCCGCCGCTCCAGCTCGTAGAACCCGGCCGGCTCCCCGTCGCGGTAGAGCACGTGGATCGAGATGGCCGGGCTGGCCAGGATCTCCCGCAGGTGGTTGTCCGGCACGGTGCGCCGGAACCACCACAGGTACTCCCCGCCGACATTGTCGTAGAGGTAGCGATAGAAGGGCACCGTGCAGCGCTCCGCCACCTCCATCCGCACATCCCCGGGCAGGGAACGCGCGGGGGTGGCGGGGGGCCGGTCCATGCGCAGGAAGGTGACCTCCACCGTCACCGGCGTGATGCCATGCGGCCCCAGCGCGCGGACCGACATGATCAGCTGTCCAGGAAGGAGCGCAGCTTCCGGCTCCGGCTCGGGTGCTTGAGCTTGCGCAGCGCCTTCGCCTCGATCTGCCGGATGCGCTCGCGCGTCACGTTGAACTGCTGCCCGACCTCCTCCAGCGTGTGGTCCGTGTTCATGCCGATGCCGAAGCGCATGCGCAGCACGCGCTCCTCGCGCGGCGTCAGGCTGGACAGGACGCGGGTGGTGGCCTCGCGCAGGTTGGTCTGGATCGCGGCATCCAGCGGGATGATGGCCGCCTTGTCCTCGATGAAGTCGCCCAGGTGGCTGTCCTCCTCGTCGCCGATCGGCGTCTCCAGGGAGATCGGCTCCTTGGCGATCTTGAGGACCTTGCGGACCTTCTCCAGCGGCATGCCGAGCTTCTCGGCCAGCTCCTCCGGCTGCGGCTCCCGCCCGATCTCGTGCAGCATCTGGCGGCTGGTGCGGACCAGCTTGTTGATCGTCTCGATCATGTGCACGGGGATGCGGATGGTCCGCGCCTGGTCGGCGATGGAGCGCGTGATCGCCTGCCGTATCCACCAGGTGGCATAGGTGCTGAACTTGTAGCCGCGGCGGTACTCAAACTTGTCCACCGCCTTCATCAGCCCGATGTTGCCCTCCTGGATCAGGTCCAGGAACTGCAGGCCGCGGTTCGTGTACTTCTTGGCGATGGAGATCACGAGACGCAGGTTGGCCTCGATCATCTCCTTCTTCGCCTGGGTCATGTCGCGCTCGCCGCGGCTCACCGTGGCATAGACGCGCCTGAACTCGGCGACCGGCAGGCCGGTCTGGTTGGCGGTCTTGGCGATCTCGGCGCGCACCGCCTCGACATCGTCGCGGCTCTTGGCGACGAAGGCCTTCCAGTACTTGCCCGGCAGGCTGTTCACCCGGTCCATCCAGCCCGGGTCCAGCTCGTTGCCGCTCCAGTGCTGCAGGAAGTCCTCGCGCTTGACCTTGGAGGCCAGCGCCATGCGCATCACCTGTCCCTCGAAGGTGGTCAGGCGCCGGTTCAGCCCCTTGAGCTGGTCCACCAGCTCCTCGATGCGGTTGTTGTGCAGCCGCACCTTCTCGATCAGCGCCACCAGCTCGACGCGCTGCTTCTCGTAGGTCTTCTCGGAACGGCCGTTCAGGTCGTCGCCGGCGGTATAGGCCTCCATGCGCTTGCTCGACAGCTTGTCGAGCTTGCCCAGGGTCTCCTCGATGGCCTCGAAATTGGCCAGGACCTCGGGGCGCAGCTTCTCCTCCAGCGCGGAAAGCGACAGGCCGATGCCCTCGCCCTCCTCGCCTTCCTCGACCTCCTCGACCTCGGCCGGCGGCGGGGCGTCGCTGTCGCCCGCCGCAGTCGCCTCCAGGTCGATCACGTCGCGCAGCAGCATGCGCCCGGCCTTGATGTCCTCGTACCAGCCGAGGATGGCCTTGAAGGTCAGCGGGCTCTCGCAGAGGCCGCCGATCATCATGTCGCGCCCGGCCTCGATGCGCTTTGCGATGGCGATCTCGCCTTCGCGCGACAGCAGCTCGACGCTGCCCATCTCGCGCAGGTACATCCGCACCGGATCGTCGGTGCGGCCCATCGTCTCCTCGTTGACGTTGCCGCCGGCTTCCTCGTCCTCGGCCTCGGCGCCTTCCTCTTCCTCGGTGGCCTTCTTCTCGGCCACCTCCTCCTCGGCGCCGTCCTCGGCCTCGACGACGTTGATGCCCGCCTCGTTCAGCATGGCCATCGTGTCCTCGATCAGCTCGGAGGACACCTGCTCGGAGGGGAGCGCCTGGTTGAAGTCGTCGATGGTGATGTAGCCGCGCTCCTTGCCCCGGGCGATCAGCTTCTTCACCATCGAGGTCACGGCATCGAGGAGCACGCCCTCGACCTGCTCGTCGCGGTTCTCGGTCGTTTCCGTCCCGTTCGCGGTCTTCGTTGCCATTCCGAGCCTCCGAAAGGCGCGGGGCCCGACGCCTGACCGCCGGAACCCCACGCGAATTGCCTCTACCCTATATGGTCCGCCCGCTCCCCGGCCGCCGCAGGCGGCGCACAGGGGGGCAGGACCACTCAACCCTCACAGCCCGTCCAGGCCGGTCTCCCCGCGCTGGACGGCGTCCAACGCCTCCTTCAGACGGTAGGCCCGCCGCTCGGCGGCCGGATCGTTGGTCGCGATCCAGTCCTCCAGAGCCAGGCGCCGGTCCTCGATCAAGGCGTCCTTTCCCCGCAGCAGGGCATAGAAGTGCCACCACGCGGCCAAAACCTCCGCCGGCTGGGCCTCCGGCCGCGCTGCCGCCGGCAATCCGGTCGCACGCGCCGCCCAGGCATGGGCTTCCCCCAGCTCAGCCGCGTGCAGGTGGGCGAGCAGAGTCGCGCTGTCAAGCATTCGTGAGCTCCCCGGGGAGGAGCCATGCCAGCCGAGCAGCCCCTGTCGCAGCGACTGGCAGGGGCCGGGCGGCAGTTCCAGCAGGGCGCAGGCCTCCTCCACCTCGTCCAGCACCCAGGGATGGGCGAGGATGATCGCCAGCAGGCAGCGGGCCTGTTCCACCCGCGCGGCATCGGCATCCACCGGTCGCCGCTCGATCCGCACCGGGGGCGGGCGGCCGAAGCGGGCGCCGTTGCGTCCGCCGCGCCATTCCCCTTCCCCGACGCGTGCCCTGGAAGCGCCGCCGCCAAGGGCCCCACCGGGGGCGAAGCCCGGCCGGTTCCGCGAGCGGGTGGCGAAGAAGCGGTCGAGCAGGGCCGAGCGGTATTCCGAGGCCAGGGCCTTGTCCGGGATCTTCGCCGCCGCGGCCGCGAGGTCGTTGCGCAGCGCCGCCCGCTGTTCCGGCGTGCCCGAGGAACGGCCGGCATCCAGGATGTCGTAGAGCGATTCATGCAGCGGCCGCGCCTTGTCCAGCACCGCCTGGAAGGCGGCCGGTCCCTGCTTCACCACCAGCGTGTCGGGGTCCTCCCCCGCCGGCAGGGTGGCGAAGCGCAGCGAGCGTTCGGGCGAGAGCAGCGGCAGGGCGATCTCGGCCGTGCGGGCCGCAGCGCGCGCCCCGGCCGCGTCGCCGTCGAAGCAGAGCACCGGTTCGGGGGACGCTCTCCACATTTCCCCCAGTTGGTCTTCCGTCAGCGCGGTTCCCAGGGGGGCCACGGCGCCGTCGAAGCCCGCCTGGTGCAGGGCGATCACATCCATGTAACCCTCCACCGCCACGAGCACCCGGCCCCGGAATGCCGCCTCCCGCGCCAGATCGAAGCCATAGAGGTTGCGCCGCTTCGAGAAGAGCTCGGTCTCCGGCCCGTTCAGGTATTTCGGCTGCCCGTCGCCCAGGATGCGGCCGCCGAAGGAGACGATCCGCCCCCGCCGGTCGCGGATCGGGAACATGACGCGGTTGAAGAAGAAGCCGCTGTATCCGCCGTCACGTTCGTTGGCCCGCAGCAGCCCGGTCTCGGCCAGCCGCGCCGCCTCGACCCCCAGCTCCTTCATCGCCGCCGCCAGTGCCCCGCGCGAGGAGCCGGACCAGCCCAGGCCGAAGCGGTCGATCGTGTCCTCGCCCAGCCCACGCCGCCGCAGGTAGTCCAGCGCCTCCCGCCCCTCGGCCTCGCGCAGCCAGCGGCGCATCACGCCACAGGCCGCCTCCATGACCTCGTGCAGGTCGCGTGCCCGGGCCTCGCGCTCCACCTGGCGGGGGCTCTCCTTCGGCACCTCCAGCCCGGCCTCGCCCGCCAGCCGCTCCACCGCGTCGCGGAAGCTCGCCCCCTCCGTGCCCATGAGGAAGGACAGGGCATCGCCATGCGCGCCGCAGCCGAAGCAGTGGTAGTGGTCGTCATAGACATAGAAGGACGGCGTCTTCTCGTTGTGGAAAGGGCAGCAGCCCTTCCACTGGCGGCCGTTGCGCGTGAGCTTGACCCGCCGCCCGACCAGCGAGGGCAGGGGCGTCCGGGCGCGGAGTTCTTCCAGGAAGGCGGGCGGGAGGGCTATCGCCTCCTCCTTTGCGGGTCGTCGTTGCGGGCCATCATCCGCCAGGGCGGCGTGCTGTCCCGTGTAGGTCGGATCTACCTCTATAGTAGGTTTATAGTAGGTTTTGACCTACGGGGTGCCGCAGGGTTCAGACCCACCGGGGCCGCAACGCCGCTCCAGAAAACCACCGGCCGGCCCCAGCTTTCGCCCCGCTGCCGCGTTGTCTGCGGACGACCGGGGCGCCCTGCCCCGTCGCGCGCGCCAAGACACGGAGAAGCCACATGGCCCTGGAAATCCCCCACAACGCCCTGATCCTGGTGGCCGATGGCAAAAAGGCCCTGCTGTTCCGCAATACCGGCCGGAACGGCGAGATCACGCTGCGCGAGGAAAACCGCCTTTCCCCCGAATTCTCTGCGCAGGGCCCCTCCGGTTCCCGTCCCGAGGACCAGTCGCCCAAGGAGACCGGCGAGGCCACCTTCGTGAAGCAGATCGCCCAGACCCTCCAGGCCATGAAGCAGCAGAACGGCTTCGAGGCCCTGGTGGTGGTGGCCGACCCGCAGACCCTGGGCCAGCTCCGCGAGGCGATGCACAAGACGGTCGAGTCGAGCGTCGTGAAGTCGCTGGACAAGGACCTGACCAACCACACGCCGGAAGACATCGCCGCGGCGCTGCGCTGAACCCTCCGGGAAAAGGCGGCGCGTGCCGCCTTTTCCACAGGGGGCGCCGTCAGCCGCCCAGCTTCGCCTTCACGATCGGGCCGACCTTGGCCATGTCCAGCGTCGCCGCGTGCTTCGCCTTCAGCGCCGCCATGACCTTGCCCATCTCCTTGATCGAGCTGGCCCCGGTCTCGACGATCGCCGCCTCCACCGCCGCCGTGGTCGCGGCTTCGTCCATTTGCTGCGGCAGGAAGCCCTCGATCACCGCGATCTCGGCCTCCTCCTTCGCCGCCAGCTCGGGGCGGTTGCCCTGGCGGTACATCTCCACGCTCTCGCGCCGGCTCTTGGCCATGCCGCGCAACATGGCGACGACCTGCTCGTCCGGCACCTTGTCCACGCCCGAAGGACGGGCAGCGATGTCGGTATCCTTCAGCTTCGCCATGATCATGCGCAGCGTGGAGGTACGGGCGGCGTCGCCCGCACGCATGGAGGCCTTGAGTTCCTCGGTGAATCGGCTGCGAAGGTCCATCTGGCCCTCTCCTTACCTCGTTCTGGCGTCGATGCCCGCCGGCCGGCTCCCGCGACAAGGAGCCGGTCCAGGCGGAAACTTCCCACCCGCCCTGCCTGGAAGGAAATTTGGGAAGTTTTTTCCCAGGCTCGCGCGGGATTTCTTTGACTTGGGAAAGCGCTTCCCAGATAACGCTGCCATGCGTTCCGTGGAAGAGATCATCCGCCTCGCCGGCGGGGCGGAGGCGGTGGCAAGCCGCTGCGGCGTGGGCAGCGAGGCCGTCCGCAAGTGGCGGCAGGCCCGCGCCATCCCGCCCAAGCATTGGCCCGCCCTGCTCGCCGCCACCGGCCTGTCCTTCGGGGACATGCCGGGTGCCTCCGTCACGGTCCCGGCCGATCCCGCCACGTCCTCCCCCTCCCCCACCGCTGCGGAGCCCTCCATGCCCGAAGCCGCCGACACCCCGCCCGCCGGCGCGACCGCCTGCATCGTCCTGATGGACGGCACGGTCTTCTGGGGCCGAGGCTTCGGCGCCGCCGCGACCAGGGTGGGCGAGATCTGCTTCAACACGGGGCTGACGGGCTATCAGGAAACCCTGACCGATCCCTCCTATGCCGGGCAGATCATCACCTTCACCTTCCCGCATATCGGCAATGTCGGCGCCAATGCCGAGGATGTGGAGACCACCACCCCCGCCGCCCTCGGCCTGATCACCAAGGCCGATGTCAGCGAGCCCTCCAACTACCGTGCCCAGCGCCACCTGGACGACTGGCTGAAGAGCTTTGGCATCCCCGGCATCGCCGGGGTGGACACGCGGGCGCTCACCATCCGCATCCGCGACGGTGGCGCGCCCAACGGCGTGATCTGCCACGCCCCGGACGGGAATTTCGACCTTGCCTCGCTACGCGCCCAGGCCGCCGGCTGGCCGGGGCTGGAGGGCATGGACCTCGCGAAGGAGGTCTCCTGCCAGCAGTCCTACCGCTGGGAGGAAGGGCTCTGGCGCTGGAACCAGGGCTATGACGCCAACCCCGCCAAGCGCCACAAGGTCGTGGCCGTGGACTACGGCGCCAAGCGGAACATCCTGCGTTGCCTCGCCGATGCCGGCTGCGACGTCACCGTCGTCCCTGCCACCGCCACGGCGGAGGAGATCCTGCGCCACGGGCCGGACGGCGTCTTCCTGTCCAACGGCCCCGGTGATCCGGCGGCGACCGGCGAATACGCCGTTCCCGCCATCCGCGGCGTGCTGGAGAAGCAGGTCCCCGTCTTCGGCATCTGCCTCGGCCACCAGCTCCTGGCCCTGGCGCTGGGCGCCCGCACCTACAAGCTGGACCGCGGCCATCGCGGCGCCAACCAGCCGGTGAAGGACCTCGCCACCGGCAAGGTCGAGATCACCTCGCAGAACCACGGCTTCGCGGTGGACGACAAGAGCCTGCCCGAGGGGGTGAAGGTCACCCATGTCTCGCTCTTCGACGGCTCCAACGAGGGCATCGCCTGCGAGGGCAAGCGTGCCTTTTCCGTGCAGTACCATCCGGAGGCCTCGCCCGGCCCCTCGGACAGCCACTACCTCTTCCACCGCTTCACCGCGCTGATCGAGAGCGTGAAGGAGAAGGCCGCATGAGCCAGTTCTTCGACCTCGCCGGCCGCACCGCCATCGTCACCGGCGGCAATGGCGGCATCGGCCTCGGCATGGCGCGCGGCCTGGCCGCCTGCGGCGCCCGCGTCGTCGTGGTGGGCCGCAACGCCGAAAAGAACGCCGCCGCCGTCGCCGCCCTGAACACGGATGGCGGCGAAGGGGCCTTCGCCCTCCAGGCCGACCTCGCCGAGCCCGGCAGCGCCGCCCGCGTGGTGGACGAGGTGGTGGCCCGCGCCGGCGGCCTCGCCATCCTGGTCAACAATGCCGGCACCAACATCCGCCGCCTGCCGCAGGATGTCTCGGACGAGGACTGGTACGCCGTCATGGACGCCAACCTCACCAGCGCCATGCGGATGAGCCGCGCCGCCTATCCGCATCTCAAGGCTTCCGGCCATGGCCGGGTGATCTCGATCGGCTCGATGATGTCGATCTTCGGCCTGCCCCTCTCCCCCGCCTATGGCGCCAGCAAGGGCGGCATCGTGCAGTACACCCGCTCCCTCGCCGTCGCCTGGGGGCCGGACGCGATCACCGCCAATGCCATCCTGCCCGGCTGGATCGAGACCGAGCTGACCGCCGGCGCCAAGCGCGACATGCCCGACCTGAACGACCGCGTCCTGGCCCGCACGCCGCAGAAGCGCTGGGGCCTGCCGGGCGACTTCGCCGGCATCGCCGCCTTCCTCGCCAGCGACGCCGCCGCCTTCGTCACCGGCACGGCCATCCCGGTGGATGGCGGGCTGTCGGTGCACGGCTGAGGCCAGGGGCAGGCCGGAACCGCCATGGTGCTGCTCGCCGTCATCCTGCTGGCCTGCCTCGGCTGCATGGGCCTCAGCTACGGCCTGTGGCGGGCCTTCCTGCGCGCCGGCAGGCCCGGCCATCCGATGGCCATGGCCCTGATCGCCTCGCTGCTCGTCTCCGGCCTGCTGCTCTGGCTGTTCCGCGACCGCGCGCCGCCGAACCTGCCGGTGAACGGGCTGACCGAGGCGCTCTATATCGCCTGCCTGCTCAACATCCCCGCCGCCATCCTGCTGACCTGGCGCCGCTGACCGCGCGCCCCGCCCCCTGAAACGCCAGACCTCCCGGACGAAGCCCCCCGACCATGCCGAAGCGCACAGACCTCCACTCCATCATGATCATCGGCGCCGGTCCCATCGTGATCGGACAGGCCTGCGAGTTCGACTATTCCGGCGCCCAGGCCTGCAAGGCGCTGCGCGCCGAGGGCTACCGGGTGATCCTGGTGAACTCCAACCCGGCCACGATCATGACCGATCCCGGGCTGGCGGACGCCACCTATATCGAGCCCATCACCACCGAGGTGGTGGAGAAGATCATCGCCAAGGAGCGGCCGGACGCGATCCTGCCCACCATGGGCGGGCAGACCGCGCTGAACACGGCGCTGAAGCTGGCCGAGGCCGGGGTGCTGGAGAAGTACGGCTGCGAGCTGATCGGTGCCAAGGCGGAGGTGATCGACAAGGCCGAGGACCGGCTGAAGTTCCGCGACGCCATGACCAGGATCGGCATCGAGAGCCCGCGCTCCCACATCGCGCACACGATGGAGGAGGCGCGCGCCGGGCTGGAGATGGTCAAGCTGCCCTGCGTCATCCGCCCCTCCTTCACGCTCGGCGGCACGGGCGGTGGCATCGCCTACAACAAGGAGGAGTTCGAGCAGATCGTTTCCGCCGGCCTCGCCGCCTCCATGACCACCGAGGTGCTGATCGAGGAAAGCGTGCTCGGCTGGAAGGAATACGAGATGGAGGTGGTCCGTGACTCCGCGGACAACTGCATCATCGTCTGCTCCATCGAGAACCTGGACCCGATGGGCGTCCATACGGGCGATTCCGTGACCGTTGCCCCGGCGCTGACGCTGACCGACAAGGAGTACCAGCGCATGCGCGATGCCAGCATCGCCTGCCTGCGCGAGATCGGCGTCGATACCGGCGGCTCCAACGTCCAGTTCGGCGTGAACCCCGCCGACGGGCGCATGGTCGTCATCGAGATGAACCCGCGCGTCTCGCGCTCCTCGGCGCTGGCGTCGAAGGCCACCGGCTTCCCGATCGCCAAGATCGCCGCCAAGCTCGCCGTGGGCTACACGCTGGACGAGCTCAAGAACGACATCACCATGGTGACGCCGGCCGCCTTCGAGCCGACCATCGACTACGTGGTGGTGAAGATCCCGCGCTTCACCTTCGAGAAGTTCCCCGGCACGCCGCCGACGCTCACCACCTCGATGAAGTCGGTGGGCGAGGCCATGGCCATCGGCCGTTCCTTCGGCGAGGCGTTGCAGAAGGGCCTGCGCTCGCTGGAGACCGGCCTGTCCGGCCTGGACGAGATCGCCGCCCCGGGCGACGGCTCGGTGGAGGCCTATATCGCCGCCCTCTCCACCCCGACGCCGGACCGCTCGCTGACCGTGGCCCAGGCCTTCCGCGCCGGCCTCTCGGTCGAGGAGATCCAGCGCGCCTGCCGCTTCGACCCCTGGTTCCTGCGCGAGATCGAGAAGATCGTCCGCGCCGAGGAGGAGATCCGCGCCAAGGGCCTGCCGCGGGAGGCGGGCGCGCTGCGCCGGGTGAAGGCCATGGGCTTCTCCGACCGCCGCCTCGCCGCGCTCACCGGCTCGACCGAGGCCGCGGTGACGCAGCAGCGCCTGGCGCTGGGCGTCACCCCGGTCTTCAAGCGGATCGACACCTGCGCGGCGGAGTTCGCCTCCAACACCGCCTACATGTACTCGACCTACGAGGGCGGCTTCGGCATTCCCTCCTGCGAGGCGGCCCCCACGGGCCGGCAGAAGATCGTCATCCTCGGCGGCGGCCCCAACCGCATCGGCCAGGGCATCGAGTTCGACTACTGCTGCGTCCACGCCGCCTATGCGCTCAAGGAAGCCGGGTTCGAGACCATCATGGTCAACTGCAACCCGGAAACCGTCTCCACCGACTACGACACCTCCGACCGCCTCTATTTCGAGCCGCTGACCGCCGAGGACGTCGTTTCCCTGATCCGCAAGGAGCAGGAGAAGGGCGAGGTGCTGGGCTGCATCGTGCAGTATGGCGGCCAGACCCCGCTCAAGCTCTCCCAGGCGCTGAGCCGGGCCGGCATCCCCATCCTCGGCACCTCCGCCGAGGCCATCGACATCGCCGAGGACCGCGAGCGCTTCCAGCACCTGCTCCAGGGCCTGGGCCTCAAGCAGCCCTCCAACGGTACCGCCCGCACGCTGGAGGAAGCCGCCGCCGAGGCCGAGCGCATCGGCTACCCCGTCGTGGTCCGCCCCTCCTACGTGCTCGGCGGCCGCGCCATGGAGATCGCCCATGACCGCACCCAGCTGATGCGCTTCGGCGCGGAGGCGGTGAAGGTCTCGGGCGAGAACCCGATCCTGATCGACCAGTACCTTTCCGACGCGATCGAGGTCGATGTGGACTGCATCGCCGACGCAGAGGGCAACGTCTATGTCGCCGGCGTCATGGAGCATATCGAGGAGGCGGGCATCCATTCCGGCGACAGCGCCTGCTCGCTGCCGCCCTACTCCCTCTCCCCCGCCATCATCACCGAGCTCAAGGCCGAGACCGAGGCCATGGCCCGGGCCCTCAAGGTCTGCGGGCTGATGAACGTGCAGTACGCCGTGAAGGGCAACGAGATCTACGTGCTGGAGGTCAACCCGCGCGCCTCCCGCACCGTGCCCTTCGTCGCCAAGGCCACCGGCGTGCCGGTCGCCAAGATCGGCGCCCGCGTCATGGCCGGAGCCAGGCTGTCGGAGTTCCGCCTGGACGACGACGCCATCTCCCGCCATGTCGCGGTCAAGGAGGCCGTCTTCCCCTTCTCCCGCTTCCCGAACGTGGACGTGATCCTGGGCCCGGAGATGAAGTCCACCGGCGAGGTGATGGGCCTCGACCATTCCTTCGAGCGCGCCTTCCTCAAGTCCCAGATGGGCGCCGGGGTGAAGCTGCCGGAAAGCGGCACCGCCTTCCTCTCGGTCCGCGACGGCGACAAGGCCGCCATGGTCTCGCTGGGCCGCCGCCTGGTGGAGATGGGCTTCGGCCTCGCCGCCACCCGCGGCACCGCCAACCGGCTGCGCGAGGCGGGGCTGCCCGTCACCGAGGTCAAGAAGGTGCTGGAAGGCCGTCCGAACTGCGTTGACGCCATGAAGTCCGGCGAGATCCAGTTGGTGATCAACACCTCCGGCTCCGGCCAGGCGGTCGCGGACAGCTTCGACATCCGCCGCTCCGCCCTGACCAACGGCATCCCCCACTACACCACCGTGGCGGGCGCCCGGGCCGCCGTGCATGCCATCGCGGCACTGCGCGCGGGAGTGCTTGATGTGGCTCCGTTGCAGTCCTATTTTGCATCTTCGTTCTGAGACATCGGGGCGGGTCTGGCTTACCGGCCAGGACCCGCCCCGCCTGTTTCAGCCCGGCGCCGCTCCGGTTCCCCCCGACTTCCTGGCGGGGACTGGCGCGGCCGCGTCGCGTTCTAGGGAAGGCTAAACGCCGTGCAGAAGTTCCCCATCACGGCCGAGGGACTGTCTCGGCTTGAGGAAGAGTTGAAGGTCCTGAAGTCCGAGGAGCGCCCGGCTGTGATCCGTGCGATCGCGGAGGCGCGTGCCCATGGCGATCTCTCCGAGAATGCCGAGTACCACGCCGCGCGCGAGAAGCAGTCCTTCATCGAGGGCCGTATCGCGGAGCTGGAATCCGTCGTCCCCTCCTCCGAGGTGATCGACGTCTCCAAGATGACCGGCGAGCAGGTGCGCTTCGGCGCCTATGTCACCATCGTCGACGAGGAATCCGAGGACGAGAAGACCTACCGCATCGTCGGCCAGTACGAGGCGGACATGAAGAAGGGCTCGATCTCCATCTCCTCCCCCCTTGCCCGGGCCCTGCTCGGCAAGAGCGTCGGCGACAGCGTCGAGGTGCCGGCCCCGGGCGGCGCCCGCTCCGTCGAGATCACCGCCGTCCGGTTCCGGTAGGGCGCCGCGCCATGCCGGAAGGGACCGCCCTGCCCACACGGCACGTGGCGCTGTCCGACGTGCGCGCGGCCGCCGCGCGCATCGCCGGCACGGTGCTGCGTACCCCCCTGGTCGAGCCGCATGCCGTTTCCCGCGCCGCCGGCGCCCGGGTGCTGCTGAAGCTTGACAACCTCCACCCCACCGGCGCCTTCAAGGAGCGCGGCGCGGCCAACCGCCTCGCCCAGCTCTCGGCGCGGGAAGGTGAGGCCGGGGTGATCGCGATGAGCGCCGGCAACCACGCCCAGGCCGTCGCGCGCCACGCCCATCTGCTGGGCATCCGCGCCACCATCGTGATGCCCCGCTTCACCCCCTCCACCAAGGTGGTGCGGACGGAAAGCTGGGGCGCCCGGGTGGTGCTGCACGGGGAAACCCTGGCCGAGGCCGCCTCCCACGCCCATGCCCTGGCGCTGAGCGAGGGGCTGGTCTTCGTCCACCCCTATGACGACCCGGAGATCGTCGCCGGCCAGGGCACCATGGCGCTGGAGATCCTGGAAGACGCCCCCTCCGGTCTGCAATCCATGGTGATCCCCGTGGGCGGCGGCGGCCTTGTCGCCGGCTCCGCCGCGGTGGTGAAGGAGCTGCGCCCCGACATCGCCCTCTACGGCGTCGAGGTCGAGGGCTATCCCGCCATGGCCCAGCGCCTGGCGGGCGAGCCGGTGAAGGTCGGCGGCCCCACCATCGCCGAGGGCATCGCCGTGCGCGACGTGGGCGAGCTGCCGGCCGCGATGCTGGCCCGGCTGGGCATCGAGGTCCTGGTCGTCCCCGAACGCGCGGTGGAGCGGGCCATCGCCCTGCTGGCCGAGGGCGCCAAGGTCGTGGCCGAAGGCGCCGGCGCCGCCGGCCTTGCCGCCATCCTGGCCTTTCCCGAGCGCTTCGCGGGCCATACCGTCGCCACCACCGTCTGCGGCGGCAATATCGACCCGCGCATCCTGGCCAATGTCCTGCTGCGGGAGATGCTGCGCGACGGCCGCATCCTGCGCCTGCACCTCGACATCCCCGACCGGCCGGGCGTCCTGGCCGATATCTCCACTCGCGTCGCGGCCGCCGGCGGCAATGTCATCGAAGTCAGCCACCAGCGCCTCTTCGCCGCCCCCTCGGTCCAGACCGCCGAGCTGGAGCTTATGATCGAGGTGCGCGACGCCAACCAGGGCGCGGCCATCGTCGCCGCCCTGGAAGCGGCGGACTATACCGTCCGGGTGGGCTGAGGGCGGCGTTCCCATGGCCCGGGCGGGAAGGCTCCGCCTTTCCCCCAATACCCCCTCCACAGGACCCGGTGGGCTGGCGCCTGCCGCCACCGGAGATCGGCGGGGTTTCGGGGAGGCCCTCGCCTTCCTGAGCAGAGGGGACCAGGGGGGAAGCGACGCCTCCCACGGGACAGCGTCGCCGGAACAGCCTCAGCGCCGCTCCACCGGCACGCCCACCTCTTCCTTGGCGGTGCGGATCACCTGGAGGGTCTGCACCCGCATCACATGGTCGGCCCCGGTGAGGCGGGAGGTCAGGGCGTTCTCGTGCGCCGTGTCGCGCGCCACCAGCCGCAGCAGGAAGTCACCGCCGCCGCGGATCATGTGGCACTCCCTCACCTCCGGCCAGGCGGTGACCATCCGCTCGAAGGCCTCCAGCACCGAGAGCTTCTGCGTCTCCAGCCCGACCAGCGCGTAGAAGCCGACTTCCCAGCCGAGCGAGCCGGGCTCCAGATCGGCATGGTAGCCCCGGACCACGCCGAGTTCCTCCAGCCGGCGCACCCGGCGCAGGCAGGGAGGGGCCGAGAGGCCGACGCGGCGGGCGAGTTCCACATTCGTGATCCGCCCGTCCTGCTGGATCTCGTCGAGGATGGCCAGGTCAGTCGCGTCCAGCTCGGGCACGTCATTCGGCATACTGTTCATTGCCCGTCATGGCGATGCGGCGAAATATCCTTGCACGCTCCGCACGTCCAGACCATCCTTTCCGGAATGCCGGGTTGCGGTGGACGCAGGGCTGACCGATATGCTGCGCGTAACCCGCGACTCGCAGGAATCAGAAGTGCCCGAGACTCACCGAACCCGCCTCCTCGTTCTGGGTGCCGGACCGGCCGGATACACGGCGGCCATCTACGCGGCCCGCGCCGGATTGCAACCGATCGTCGTGGCGGGCCTGCAGCCGGGCGGACAGCTCACCATCACCACCGAGGTCGAGAACTATCCAGGCTTCGCCGAGGCCATCCAGGGCCCCTGGCTCATGGAGCAGATGGCGAAGCAGGCCGAACATGTCGGCGCCCGCCTGCAGATGGACACCATCACCGCCGTGGACCTGTCCCGCCGCCCCTTCCGCTGCGAGGGCGATTCCGGCGACGTCTACTTCGCCGACAGCCTGGTGATCGCCACCGGGGCCCAAGCCCGCTGGCTCGGCATTCCGGGGGAGAAGGAGCTTTCGGGCTTCGGCGTCTCCGCCTGCGCCACCTGCGACGGCTTCTTCTTCCGGGGGCGGGAGGTCGCGGTCATCGGCGGCGGCAACACGGCCATCGAGGAAGCCCTCTACCTTTCCGGCCTCGCCGCCCGCGTCACGTTGATCCACCGGCGCGACACCTTCCGAGCCGAGCGCATCCTGCTCGACCGCCTCTTCGCCCGCCCGAACATCGTGGTGGTGCGCGACACGGTGGCCGAGGCCATCCTGGCCGACGAGAGCGGCCGCACGCCGGTCGCCCGGGCACTCGCCCTGCGCAACCTGAAGACCGGCGAGGCCTCCGAGCTGCCGATCCATGGCGTTTTCGTCGCCATCGGCCACGCGCCCGCCACCGCCCTGTTCCGGGGCCAGCTCGACATGGACGAGGCGGGCTATATCCGCACCGAGCCGGGCCGCACCCAGACCTCGGCGGAAGGGGTCTTCGCGGCCGGGGACGTGCAGGACCACATCTACCGCCAGGCGATCACCGCGGCCGGCACCGGCTGCATGGCCGCGCTCGATGCCGAGAAGTGGCTCGCCGGCCTTCCCGAATCTGCCCCGGCCCCAGCGGCCTATCTCTGAGGCGAGGAAACACCGATCATGCCACTCGACTGGGACAAGCTGAGGGTTTTCCACGCGGTCGCCGAGGCGGGGTCCTTCACCCATGCCGGCGAGTCGCTGAACCTGAGCCAGTCCGCCGTCTCCCGCCAGATCCAGGCCCTGGAAGAGGCCCTGGCGGTGCCCCTGTTCCACCGCCACGCCCGCGGCCTGATCCTGACGGAACAAGGCGAGACGCTGAACAAGACGGTGCGCGAGGTCTTCGCCAAGCTGGCGATGACCGAGGCCCTGCTCACCGAGAGCCGTGAGCGCGCCGCCGGCCGCCTCAAGGTCACGACCACCACCGGCTTCGGCTCGCTCTGGCTCGCCCCGCGCCTGCAACGCTTCATCGAGAAGCACCCCGACGTCACCGTCACCCTGCTGCTGGACGACACGGAGCTGGACCTGGCGATGCGCGAGGCGGATGTCGCCATCCGCATGCACGCCCCCCGGCAGCCGGACCTGATCCAGCGCCATGTCGCCACCTTCGGCTGGAAGATCGTGGCCTCGCCCGAGTACGTGAAGCAGTACGGCGCCCCGCAGCGGCCGGAGGATCTCGATAACCACCGGCTGATCACCTATGGCGACCACCGCCAGCCGATCGAGGACATCAACTGGATCGCCGAGGCGGGACGCCGCGCCGGCAGCCCGCGTCGCGCCGTGATGGAGGTGAACAGCCTCCCCGCCATGCTGCGCGCCGTGCGCAGCGGCCTGGGCATCACCGCCCTGCCCGACTATCTCGGCGATGACATTGCGGATCTCACGCCGATCCTGAGCGAGATGAAGACCCCGCGCTTCGAGTCCTACTTCGTCTATCCGGAGGAGATGCGGCATTCCAAGCGCGTCGCCGTCTTCCGCGACTTCCTGGTGTCGGAGCTGGCCAAGAACCAGGGTTGACCGGCCCATCGGACCGGCCTGTCCCACCGGGCCATCCGGCCCGGTGGGACAGGCCGGGAGAGATGGCGGGGGAGGCAGAAAAGAGGAAAGACCCATGACCGGGAATGCCTTCGAGAGCCCCTTCGCCGGCCGCCTGCTGTCGGAGCAGGTGACCAACCCCAATATCCTGGTTGGCCGCTACAGCTACTATTCCGGCTACTATCACCGGCACGGTTTCGACGACTGTGCCCGCTACCTTTTTCCCGACCGCACGGATGTGGATCGCCTGATCATCGGGAGCTTCTGCTCGATCGGCAGCGGCGCCGCCTTGCTATTGGAAATGGCCTGGTGGGACTGGCCGCTCGAGCGGATCAGCGCGGCCCTGCCCCTGCTCTGCAACAGGGACATCCCCGCCCTCCACGCCTTCTGGCGCCAGGAACCAGCGGGGGGCTGAACCCCCACGCCCTTTTCAGCCCCCGCGCGCCATCCGGGCCGCCAGTTCGGCGCTGACGCTGGCCACGCCCTTCACCAGCGGTGCGGGCCAGGGCGAGCCGCGGGGCGGCACCTGGCGGTCAAGCTCGCCATCCCGGATCAACAGCATCCAGAGCAGCCCGTTCTTCGGCTCATGCCCCAGGAACAGCCCGTTCCGCGCGCAGTCCCCGCCACGGCAGCCCCAGGCCCAGGCGAAGCCGTCCTCGGCATGGACGTGGCTCCCAGGGGCGCGCAGATGCTCGAAAATCACCTGCTGCCGGCCGCGTGCAACGTTGCGCAGCATCGGCGCCATGTCCTGCAAGGCGCCGAGCTGCTGGATGGTCTGCCCCTCCAGCTCCGAGGCGTCGTCCACCACGCCCTCATCGGCAAGCCCCGCGGCGGGCAGGCAGAGCAGGCCCAGCACGAACAGCAACGGGGCGAGTGGTTTCCCACCCGCCCCGTGCCGAAACGATCCGATCAGCCGCATCGGTCGATAAATCAGGCCTGGGGCTGCTCGCCCTCGGCCTCGACGATCTCCGGCTGCGGGCCGCTGTCCAGGCCCTTGGCCGAGACGTCGCGATCCACCAGCTCGATCACCGCCATGTCGGCGGCATCGCCGTAGCGCACGCCGGCCTTCAGCACGCGGCAATAACCGCCCTGGCGGGTGGCGTAGCGCTCCGCGATGGTCGTGAACAGCTTGTCCACCACCTTCTCGTCGCGGATCTGGGCCAGCGCCTGCCGGCGGGCCGAGAGGTCGCCGCGCTTGCCGAGCGTGATGATCCGCTCGACATAGGGCCGCAGCTCCTTGGCCTTGGGCAGGGTGGTCGTGATCTGCTCGTGCTTGAGCAGCGAGGTCGCCATGTTCCGGAACATCGCGATCCGGTGAGAGGAAGTGACGTTCAGCTTCCGCCCGGACATCCCGTGACGCATTTCAGTCTCCTAGGCCCCGGGTTCAGAAGGGCTCTTCGACCCGGCGAGCCAGGTCCTCGATGTTCTCAGGCGGCCAGCCCGGCACGTTCATTCCGAGGCTGAGACCCATGGAGGCGAGAACCTCCTTGATCTCGTTCAGGGACTTGCGCCCGAAATTCGGGGTGCGCAGCATCTCCTGCTCGGACTTCTGCACGAGGTCGCCGATATAGACGATGTTGTCGTTCTTCAGGCAGTTCGCGCTGCGGACCGACAGCTCCAGCTCATCGACCTTGCGAAGCAGGTTGCGGTTGAAGGGCAGGTCGTCCTGCACCTCCTGCACCTTGGCCTCGCGCGGCTCGTCGAAGTTGATGAAGAGCTGCAGCTGGTCCTGCAGGATGCGGGCGGCGAGCGCCACCGCGTCATCCGGCGCGACCGTGCCGTCGGTCTCCACCGTGAGCACGAGCTTGTCGTAGTCCGTGCGCTGGCCGACGCGGGTCGGCTGCACCTGGAAGGCGACGCGGCGGACAGGCGAATAGATCGCGTCCACCGGGATCAGGCCGATCTCCTGGTCCTCGGTCCGGTTCTCGGAGGCGGGGACATAGCCCTTGCCCGTCGAGACGGTGAGTTCCATGGAGAAGCGCGCCCCATCGTCGAGCGTGCAGATCACCAGCTCCGGGTTGGCGACCTCGATGTCGCCGGTCACCTGGATCTGGCCCGCCGTCACCTCGCCGGGGCCGGTGGCCTCCAGCGTCAGGCGCTTCGTGCCCTCGGAGGGCATGCGGATGGCCAGCTGCTTGATGTTCAGGATGATGTCGGTGACATCCTCCTGGACACCCTGCAGGCTGCTGAACTCGTGCAGCGCGCCCTCGATCTTCACGGCCGTGACGGCCGCGCCCTGGAGCGAGGACAGCAGAACCCGCCGCAGCGCGTTGCCCAGAGTCTGACCGAAGCCGCGCTCCAGCGGCTCGGCGACCACGGTGGCCACGCGCGCGGGGTCAGCGCCCGGATCGACGTCCAGGCGCTCGGGCTTGATCAGGGAACGCCAATTGCGATCCAGCACTTGGGTATCTCCTGCGACGTTTCCCCGATCAGACGCGACGACGCTTGCGCGGACGGCAACCGTTGTGCGGGATCGGGGTCACGTCCTTGATGGCGGTGACATAGAAGCCGACGGCCTGCAGAGCGCGCAGCGCGCTCTCGCGGCCCGAACCGGGACCGGAGACCATGATCTCCAGGGTCTCCATGCCGTGCTCGCGGGCCTTGCGGCCGGCATCCTCGGCCGCGACCTGCGCGGCGTACGGGGTGGACTTCCGGCTGCCCTTGAAGCCCTGCGACCCGGAGGACGACCAAGCAATGGCGTTGCCCTGGCTGTCGGTGATCGTCACGATGGTGTTGTTGAAGGTCGCGAGCACATGCGCCACGCCCGTGGCGATGTTCTTGCGCTCCTTCTTGCGGGGACGGGAGCCCGCCTGCGGCTGACGCGCCATCTTACTTCGTCACCTTCTTCTTGCCGGCGATCGCCACGGCCTTGCCCTTGCGGGTGCGGGCGTTGGTGTGGGTGCGCTGGCCGCGCACCGGCAGGCCACGGCGGTGACGCAGGCCACGGTAGCAGGCCATGTCCATCAGCCGCTTGATGTTCATCGCCACTTCGCGGCGGAGGTCACCCTCCACGCGGTAGTCGCGATCCAGCATCTCGCGGATCTTCAGGACCTCCTCGTCGGAGAGCTGGTTGACCCGGCGCTCCTCGGGGATACCGAGCTTCTCGCAGATCTCGGCCGCGTTCTTCGGGCCGATGCCATAGATATAGCGCAGGGAAATCTGCACCCGCTTGTTGTCGGGGATGTTCACGCCGGCGATACGCGCCACGTTCGCTCTCCTGGAGCAACTGCTCCGATAGGGCCGGCGACGGCGGGCAGCCTGGGCCGGCGAGGTGATCATTGCCCGACTCCGGCGGCGAAACCGCCGAAGCACCGGCAAATGGCATGGGAACACGCAGCGGGAGGGAGCCCGCCGCGAGGAAGGGGCGGGATAAACCTCCCCGTCCCTCAGGTCAAGCCCGCCTCAACAGGGCTCCCAGTTCGCGGGTCACGTCGTCGATATCGGCCATGCCGTCCACCGACTTCAGCTTCCCCTGCGCCTGGTAGTAGGGCAGCAGCGGCTCCGTCTGCATCCGGTAGGCCTCCAGGCGCGCCGCCACGGTCTCCGCCTTGTCGTCGGCCCGGCGGACGAACTCCGTGCCGCCGCAGACGTCGCAGACCCCGGCCTGGATCGTCGGCTTGAAGGTGTCATGGTAGCCGGTGCCGCAGGCGGCGCAGGTGAAGCGGCCGGCGATGCGCTCGACCAGCGCCGTCGGGTCGACCTTCAACTCGATCACGTGATCGAGCGCCAAGCCCTTCTCCTTCAGCATCACGTCCAGCGCCTCCGCCTGAGGCACCGTGCGCGGGAAGCCGTCCAGGATGAAGCCCTTGGTGCAGTCCGGCCGGGCGACCCGCAGGGCCAGCATGGCGGTGATGATCGCGTCGGGCACCAGCCCGCCGCTCTCCATGATCGCCTTGGCCTCGCGCCCGATCTGGGAGCCAGACTTGACCTCCGCCCGGAGCATGTCGCCCGTCGAGATCTGCGCGACCCCGAACTTCTCCTCCAGGCGCTTGGCCTGGGTTCCCTTTCCGGCCCCGGGAGGCCCCAGCAGGATCAGGTTCAACGACGTCTCCCAACACTCGGACGGTTACCGTTCGGCAGGGACCGGCTTCCCCCAGCCCCCGGCGCCCCCAGCCGGGCCTTGCGGATCAGGCCCTGGTACTGGTGCGCGAAGAGATGAGACTGCACCTGCGCCACCGTGTCCATCGTGACGGACACGATGATCAGCAGGGAGGTGCCGCCGAAGTAGAAAGGCACGCCGTACTGGCTGATCAGGAATTCCGGGATCAGGCAGACGATGCAGAGGTAGATCGCGCCCACCAGGGTCAGCCGCGTCAGCACCCGGTCGAAATAGTCCGCCGTCGCCTGCCCCGGCCGGATACCGGGCACGAAGCCACCGTTCTTCTTCAGGTTCTCCGCCGTCTCCTGCGGGTTGAAGACCACAGCGGTGTAGAAGAAGGCGAAGAAGATGATCAGCGCGACATACAGGCCCATGTAGAGCGGCTGGCCATGCGCCAGCCACTGCGCCGCCCGGCTCAGCCAGGTGTCCTCTCCCTGCCCGGCCCCCGCGAAGCCCGCGAAGGTCGCCGGCAGCAGCAGCAGGGAGGAGGCGAAGATCGGCGGGATCACGCCGGCCGTGTTCAGCTTCAGCGGCAGATGGGTCGAGTCGCCGCCGAACATCCGGTTGCCGACCTGGCGCTTGGGATACTGCACCGGGATGCGGCGCTGCGCCCGCTCCATGAACACCACGAAGGCGATCACGGCCAGGGCGACCAGCAGGAAGAAGATGATGAAGGGCGTCGAGAGCGCCCCGGTCCGGCCCAGCTCCAGGGTCGAGACGAAGGCATGCGGCAGGTTTGCCACGATGCCTGCGAAGATGATCAGGCTGATGCCGTTGCCGATGCCCCGGGCGGTGATCTGCTCACCCAGCCACATCAGGAACATCGTGCCGCCCACCAGGGTGATCACTGCGGAAAGCCGGAAGAAGGTGCCCCCGGCATAGACCGGCGAGGCTCCCATGGCGCCCTGCATCCCCTCCAGCCCGACGGCGATGCCATAAGCCTGGAAGATCGCGATCAGCACCGTCAGATAGCGCGTGTACTGGTTGAGCTTCTTCCGTCCGCTCTCGCCCTCCTTCTTGAGGGCCTCCCAGGACGGGATCGCCGCCGTCATCAGCTGCACGATGATGGAGGCGGAGATATAGGGCATGATGTTCAGCGCGAAGACCGTCATGCGCCCCAGCGCGCCGCCCGTGAACATGTCGAACATGCCCAGGACGCCGCCGCCATGCTGGCGCAGGATATCCGCCATCACCGAGGCATCCACGCCAGGGACGGGGATATAGGTGCCGAGGCGATAGACGATCAGTGCCCCTAGTGTGAACCAGAGCCGCTTCTTCAGCTCGGTAGCGCGCGACAGCACCCCGAGGTTGAGATTGGCCGCGAGCTGCTCGGCGGCGAACGCCATGCGTACCCTCCATACAACTGCGGCGCCCGGGGAGGTCCCCCGCGCGCCGCAGCGAAGACATCAGCTGTCAGGTAGCCCCCCAGGGAGGCGCAAATCAAGCGGCCGGAGCTTCTTCCGAAGCCTTCGGCGCGGTGACCGTCACCTTGCCGCCCGCCGCCTCGACCGCCGCGATGGCGGCCTGCGAGGCACCGGTGACGGTGATGTTCACCGCACGCTTGATCTCACCCTTGGCGAGCAGGCGGACACCGGCACGCTTGCCGCTGACCCGCACCACGCCAGCCGCCTTCAGCATCGTCTCGTCCAGCGCCTGGTCGGCCGGCAGGCGGCCTTCCTCGATCGCCTTGTCGAGCAGGCCGATGTTCAGCGGCGCGTACTCGACGCGGAAGAGATTCACGAAGCCCCGCTTCGGCAGGCGCCGGTAGATCGGGAGCTGACCGCCCTCGAACCCGTTCAGCGACACGCCGGTGCGGGCCTTCTGGCCCTTCACGCCGCGGCCACCCGTCTTGCCCTTGCCGGAACCGATGCCGCGGCCGATGCGCTTGAACTTCGGGCGGGCGCCCTCGTTGTCGCGCAGCTCGTTGAGCTTCACCATGATCAGTCCTCCACCTTGATGAGGTGGGCGACCTTGCGGATCATCCCGCGCACGGCGGGGGTGTCCTCAAGCTCGCGGGTCCGGTGCATCTTGTTCAGCCCCAGCCCGATCAGCGTCTCGCGCTGCCCGGGCTTGCGGCCGATCGGCGACCCGGTCTGGGTCACCTTCACGGTCTTCTTGGCAGTCTCAGACACCGCCAGCCTCCTGAGCCGCCGGAGCGGCCTCGTCCTTGCGCGGGCCGATCAGGTCGGAGACCTTCTTGCCGCGCCGCGCCGCCACGGCACGCGGGGAGGTCACCTTCCCCAGCGCCGCGAAGGTCGCCTTGACCATGTTGTGCGGGTTCGTCGTGCCGGTGCACTTGGCGACCACGTCGCCCATGCCCAGCGTCTCGAACACGGCGCGCATCGGGCCGCCGGCAATGATGCCGGTGCCCGCCGGCGCCGCGCGCAGGATCACGCGGCCCGCGCCGAACTCGCCGATCATGTCGTGGTGCAGGGTGCGGCCCTCACGCATCGGCACGCGGATCATCGTCCGCTTGGCGCGCTCGGTCGCCTTGCGGATCGCCTCCGGAACCTCGCGCGCCTTGCCGGCGCCCCAGCCCACGCGCCCCTTCTGGTCGCCCACCACCACGAGCGCGGCGAAGGAGAAGCGACGGCCACCCTTCACCACCTTCGCGACGCGATTGATGGTCACCAGCTTGTCGCGGAGCTCATCACCCTCGCTGTGGGCCTGCTGCTGATTGCGGTCGTTGTCGCGACGGCGGCCGCGGCCACGGCGCTCGCCGTCACCACCCTCGCCACCGCCACCGGACCTCGGTGCATATGCCATGCGTCAGACGCTCCTCAGAACGACAGCCCGCCCTCGCGGGCGCCGTCCGCCAGGGCCTTGACCCTGCCATGGTAGAGATAGGGGCCGCGGTCGAAGACCACCGCCGAGACACCGGCCGCGATGGCACGCTCGGCCACCAGCTTGCCGATGGCGGTCGCCGCGTCGACATCCGCCCCCGTACGGGCACGCAGGTCCTTCTCGAGCGTCGAGGCAGCCGCCAGGGTGCGGCCCACCTTGTCGTCGATCACCTGCGCATAGATGTGCCGGCCGGAGCGGTAGATCGACAGGCGAGGACGCCCGCCGGCCTTCTGCCGCAGCTGGAAGCGGAGCCGCGAGCGGCGCCGCGTCTGGAGTGCGAGCTTGCGCATTACTTCTTCTTACCCTCCTTCCGGAGGATGACCTCGTTGTCGTAGCGGACGCCCTTGCCCTTGTAGGGCTCGGGACCACGATAGGCGCGGATCTCGGCGGCCACCTGGCCGACCCGCTGCTTGTCCGCACCCTCGACCTTGATCGCCGTGGGGCGCTCGGTCGTGATCTTGATCCCCTCGGGGATCGCGTAGCGGATCTCGTGGCTGTAGCCGAGGTTCAGCACCAGCTCCTTGCCCTGGACCGCCGCACGGTAACCCGTGCCGGTGATCTCCATGGACTTGGAGAAGCCGGTGGAAACGCCCGTCACCATCCCGTTGATCAGCGAACGCGTGGTGCCCCACAGCGTGCGCGACCGCCGGTCCTCGCCCTTCGGCGAGACGGTGACGGAGCCGTCCTCGATCTTCACATCCACCGCTTCCGTGACGACCGGCAGGCGCAGCTCGCCGAGCTTGCCCTTGGCCACCACGACGCCGTCCTGAAGGGCGACGGTGACGCCGCTCGGGACGGTGACGGGATACTTGCCGACGCGTGACATGGGGCCGGCCTCCTCAGAACACGCGGCAGAGGACTTCGCCGCCAACATTGGCAGCGCGGGCCTCATTGTCGCTCATCACGCCGCGAGGCGTGGAAAGGATGGAAACGCCGAAGCCGTTATAGACCTTCGGCAGCTCCTTGATCTTCGCGTAGACGCGGCGGCCCGGCTTGGACACCCGGTTGATCTCCTTGATCACCGGCTCGCCCTCCGAGTACTTCAGCTCGATGTTGAGGATCTTCACGCCAGGGCGCACGTCCTCGGAGCTGTAGCCACGGATATAGCCCTCGCGCTTCAGGACATCCAGCACGTCGGCACGCAGGCGCGACGCGGGAGACACGATGCGGCTCTGCCGCGCGCGCTGACCATTGCGGATACGGGTGAGCATATCACCCAGCGGATCGGACAGGGACATCGATCCTCCGCCTTACCAGGAGGCCTTCACGAGCCCGGGAATCTGGCCGAAGGAGGCCAGGTCACGGAGCGCGTTACGGCTCAGCTTGAACTTGCGGTAATTCCCGCGGGGACGGCCAGTCAGCTCGCAGCGCAGGCGGCCGCGCACCTTGGCGCCATTCCGCGGCAGCTGCGCGAGCTTCAGGGTGGCCTCGAAACGCTCCTCGACGGGCGCCTCGCGGTCCATCACCAGAGCCTTCAGCGCCGCACGCTTCTCCGCGTGCAGCGCCGAGAGCTTGGCGCGCCGGTTGTTCTTCTCGACAGCCGAAGTCTTGGCCATGCGATCTTATCCTCCAGAACCTGGCCCCACCCGCCCCCTGCCAACTGGGAAGGGAACGGGCCGGGCCGGTTTTCCGAGATTAATTGGCGAAAGGCAGCTCGAAGGCCTTGAGAAGGGCCTTGGCCTCCTTGTCCGTCTTTGCCGTGGTCACGAACTGGATGTCCATGCCACGCACCGCCTCGACCTTGTCGTAGGCGATTTCCGGGAAGATGATCTGCTCCTTCAGGCCCATGGCGAAATTGCCACGGCCGTCGAAGCCACGGTTGCCGGGCAGGCCGCGGAAATCGCGGACGCGCGGCATCGCGATCGTCACCAGACGGTCCAGGAACTCGTACATCCGCGCGCGGCGCAGCGTGACCTTGCAGCCAATCGCCTGCCCCTCGCGGATCTTGAAGCCCGCGATCGCCTTCTTGGCCCGGGTCTTGACCGGCTTCTGGCCAGCGATGGCCATCAGGTCGGCCACGGCCGCGTCCAGCTTCTTGCTGTCGCCGGCCGCTTCGCCCACGCCCATGTTGATGACGATCTTGGAGAGCTTGGGCATCTCCATGACGTTCTGGTAGCCGAACTGCTCCTGCAGAGCCTTGCGCACCACTTCGTTGTAGTGCCGCTGCAGGCGCGGCAGCTCCTTCTGAGTGTCGCTCATGCGTCGAGCACCTCGCCGGAGGCCTTGGCCACCCGGACCTTCTTGCCGTCCACGTCCTTGAAGCCGACGCGGGTCGGCTTGTCGGACTTCGGATCGATCAGCGCCAGGTTGGAGAGGTGGATCGTCGCCTCCTTCTCCTGGATGCCACCCGGCTGGTTCATGCCCTGCGGCTTCAGGTGCCGCTTGACCATGTTCACGCCCTGGACGATCGCCCGGTTATCCTCGGGGATCACGCGCAGCACCTCGCCGCGCTTGCCCTTGTCGGAACCGGTGATCACCTGGACGCGGTCACCCTTGCGGATCTTCGCGGCCATTACAGCACCTCCGGAGCCAGGGAGATGATCTTCATGTAGCGGCGGGCGCGCAGCTCGCGCACCACCGGACCGAAGATACGCGTGCCGATCGGCTCGCCCTGCTTGTTGATCAGGACGGCCGCGTTGTTGTCGAAGCGGATGGCCGAGCCATCGCCGCGCCGCACGGGATAGGCCGTGCGGACGATGACGGCGCGATGCACCTCGCCCTTCTTCACCTTGGCACGGGGAATGGCGTCCTTCACGGACACCACGATGATATCACCGACAGAAGCCGTCTTGCGCTTGGAACCGCCCAGCACCTTGATGCACTGGACCTTCCGGGCGCCGGAGTTGTCGGCGACGTCGAGGTTGGATTCAACCTGGATCATGCCGCCGCATTCTCCGCGACAGGGGCGCTCTCGAAGCCGGCGGGACGGGCGACGTCCTCACCGTTGCGCGCGACCACCAGCCAGCTCTTGCGCTTGCTGATGGGGCGGCACTCCTCGATCCGCACGGTATCGCCTTCCTTGCACAGGTTGGCGTCGTCGTGCGCCGCATAGCGGCCCGAGCGCTTGATGAACTTCTTGTAGAGCGGATGCATGACACGACGTTCGACGAGGACGGTAACCGTCTTGTCGCCCTTGTCGCTCACGACCCGCCCGGTGAGGACTCGCTTCGGCATCGCCGGGGTCTCCTCGTCAGGCCTTCTTGTCCGCCTGGGCCGACTGGCCCAGCACGGTCTTCACGCGGGCGATGTCGCGCCGCACCGCGCGAATACGCGAAACCGCCTCCAGTTGTCCAGTGGCACGTTGGAAGCGGAGGTTAAACTGCTCCTTCCGGAGATCGAGCAGCATCGCCTTCAGCTCGTCCGGGCTCTTCGCCCGGACATCTGCGATCTTGGTCATGTCTTTACGCCTCGGCGCCCAGACGCGCCACGAACTTCGTCTTGATCGGCAGCTTCGCCGCGCCAAGGGTCAGCGCCTCGCGGGCCGTCTCCTGGCTGACGCCGTCGATCTCGAACATGATGCGGCCCGGCTTGATGCGGGCCACCCAATACTCGGGCGCGCCCTTGCCGGAGCCCATGCGGACCTCGGCAGGCTTGGTCGAGACCGGAACATCCGGGAAGATCCGGATCCAGACGCGACCCTGACGCTTCATGGCGCGGGTGATGGCGCGACGGGCCGCCTCGATCTGGCGGGCCGTCACTCGCTCCGGCTCCAGGGCCTTCAGGCCAAAGCCGCCGAAGGACAGGGTGAACCCGCCCTTCGCCAGGCCATGGATGCGGCCCTTATGGGCCTTCCGGAACTTCGTGCGCTTCGGTTGCAGCATGATTCATCCCGCCTCAGCGCTGAGGCGCCTGCTCCGCGGCGCGCTTGTCCTGCGCCATCGGATCATGAGCCAGAATTTCACCCTTGAAGATCCACACCTTGACACCGCAGGTGCCATAGTTGGTCTTCGCCGTCGCCGTGCCGAAGTCGATGTCGGCGCGGAGGGTATGCAGGGGCACGCGGCCCTCGCGGTACCACTCCATGCGCGCGATCTCGGCCCCGCCCAGGCGGCCACCGCAGTTGATGCGGATGCCGCCGGCACCCAGGCGCATCGCGGACTGCACGGCGCGCTTCATGGCGCGCCGGAAGGCCACGCGGCGCTCCAGCTGCTGGGCGATGCTCTCGGCGACCAGGGTCGCGTCGATCTCGGGCTTGCGGATCTCCATGATGTTCAGGGAGACCTCGGCCCCGGCGAGCTTCGCCAGGTCCTTGCGCAGCACCTCGATGTCGGCGCCCTTCTTGCCGATCACCACGCCCGGACGGGCGGCATGGATCGTCACGCGCGGCTTCTTGGCCGGACGCTCGATCACGATGCGCGACACGCCGGCGCCCTTCAGGCGCTCCTTCAGCTTCGTACGCAGCTTCAGGTCATCGTGCAGCATCTTGGAATAGCCGGCATCGGCGTACCAGCGGCTATCCCAGGTGCGGTTGATGCCCAGCCGCAGCCCGATCGGGTTGACTTTGTGACCCATGTTATGCGGCCTCCTGCTGCGACGCGGTCTCGGCCTGCTCCGCCACCACGATGGTCAGGTGGCTGAACCACTTCTCGACGCGCGACGACCGGCCACGGCCACGGGCGTGGAAGCGCTTCATGACGACGGCACGGCCGACCTCGGCGCGGGCCACCACCAGACGGTCCACGTCCAGCTGGTGGTTGTTCTCCGCGTTCGCGATCGCGCTTTCCAGCGTCTTCTTGACCGTGTCGGTGATCCGGAACTTGGAGAAGGTCAGGATCGCCACCGCGTCCTGCGCCTTCCTGCCACGGATCAGACCGGCGGCCAGGTTCAGCTTGCGCGGCGAGACCCGGATGTTCCGGGTGGTCGCCTTCGCCTCGGTCTCCCCGAGGCTACGATCATGCTTCGGCTTGCTCATCTCAGCCCCGCTTCGCCTTCTTGTCGGCCGAGTGGCCGGTGAAGGTCCGCGTCGGCGAGAACTCGCCGAACTTGTGGCCGACCATGTTCTCGTTGACCTGCACCGGGATGAACTTCTTCCCGTTGTAGACCCCGAAGGTCAGGCCGACGAACTGCGGAAGGATCGTGCTGCGGCGGCTCCAGATCTTGATGATCTCGTTCCGCCCCGACGCACGCGCCGCATCCGCCTTGTTGAGCAGGTAGCCGTCGACGAACGGCCCCTTCCAAACACTGCGAGCCATCTAATCAGCCCTTCGTCGCGTTGCGCCGGCGAACAATCAGATTGTTCGTCCGCTTGTTGGTGCGGGTCTTGTAGCCCTTCGTCGGCTTGCCCCACGGGGTGACTGGGTGGCGGCCACCGGACGTCCGGCCCTCGCCACCGCCATGCGGGTGATCGACCGGGTTCATGACCACGCCGCGGTTGTGCGGACGGCGGCCAAGCCAGCGGGAGCGACCGGCCTTGCCGATCTGCTGGTTGCTGTTGTCCGGGTTGGACACGGCACCGATCGAGGCCATGCACTCCGCGCGCACCAGCCGCAGCTCGCCCGACATCAGCTTGATCTGGGCATAGCCCGAATCCTTGCCGACCAGCTGCGCGTAGGAACCCGCGGAACGGGCCATCTTCGCACCGGCGCCGGGCTTCAGCTCGATGCAGTGGATGATCGTGCCGACCGGAATGGCCGACAGCGGCATCGCATTGCCCGGCTTGATGTCGGCGCGCTGGTCGGAGACCACTGTGTCGCCGGCCTTCAGCCGCTGCGGCGCGATGATGTAGGCCAGCTCGCCATCCTGGTACTTCAGCAGCGCGATCCAGGCGGTGCGGTTGGGATCATACTCCAGCCGCTCGACCGTCGCGGGAACGCCGAACTTGGTGTTCCGCTTGAAGTCCACGTAGCGATAGGTCTGCTTGTGCCCGCCACCACGGAACCGAACGGTCGTGCGGCCGTGGTTGTTGCGGCCGCCCGACTTGCTCTTGCCCTCGGTGAGCTGCTTGACGGGCGCGCCCTTCCACAGCTCGGACCGGTCCACCAGCACCGTCCCGCGCAGGGACGGGGTGACCGGATTGAAGTTCTTCAATGCCATGGCTTACGCGAGCCCCGTCGTGAGGTCGATGGACTGGCCCTCGCCGAGCTTGACCATCGCCTTCTTCCAGTCCGAGCGCACCCCGGGACGACCCTTGAAGCGCTTCGTCTTGCCCTTGACCACCACGGTGTTCACGGCCTTCACCGTCACACCGAACAGGCCCTCCACAGCGGCCTTGATCTCGGGCTTCGTCGCCTCGAGCGCCACCTTGAAGGTCACCTGGCCCTGCTCGTTCAGGGCGGTCGCCTTCTCCGTCACCAGCGGCGCCAGCACGACCTGGTACATCCGCTCGCGCCCGATCACCGGGCGCTTGGCCTTTTCCTGCGTCTCGCTCACGCCAGCCGCTCCTTCAGCGCCTCGACCCCGGCCCGCGTCACCGCGAGGATGTCGTGGTTGAGGATGTCGTACACGTTGGCGCCGACCGTCGGCATGACCTGGACCTTGGGCAGGTTGCGCGCGGCGCGCACGAAGCCCTCGGCCGGGGTCGCATCGACCACCAGCGCGCTCGTCCAGCCCAGCGCCTTGACCTGCTTGGCCAGCTGCGCGGTCTTGGCCGCTTCGGCCGGCACGTCGATCACGACGAGCTTGCCGTCACGGGCCTTCTGGCTCAGCGCCGAGATCAGGCCCATGCGGCGGACCTTCTTGTTCAGGCTGTAGCCGTGGTCGCGGACGACCGGACCATGCACGACGCCACCGGTGCGGAACTGCGGCGCACGGAGCGAGCCCTGACGGGCATTGCCGGTCCCCTTCTGGCGATAGGGCTTCTTGGTGGTCCCGGAGACCTCCCCCATGCCCTTCACCTTGTGGGTACCCGCACGTCGCTTCGCGAGCTGCCAGTGCACCACGCGCGCCATGATGTCGGACCGCGGAGTGGCTCCGAAGAGCTCCTCCGGCAGTTCGATCTCGCCGGCTTGGCCGTTATCGAGAGTGATAACCTTCACTTGCATCGCTTCTGTCTACCTTTACGCCGGATAGGGCGCGTCGGCGTGGCGCGCGCGCTTCACGGCGTCGCGAACCATCACCCAGGCCCCCGCGGCGCCGGGCACGGAGCCCTTCACCAGCAGCAGCCCCTTCTCCGCATCGACACCCGCCACCACCAGGTTCTGGGTGGTGATGCGCTCGACACCGAGATGGCCGGCCATTTTCTTGTTCTTGAAGGTCTTGCCCGGATCCTGGCGGTTGCCCGTGGAACCGTGCGAGCGGTGGCTGATCGACACGCCGTGCGACGCCTCGAGACCACGGAAGTTCCAGCGCTTCATCGCACCGGCGAAGCCCTTGCCCTTCGAGGTCGCGGTCACGTCGATGCGCTGACCTGCGACGAAGTGCGACGGCGTCAGCGAAGCACCCGGCTCCAGCACCGCGTCGGCAGCGACACGGAACTCCACCAGCTTGGCCGGCGCTTCCACGCCGGTCTTCGCGAAGTGGCCCTTGTTGGGCTTGGAGACGTTCTTCACCTTCGCCTTCCCGGCACCGATCTGAAGGGCGACATAGCCGTCCTTCTCCTCGGTGCGGGTCGACACCACGCGCACGTCATCGACATGCAGCACGGTCACGGGGACGGTCGAACCGTCCTCGTTGAACAGCCGGGTCATGCCCAGCTTCTTGGCGATCAGGCCGGTACGGCCGTTAGTGGCGGCCATGGCAGCTATCCTCCCGGCCTTAGATCTTGATCTCGACGTCCACGCCCGAGGCGAGGTCGAGCTTCATCAGCGCGTCCACGGTCTGCGGGGTGGGGTCGACAATGTCCAGAAGGCGGCGATGAGTCCGGATCTCGAACTGCTCGCGCGACTTCTTGTCCACGTGCGGGGAACGGTTCACGGTGAACCGCTCGATATGCGTGGGCAGGGGGATCGGTCCCCGCACCCGCGCGCCGGTCCGCTTCGCGGTGTTCACGATCTCCCGCGTGCTGCCATCCAGCACGCGGTGATCGAACGCCTTGAGGCGGATGCGGATGTTTTGCGCGTCAGCCACGATGCATCACTTCTCGATGGAGGCGACGACGCCGGCGCCGACGGTGCGGCCGCCCTCGCGGATGGCGAAGCGCAGGCCCTGGTCCATGGCGATCGGCGCGATCAGCTCGACATCCATCGCCACGTTGTCGCCCGGCATCACCATCTCCACGCCTTCCGGCAGCTTCACCACGCCCGTCACGTCGGTCGTGCGGAAGTAGAACTGCGGACGGTAGTTCGTGAAGAACGGCGTGTGCCGGCCGCCCTCTTCCTTGGTCAGGATGTAGGCCTCGGCCTTGAAGCGCGTGTGCGGCGTGATCGAGCCCGGCTTGGCCAGCACCTGCCCGCGCTCCACGTCCTCACGCTTCGTGCCGCGCAGCAGCGCGCCGATGTTGTCCCCCGCCTCGCCGCTGTCCAGCAGCTTGCGGAACATCTCCACGCCCGTCACCGTCGTCTTGACCGTGTCCTTCAGGCCCACGATCTCGACTTCCTCGCCCACCTTCACGATGCCACGCTCCACGCGCCCCGTCACCACCGTGCCGCGGCCCGAGATCGAGAACACGTCCTCGATCGGCATCAGGAACGGCAGGTCCTTCGGACGCTCCGGCTGCGGGATGTAGCGGTCCACCTCCGCCATCAGCTGCAGGATCGCCTGCTCGCCGATCTCGGGCGTCTTGTCCTCCAGCGCCGCCACCGCAGAGCCCTTCACGATGGGAATGTCGTCGCCCGGGAACTGGTAGGAGGACAGCAGCTCGCGCACCTCCATCTCCACCAGCTCCACCAGGTCGGGGTCCGCCAGGTCCATCTTGTTCAGGAACACCACCAGCGCCGGAACGCCCACCTGGCGCGCCAGCAGGATGTGCTCGCGCGTCTGCGGCATCGGACCGTCCGCCGCCGACACCACCAGGATCGCGCCGTCCATCTGCGCCGCACCCGTGATCATGTTCTTCACGTAGTCGGCGTGGCCAGGGCAGTCCACGTGCGCGTAGTGCCGGTTCGCCGTCTCGTACTCCACATGCGCCGTCGAGATCGTGATCCCGCGCGCACGCTCCTCCGGCGCCTTGTCGATCTGGTCGTACGCCGTGAACGACGCCCCACCAGACTTCGCCAGCACCTTCGTGATCGCCGCCGTCAGCGACGTCTTGCCGTGGTCAACGTGCCCGATCGTGCCGATGTTGCAGTGCGGCTTGTTCCGCTCGAACTTCGCCTTCGCCATGGTCGTGTCTCTCTAAAGATCGGGTGTCTGTTACCAGCGGTAGTGGCTGAAAGCCTTGTTGGCTTCGGCCATCCGGTGGGTGTCCTCACGCTTCTTCACGGCGGCGCCGCGGTTGTTGGCCGCGTCCATCAGCTCGCCGGAGAGGCGCTCCTCCATCGTGCTCTCGCCGCGCTTGCGCGCGGACTCGATCAGCCAGCGGATCGCCAGGGCCTGACGGCGCTCCGGACGAACCTCCACCGGCACCTGGTACGTGGCACCACCGACGCGGCGCGAACGCACCTCGACGGCCGGCTTCACGTTATCCATCGCCTCATGGAACACGCGCAGGGGATCCGCATTGGCGCCGGCGCGGCGCTTCAGCGTGTCCATCGCCGCATAGACGATGCCCTCGGCGGTGCTCTTCTTGCCATCATACATCAGCACGTTCATGAAACGGCTGAGGACGATGTCGCCGAACTTCGGGTCCGGCAGGACTTCGCGCTTTTCTGCGCTGTGACGACGAGACATCTCTCAGCCCCTTACTTCGGACGCTTCGCGCCGTAGAGCGAACGCCGCTGACGACGCTTCGCGATGCCCTGCGTGTCGAGCACGCCGCGCAGGATGTGGTAGCGCACGCCCGGAAGATCCTTCACGCGGCCGCCACGGATCAGGACCACGGAGTGCTCCTGCAGGTTGTGCCCCTCGCCGGGGATGTAGCTCACCACCTCGTAGCCGTTGGTCAGGCGAACCTTCGCCACCTTACGGAGCGCGGAGTTCGGCTTCTTCGGCGTGGTGGTGTAGACGCGAGTGCAAACACCCCGCTTCTGCGGGCAGCCCTGCAGCGCAGGAACCTTGTTGCGGCTCGGCTTCGGCTCGCGCCCCTGGGCGATGAGCTGGTTGATCGTCGGCATGACGCCCCTTCGTGAACCCGTCCCAGTAGCCGCCAGCCCCGCCATGCGAGCGGGCCCGACAGAGCGCGATCCTTCGCACCCCTCGGGCCACCATCCCACCCCCGAACTTCGCCCCCAGCACAGGGCAGCCTCGGCGGCGCAGAGCTGTCGTCCAAGAACAAAACCTTCGAGGCCCGTGAGCCCCGTCGAGGGGCGGAGACCTACCCCTCCCCCCCTCCAGAGTCAAGCAAGAACGCCCCGAAACAGACAGGGCCGGGACCCGAAGGTCCCGGCCCTGCCATGCATGGAACGCGGTTGCCCGGGCCCTACTCGGCCGCTTCCTGGCTCCCGCCCGTCAGAGCCGGAGTCGAGGCCGGCAGGCGCCCCTTGTCCCGCTGCGCGGCCAGCGCCCGCAGCCGGTTCATCACCGAGCCCGTGCCCGCCGGGATCAGCCGGCCGACGATCACGTTCTCCTTCAGGCCCGCCAGGGTATCGACCTTGCCGGCCACCGCCGCCTCGGTCAGCACCCGGGTGGTCTCCTGGAAGGAGGCCGCGGAGATGAAGGAGTTGGTCTGCAGGCTCGCCTTGGTGATGCCCTGCAGCACCGGCTCCGCCCGGGCCGGCCGCTCCTTCGCCCGCAGGCGATGCTCGTTCTCGATATCGAACTCGATCCGGTCCACCTGCTCCCCGATCAGGTAGGTGGTGTCGCCCGGCTCCAGGATCTCGACCTTCTGCAGCATCTGGCGAACGATCACCTCGATGTGCTTGTCGTTGATCTTCACGCCCTGGAGACGATAGACGTCCTGGATCTCGTTCACGAGGTAGTTGGCCAGCGCCTCGACACCCAGCACCCGCAGGATGTCGTGCGGCACGCGGGGGCCGTCCACCAGCGGGTCGCCGGCCTTGACGTAATCGCCCTCCTGCACCGAGACGTGCTTGCCCTTCGGCACCAGGTACTCGCGCTCGATCGGAGCCTCCCCGTCGGGGACGTCCTGCTTCACGATGATCCGGCGCTTCGCCTTGTAATCCTTGCCGAATTCCACCCGGCCGTCGATGTCGCTGATGATCGCGGCATCCTTCGGCCGGCGGGCCTCGAACAGCTCCGCCACGCGCGGCAGGCCGCCCGTGATGTCGCGGGTCTTCGAGGATTCACGCGGCAGGCGGGCGATGACGTCGCCGGCATGCACCGTCGCGCCATTGTCCACCGACAGGATCGTGTCGGGCGAAAGGAAGTAGCGCGCCTCGGCCCCGTTCGGCAGCTTCACCACGCCGCCCTTCTCGTCCTTCAGGATCAGGCGGGGGCGCAGGTCGGCCTTGGAGGAGGCCTTGTAGTCCACCACCACCTTGGAGGAGAGGCCGGTCACCTCGTCCTGCCGCTCGACCAGGGTGATGCCCTCGATCAGGTCGGCATATTCCACGAAACCGGCCCGCTCCGTGATGATCGGCAGGGTGAAGGGGTCCCACTCGGCCAGCTTCTGGCCGCGCTGGACCTGCGCCCCCTCCGCCACCAGGATGCGCGAGCCATAGGGCACGCGGAAGCGCGCCCGCTCGCGGTTCTGGCCGTCCGTGAGCACGATCTCGCAGTTGCGGCTCATCACCACCGGCGCGCCCTGGCTGTTCTCCACCACCGAGAGGTTGGTGATCCGCACCGTGGCGTCGGTCGTGGCCTCCACCGCCGACTGCTCCGCCCCGCGCTGGGCGGCGCCGCCGATGTGGAAGGTACGCATGGTCAGCTGCGTGCCCGGCTCGCCGATCGACTGGGCCGCGATCACACCGACCGCCTCGCCCACGTTCACCGGCGTGCCGCGCGCCAGGTCACGGCCATAGCAGTGGCCGCAGACGCCCGAACGGCTGTCGCAGGTCAGGACGGAGCGGATATAGACCTCCTCCACCCCGGCCTTCTCGATCCGGTCGGCGAGCGCCTCCTCGACCAGCGTGTTCCGCTCGGCCAGAACCTCGCCCGTATCCGGATGCACGATCTCGCGCTGCACCGTCCGGCCCAGGATCCGCTCGGACAGCGAGGAGACGACCTCGCCGCCATCCATCACGGCCCGCACGGTAATGCCGCGCTCGGTCCCGCAATCGATGTCCACGATGATGCAGTCCTGCGCCACGTCCACCAGGCGGCGGGTCAGGTAGCCGGAGTTCGCGGTCTTCAGCGCGGTGTCGGCCAGGCCCTTGCGGGCGCCGTGCGTGGAGTTGAAGTACTCCAGCACCGACAGGCCTTCCTTGAAGTTCGCGATGATCGGCTGCTCGATGATCTCGCCCGAGGGCTTGGCCATCAGGCCGCGCATGCCGGCGAGCTGGCGCATCTGGGCCGGCGAACCGCGGGCACCGGAATGCGACATCATCCAGACCGAGTTGGTCGGCGTGCCGACCTCCTGCTTGGAGATCTCCTTCATCATGGCGCCCGCCACCTCCTCGGTGGCACGCGACCAGGCATCGACCACCTTGTTGTAGCGCTCGCCCGCGGTGATCAGGCCGTCGAGATACTGCTGCTCGAACTCCTTCACCTCGGCCTTGGTGCGGTCGATCATCTCCCCCTTGCTGTCGGGGATGACCATGTCGTCCTTGCCGAAGGAGATGCCCGCCTTGGCCGCGTTGCGGAAGCCCAGGCCCATCAGCCGGTCGGCGAAGATCACGCTCTCCTTCTGGCCGCAATGGCGGTACACCGCGTCGATCACGTCGGAGACGTTCTTCTTCGTCAGCTGACGGTTCACCAGCGCATAGGGCAGGCTGGGATGCAGCGGCAGCAGCGCGCCGATCATCATCCGGCCCGGCGTGGTCACCACCCGCTCCTTCACCACCGACCCGTCCGGGCGCATCGTCTTGCGCCGCGCCAGGATCTTGGTGTGCAGCGTGATGCTGCCGGCCGCCAGGGCCTGCTCCAGCTCGCCCAGGTCGGCGAAGACCGGCGGGCCGGCCTTCGCCAGCCGCCCATCCGCGTCATACTCGGCCTTGTCGGCCGAGGCACGGAACTCCGGCGTTTCCAGGCTCAGGTAGTAGATGCCGAGCACGATGTCCTGCGACGGCACGATGATCGGCTTGCCGTTGGCGGGGCTGAGGATGTTGTTGGTGGACATCATCAGCACGCGCGCTTCCAGCTGGGCCTCCAGGCTCAGCGGCACGTGCACGGCCATCTGGTCGCCGTCGAAGTCGGCGTTGAAGGCGGTGCAGACCAGCGGGTGCAGCTGGATCGCCTTGCCCTCGACCAGCGTCGGCTCGAAGGCCTGGATGCCCAGGCGGTGCAGCGTCGGCGCCCGGTTCAGCATCACCGGATGCTCGCGGATCACCTCCTCCAGGATGTCCCACACCTCGGGACGCTCCTTCTCCACCATCCGCTTGGCGGCCTTGATGGTGGTGGCGTGGCCGTACTTCTCGAGCTTCGAGTAGATGAAGGGCTTGAACAGCTCCAGCGCCATCTTCTTCGGCAGGCCGCACTGGTGCAGCTTCAGCTCGGGACCCACCACGATCACCGAACGGCCGGAATAGTCGACGCGCTTGCCCAGCAGGTTCTGCCGGAACCGGCCCTGCTTGCCCTTCAGCATGTCGGAGAGCGACTTCAACGGCCGCTTGTTGGCGCCCGTGATCGCCCGCCCGCGCCGGCCGTTGTCGAACAGCGCGTCCACCGCCTCCTGCAGCATGCGCTTCTCGTTGCGCACGATGATGTCGGGGGCGCGCAGCTCGATCAGCCGCTTCAGGCGGTTGTTGCGGTTGATGACGCGGCGGTACAGGTCATTCAGGTCGGAGGTGGCGAAGCGGCCACCGTCCAGCGGCACCAGCGGGCGCAGCTCGGGCGGGATCACCGGCACCACGTCCAGGATCATCCACTCCGGCCGCGCGCCGCCCTCGGCGAAGCTCTCGATCAGCTTCAGCCGCTTGACGTACTTCTTGCGCTTGGCCTCGGAGGAGGTCTCCTTCAGCTCGGCGCGCAGCGTCGCGCTCTCCTTGCCCAGGTCGATGCCGGTCAGCATCTGCTTGACCGCCTCGGCCCCGATGCCGACGGAGAAGGCGTCCTCGCCGAACTCGTCCATCTTGTTCTGGTACTGGTCCTCGGTGAGGAGCTGGTGCAGCTTGAGGTCGGTCAGACCCGGCTCCAGCACCACATAGGACTCGAAGTAGAGGACCTTCTCCAGCTCCTTCAGCGACATGTCGACCATCAGGCCGACGCGCGAGGGCAGCGACTTCATGAACCAGATATGCGCGACCGGCGAGGCCAGCTCGATATGGCCCATGCGCTCGCGGCGCACCTTGGCCAGCGTCACCTCGACGCCGCACTTCTCGCAGATGATGCCGCGGAACTTCATCCGCTTGTACTTGCCGCACAGGCACTCGTAGTCCTTGATCGGACCGAAGATGCGCGCGCAGAACAGCCCGTCCCGCTCGGGCTTGAAGGTACGGTAGTTGATCGTCTCGGGCTTCTTGATCTCGCCATAGGACCAGGAGCGGATCTGCTCCGGCGACGCGATGGTGATCTTGATCTGGTCGAAGCTCACAGCCTGGCCGGTCTGGCCAAGGATCTTCATCAGCTCGTTCATGGGCCTTCCTTCTCGTCCAGCCTGCGGCGGTGGGGGCGCGCCGCCGCGAAATCAGCGGCCGGCCCCGCTGGCGGGGGCCGGCGCGATCCTCTCAGTGGCTCAGTTGTCGCGGTTCTCGAGGTCCACGTTCAGGCCCAGGCTCTTCAGCTCCTTGGTCAGAACGTTGAAGCTCTCGGGGATGCCGGCCTCGAAGCTGTCCTGGTCGCGGACGATCGCCTCATAGACCTTGGTGCGGCCGGACACATCGTCCGACTTCACCGTCAGCATCTCCTGCAGCGTATAGGCGGCGCCATAGGCTTCCAGCGCCCAGACCTCCATCTCGCCGAAGCGCTGGCCGCCGAACTGCGCCTTGCCACCCAGCGGCTGCTGGGTGACGAGCGAGTAGGGGCCGATGGAACGGGCGTGGATCTTGTCGTCCACCAGGTGGTGCAGCTTCAGCATGTAGATGTAGCCGACCGTCGTCTTGCGCTCGAACGGCTCGCCCGAACGCCCGTCGATCAGCTGCATCTGCCCGGAGGTCGGCATCCCCGCCTTCACCAGCATCGTCTCGATGTCGGAGATGCGCGCACCGTCGAAGACCGGCGTCGCGATGGGAATGCCCTTCGACAGGTTGTCGCCGAGCTCGATGAGCTGGTCCTCGGTCATCTCCGCGACCTGCTCGTCGACGATCTCGTCGCCATAGACCTCGCGCAGCTTGGCGACCAGCGCGTCGCGCGCAGCACCCGCCCGGCGATAGTCCTCCACCAGCTCGCCCACCTGGCGGCCCAGGTTGGCGCAGGCCCAGCCCAGATGCGTCTCCAGGATCTGGCCGATGTTCATGCGCGACGGCACGCCCAGCGGGTTCAGCACCAGATCCACCGCGCGTCCATCCTCGAGGAACGGCATGTCCTCGATCGGCACGACGCGGGAGACCACGCCCTTGTTGCCGTGGCGGCCGGCCATCTTGTCGCCCGGCTGCAGCTTCCGCTTCACCGCGACGAAGACCTTGACCATCTTCATCACGCCGGGCGGCAGCTCGTCGCCGCGCTGCAGCTTCTCGACCTTGCTCTCGAAGCGCTTCTGCAGGCGCTCCACGGCGGCGTCGAACTCGCGCTTCAGCGCCTCGATCTCCGCCATCACCGCGTCGTCGGCCACGCCGATCTGGCGCCATGTCACCTTGGCGAACTCGTTCAGCACCTCGTCGGTGATGACCGTGCCCGCCTTGACGCCCCGGAAGCCGCCCGACGCCTTGCGGTTCAGCAGCTTCTCGCGCAGCCGCGAGTGGAACGAACGCTCCTGGATGGCCCGCTCGTCATCGCGGTCCTTGGCCAGCCGCTCGATCTCGGCGCGCTCGATCGCCATGGCGCGCTCGTCCTTGTCCACGCCGCGGCGGGAGAAGACGCGCACGTCCACGATCGTGCCCGAGACACCTGGCGGCAGGCGCAGCGAGGTGTCGCGCACATCGGAGGCCTTCTCGCCGAAGATGGCGCGGAGCAGCTTCTCCTCCGGCGTCATCGGGCTCTCGCCCTTTGGCGTCACCTTGCCGACCAGGATGTCGCCCGGGTTCACCTCGGCACCGACATAGACGATGCCCGCCTCGTCGAGGTTGCGCAGGGCCTCCTCGCCGACATTCGGGATGTCGCGGGTGATCTCCTCCTGGCCCAGCTTGGTGTCGCGGGCCATCACCTCGAACTCGTCGATATGGATCGACGTGAACACGTCGTCCCGCGCGATCCGCTCGGAGATGAGGATCGAGTCCTCGAAGTTGTAGCCGTTCCAGGGCATGAAGGCGCACATGACGTTGCGGCCCAGCGCCAGCTCGCCCAGCTCCGTGGAAGGGCCGTCGGCGATGATGTCGCCCGCCTGCACCCGGTCGCCCACCTTCACCAGCGGGCGCTGGTTGATGCAGGTGCTCTGGTTGGAACGCTGGAACTTCCGCAGGCGGTAGATGTCCACACCCTTGGTCGTGCCGTCCTCGGCCGTCGCCCGCACCACGATGCGCGCGCCGTCGATGCTGTCGATGACGCCGTCGCGCCGGGCCACGATGGTCGCGCCGGAATCCCGCGCCACCGCGGCCTCCATGCCCGTGCCCACCAGCGGCGCGTCCGACTTCACCAGCGGCACCGCCTGCCGCATCATGTTCGAGCCCATGAGCGCGCGGTTGGCGTCGTCGTTCTCCAGGAACGGGATCAGCGCCGCGGCCACCGAGACGAGCTGCTTCGGCGACACGTCGATCGCCGTCACCTCCTCGGGCTTCACCAGCCGGAAGTCGCCGCTCTGGCGCACGCTCACCAGCTCGGAGCGGAACTCGCCCGTGTCACGGTCCACCTCGGCATCCGCCTGGGCGACCACGAGCTTCTCCTCCTCCATGGCGGAGAGGTAGCGCGGCTCGCCGACGATCTTGCCGTCCTGCACCATCTGGTACGGCGTCTCGATGAAGCCGTACTTGTTCACCTTGGCGAAGGTGGCGAGGCTGTTGATCAGGCCGATATTCGGGCCTTCCGGCGTCTCGATCGGGCAGATGCGGCCGTAATGCGTCGGGTGCACGTCGCGCACCTCGAAGCCCGCGCGCTCGCGCGTCAGGCCGCCCGGGCCAAGCGCGCTCAGGCGGCGCTTGTGCGTCACCTCGGAGAGCGGGTTGGTCTGGTCCATGAACTGCGACAGCTGCGAGGAGCCGAAGAACTCCCGCACCGCCGCCGCCGCCGGCTTCGCGTTGATCAGGTCGTGCGGCATCACGGTGTCGATGTCGACCGACCCCATCCGCTCCTTGATCGCGCGCTCCATCCGCAGCAGGCCGACGCGGTACTGGTTCTCCATCAGCTCGCCGACCGAACGCACCCGGCGGTTGCCGAGGTTGTCGATGTCGTCGATCTGGCCCTTGCCGTCCTTCAGCTCCAGCAGGGTCTTCAGCGTCGCCAGGATGTCCTGCTTGCGCAGCGTCCGCTGCGTGTCGGGCACCTCCTGCAGGCTGAAGCCCAGGCGCATGTTCATCTTCACCCGGCCCACGGCCGAGAGGTCATAGCGCTCCGGATCGAAGAACAGGCCACGGAACAGCGCCTCGGCCGTCTCCGGCGTCGGCGGCTCGCCCGGCCGCATGACGCGATAGATGTCCATCAGCGCCTCGTCGCGGTTGGTGGCCTTGTCCACCGCGATCGTGTTGCGCATCCAGGGGCCGACCTGCTGGTCGATGGCCAGCGTCGGCAGGCTGTCATAGCCCGCATCCTCGATGGCGGTCAGCTTCGCCTCGGTCAGCTCCTCGCCGGCCTCGCCATGGATCTCGCCGGTGTTGAGGTCCACCAAGTCATCGGACAGGAAGCGGCCGATCAGGTCCACCCGGCCGACCAGGACCTCCCTGGTCCCCTCCTCGGCGATCTTGCGGGCCAGGCGCGGCGTCATCTTGGTGTCGCGCGTCGCGACCGTCTTGCCGCTGTCGGCGTCGACCAGATCCTCCAGCAGCTTCACGCCGCGGAAGCTCTCCGGCACGAAGGGACGCGACCAGCCCTTGGGGCCGCGCGTGAACACCACCTTGCCGTAGAAGGTGCCGAGGATCTCCTCGGCATCCATGCCCCGCACCTCGGAAGAGTCGAGGTCGCCCTGCCGCTCGGCCCGCAGCGCCTCGGTGCGCGAGGAATCCAGCGCATAGAGCAGCGTCGAGGCCGGCAGCTTGCGCTTCCGGTCGATGCGGACATAGCAGATGTCCTTGGCATCAAACTCGAAGTCGAGCCAGGAGCCGCGATAGGGGATCACGCGCGCGGCGAAGAGGTACTTGCCGCTGGAATGCGTCTTGCCCTTGTCATGGTCGAAGAAGACGCCCGGCGAACGGTGCATCTGCGAGACGATGACGCGCTCGGTGCCGTTGATGATGAAGGTGCCGTTGTCCGTCATGAGCGGCATGTCGCCCATGTAGACATCCTGCTCCTTGATGTCGCGGACGGAGCGGGAACCGGTGTCCTCGTCGATGTCCCAGACGATCAGGCGCAGGCGGACCTTCAGCGGCGCGGCAAAGGTCAGGCCGCGCTGCATGCACTCCTCGACATCGTATTTCGGCTCCTCGAGCTCGTACTGCACGAACTCCAGCCGGCCGCGCCCCGCGAAATCGTCGATCGGGAACACGGACTTGAACACTTCCTGCAGCCCGGCCTGGCTCCGGACATCCGGGTCCACGCCCATCTGGAGGAAGGCCTCGTAGGAGGCCCGCTGCACGTCGATCAGGTTCGGCATCGGCGCCACTTCGGGCAGCCGCCCGAAGGATTTGCGGATGCGCTTCCGGCCAGTCAGCCCCTTGCCCCCGAACGACTTTGCGATAGCGTTCATGCGCGCCCTGCTTCCTTCTGTCTCCGGCCGGGGCCAAGGTGGCGTCCTGGGACGCCCCCTCCCCCCGGCCGGGGTGCACCTGTGTCGTGCCCCGCGTTTGCCAGGACCAGCCCGCGACAGGGACTGGTCCAGGGAAACGCAGGCAAGGGCGGGACTCCGACTGTCTTCGGAATTCCGCCCCTACCGCTCAAATACTCAGTCCGCCGCCGGCACCGTAGCCCCGGCAGCGTGCCGGTTGAAAGGTCTTACTTGACCTCAACCTTGGCACCGTTCTCCTCGAGCACCTTCTTGATCTTCTCGGCCTCGTCCTTGGACGCGGCCTCCTTGATCACCTTCGGCGCGCCCTCGACCAGATCCTTGGCCTCCTTCAGGCCGAGACCGGTGATCGTGCGGATCTCCTTGATGACGTTGATCTTCTTGTCGCCGGCGGAGGCCAGGGTCACGGTGAACTCGGTCTGCTCCTCGGCAGGGGCGGCAGCGGCGCCACCAACGGCCGGGGCGGCAGCCACGGCAACCGGCGCAGCGGCGGAAACGCCCCACTTCTCCTCGAGCATCTTGGAAAGCTCAGCGGCCTCGAGAACCGTGAGGGTCGACAGCTCGTCAACCAGCTTGGCGAGATCAGCCATATTCGTATGTCCTTCGATCTAGTGGCTTGGCTTGGTCTTTGCAAGACCCGCCCGGCGCCCTTGCGGCAACCGGACAGGCCGGTACGCGTTAGGCGGCTTCCGCCTCGTCCTTCTTGGCATACGCCCCGAACACCCGCGCCAGCTGCCCGGCCGGAGCCTGCAGCACGCCTGCGATGCGCGTCGCCGGGGTCTGGATGAGACCCACGAGCTGCGCACGCAGCGTTTCCAGGGAGGGCAGCTCGGCCAGTGCCTTGACCCCGTCCAGGGCCAGGGTCTGCGTGCCGAGGGCACCACCCAGGATCACGAACTTATCGTTCGTCTTGGCGAATTCCACGGCGGTCTTCGCCACGGCCACCGGGTCCTTCGACCACGCAAGCGCGGTCGGACCCTTCAGCAGCGGCTGGATGCCCTGGAAGCGGGTTCCGTCGAGGGCGAGGCCGGCCAGGCGGTTCTTCGCGACCTTGTAGGTCGCGCCCGCACCGCGCATGCGACGCCGCAGCTCGCTCACCTCGGCCACGGTCATGCCCTTGTTCTGGGCGACCAGGACGAAGGAGGTCTCGGCGAACACGCCGGCGAGGGTCGCGACGAACTCGCGCTTCTCCGTACGGTCCAACTCCGTCTCCAAACGAAAGCCGGAAAGCCTTTTGGAAGGGCTCCGGCGGTTCACGCGAGGGCACGGCACCCGCCGCACCCTCTTCGCCTGCCAGTAAGCCGGAAAGCCAAGCCGAGCCTTGCCCGGTGCCCTCGGGCCCCGGGAAACAGATCGATTTGACGCCCCGTCTACCGTTGGCGCGGCCTGGCCGCATCAAGGCCCGGATGGGCCACCTACGGTTTCCGACAGGTTCGGGCGGGTCCCGAAGGCCCCGCCCTGTCCGCCCTCCCCTTCGAGAGGAAGGCGTATCTCTTAGGCGGAGGCCAGCGAGGCCACGTCCACCTTCAGGCCCGGGCCCATGGAGGAGCTCAGGGCGACCTTCCTCACATAGGTTCCCTTGGCACCCGTCGGACGGGCCTTCTGGATCGCATCGATGAAGGCGCGCGCGTTCTCCAGCAGCTTGCCCTCCTCGAAGGAGGCCTTGCCGATGCCGGCATGCACGATGCCGGCCTTCTCGGCGCGGAACTCCACCTGGCCCGCCTTGGCCGCCGTCACGGCGCCCTTGACGTCCATGGTCACGGTGCCGAGCTTCGGGTTCGGCATCAGGCCGCGCGGGCCCAGGATCTTACCCAGGCGCCCCACCAGGGCCATCATGTCCGGGGTCGCGATGCAGCGGTCGAAATTGATGTTGCCCGCCTGCACCTGCTCGGCCAGGTCCTCGGCGCCCACCACGTCCGCACCGGCCGCCTGGGCCTCCTCGGCCTTGGGACCGCGGGCGAAGACACCCACGCGCACCGTCTTGCCGGTGCCGTTCGGCAGGCCGACCACACCACGGACCATCTGGTCCGCATGGCGCGGGTCGATGCCCAGGTTCATCGAGATCTCGACGGTCTCGTCGAACTTGGCGGTCGCATTCGCCTTGGCGAGGCGGATCGCCTCCTCCAGCGCGTAGGACTTCTCGAGGTCCAGACCCTCGACGAGCTTCTTCAGACGCTTGCCGGCCATCGGTTCAGCCCTCCGCCACGATCATGCCCATGGAACGGGCGGAACCGGCGAGCATGCTCACCGCGGCCTCCACGTCCTGGCAGTTCATGTCCTTCATCTTCACCGCCGCGATCTCGCGCAGCTGCGACTTGGTCACGCGGCCCACCGCGCCACCCTTGCCGGGAGTCTGCGAGCCCTTGTCCAGCTTCGCCGCCTTCAGCAGGAAGTAGGTGTTGGGCGGGGTCTTCGTGATGAAGGAGAAGGTGCGGTCGGAATACGCGGTGATGACGACCGGCGTCGGGGTGCCGGGCTCCATCTGCTGCGTCGCCGCGTTGAACTCCTTGACGAACTGCATGATGTTCAGGCCGCGCTGACCCAGCGCGGGGCCGACCGGCGGCGACGGGTTCGCCTTGCCGGCCGGGATCTGCAGCTTGATGTAGCCGACGATCTTCTTAGCCATGATACTCCATCCCCAGGAACCGGGGGCGCGCGGTAGGGCGGCCCATGGCTGGGCCTCCCGCGTCCATCGGTGCGAGTGAGGGGCGGCCTCTACACCCGCCCGCGCGCCCTGTCCATTGCCGAATCCATCCGGCGACGCAGGTCAGCCCCGCGATACGGCTCCAGCGCCCTGGGCCGCCGCCCGGCGCAACAGCACCCGGCGCGCCACGAACCAAGCGGCCAGCCCGACCGGAATGCCGATCAGCACGCCGCCCACCAGCAGTTCCTCCAAGGCGGGCAGCCCCAGTTCCAGCCAGTGGCCGAGCCGCAGGTGTCCGGCAAAGCCGGGGGAATGCACCGGGGAGTGGACCTCACGTTGCAGCACGAAGCGGCCCAGCGCGAATTCCGTCGGGATCAGCAGGGCATGGGTCAGCGGGTTGCCCAGCAGCACGCAGGTCGCCCCCGCCGCTGCCATGCTGCCCCGCAGCAGGAACCCCAGCACGGCCGCCAGCACGAGATGCAGCCCGAAGGCGGGCAACATGGCCGCGAAGGCTCCGGCTCCGATCCCCCGGGCCACCCTGCCCGGCCCGCCCGGGGAGGAAAGGATCTTCTCCCATCCCTCCTCCATCCGATGGCGCAGGCTCCGCAGGCGGGCGCCGATCATCGCCACACCCAGCCTCAGGCCGCGGCGCTGACCTTCTCGGCCGGCGCCCCCGCGGCCAGCATGCCCTGGGTGGTCAGCAGGTCGCGGTAGATGCCCGCCTGCCGCGCCAGCACGTCCGGCGCGCCATGCTCGACCACCTTGCCGGCATCCATGACCACGATCCGGTCGAAATTCTGCAGCGTCGCCAGCCGGTGCGCCACGGCGATCACCGTCCGCCCCTGCATCAGCCGCTCCAGCGCGGTCTGCACCGCCACCTCGGACTCGCTGTCCAGCGCGGAGGTCGCCTCGTCCAGCAACAGGATCGGCGCGTCCTTCAGCAACGCCCGGGCGATCGCCAGCCGCTGCCTCTGCCCGCCGGACAGCCGCACGCCCCGCTGGCCGACCTCGGTGCCGAAGCCCTCCGGCAGCGCCTCGATGAAGTCCCGGCAATTGGCCGCCTCGGCCGCCGCCAGCACCTCCTCGTCCGTCGCCTCCGGCTTGCCGTAGCGGATGTTCTCCAGGATCGAGCGCTGGAACAGCGACACGTCCTGCGGCACCACCGCGATGGCGTCGGACAGGCTCTTCTGCGTCACCGCCCCGATCTCCTGCCCGTCGATCAGCACCTGCCCGCCCTGCGCCTTGGTGAAGCGCTGCAACAGCGTCAGCACGGTGGACTTGCCGGCGCCCGAGCGCCCGACCAGCCCGATCCGCTCGCCCGGCTGGATGGCGAGGTCGAAGCCCCGCAGCACCGGCCCGCGCCCCGGATAGGAGAAGCGCACGTCGTGGAAGTCGATCCGCCCGCCGCGCACCCGCAGCGGCCGTGCATCCTTGGCATCCGGCAGGGCATGCGGCACCAGCAGGGTGGACACCGCCTCGGACAGCCGCGCCACGTGCTGGGTCATCTCCACCAGAGCCACCGCCAGGTCGCGCGTCCCGTGCAGGATGGTGAAGCCCAGCGAGCAGATCATCACCACATCGCCCGTGCTGGCCCGCCCGGCCTGCCACAGGCTGATCGCCCAGAACAACAGCCCGATGGTCAGCGCCGCGGTCATCACCGCATGGGCCAGCCGCAGCTTCTCGATGTAGCGCAGGCTGCGCTTGCGGGCGTTCACCTCGCTCTGCACCTGCCGGGCGAAGCGCGCCCTTTCCCGCAGGATGGAGCCGAAGGCCCGCACGATGTTCATGTTCTGCACGACATCGACCAGCTCGCCATCCACGGCGGCGGCCTTCTCGGCATAGTCCATGTGCAGCGGCCTGCCCTTCGCCGCCAGCCGCGTCAGCAGATAGGCCATCCCGCCGGCGATGCTCACGATCACCAGCGCCATGGACACGTCCACGCTGGCCAGCAGGGCGATCGAGAAGATCACCGCGATGGTCGGCGGCAGCGTGTTCCACGTGAAGGTGGAGATCACCGTCCAGGCGGCGTTCGAGGTCGCGCTGATCCGGCTGGCCAGTACGCCCGGCGAACGGTCCACGAAATAATCCGGTGCATGGCCGGAGAGGTGGCGGAACAGGTCGCTCCGCAGGTCCCCCGTCACCCCCGTGAAGGCGGTGGTGGAGATCCAGCCGCCCACCCGCCACAGCAGGTTGTCGGCGGCGATCACCGCGCCCAGCATCGCCAGCGCCACCCAGACCGCCGCCATGGCGGCGGGCCCGCCGGACATTGCGTCCACCAGTCCCTTCATGGCGTATTGCGTGCCCACGGAACAGGCCACGGCCAGCACCACCGAGAGCAGCACCATGGCATGCGCCGGCCCGCGTTTCCGGATGTAGCGGAACAGAAAGCCCATGGGCCGGGTCTGGTAGCGCAGCAGCGCCTCCGTTCCCTCCGCCTCGGCCTCCGCGGAGGGCCCCGGAAAGGTGCCCCGGGGCGCCTGCATGTTCTTGATGACTCGGAGATCGGCCATGAAGCCTCCCTTCCCGAAACGGGTCACGACACCGTGTCTCGGACCCCGTCCTCCCTGCCTGCGGTTCGGGGCACCCGGAGCAACGGGAACCCCGCCAGCGGATCGTGGTGTGAAACTAACAACGCTGAGTTCAGCCCTGGTTTCTGGCGGAGTTTTGGTACGGCTGCCCCATTCCGGTCACAGTTAAATCGTTGGTGGGGTCAGGTCCTGCCCGGGCAGCGGCGCGGAGGGGACCATCCGGGCGGGAGCCACCACGAAAGCCCCCCGAAAAACCCCCGAAATGGACACAAACGGGGGGCAGTCCGGGATCCGGAAGGGAGGATGTCCCTGAAGCCACGAGAAGGAGAGCCACCGGAATGCGTATCGCGCAGATCGCCCCGTTGTACGAAGCCGTTCCGCCGAAGCGCTATGGTGGCACGGAGCGTGTCGTCTCGTTCCTGACCGAGGAACTGGTGGCCCTGGGCCATGACGTGACGCTCTTCGCCAGCGGCGATTCCCAGACCAGCGCCACGCTTGTCCCCATGCGGCCCCAGGCCCTGCGCCTCGATCCCTCGGTCCGCGACCCCATGGCCCCCCATGCCCTGATGCTGGAACAGGTCCTGCGCCGCGCCCATGAGTTCGACCTGCTGCACTTCCACCTGGACTACCTGCCCTTCTCCCTGTTCAGCCGGCAGGAGGTGCCCTGGGTGACGACCCTGCACGGCCGCCTCGACCTGCCGGAGCTGGGCCCGATCTTCGACGCCTTCCCGGACGCGCCGGTGGTCTCGATCTCCGACTCTCAGCGTGCCCCGCTGCCCCAGGCCGGCTGGGCCGCCACCATCCACCACGGCCTGCCGAAGGACCTGCTCACCCCACGTGACGCGGAGCCCGGCTACCTCGCCTTCCTCGGCCGCATCGCGCCGGAGAAGCGCCCGGACCGCGCCATCCGCATCGCCGCCGAAGCCGGCCTGCCGCTGAAGATCGCCGCCAAGGTCGACAAGGCCGACGCGGAATACTATGCGCAGCACATCGAGCCCCTGGTCGCCCAGGTGCATGTCGAGTTCATCGGCGAGATCTGTGACGGGCAGAAGCCGGACTTCCTGTCCGGCGCCCGGGCGCTCCTCGTCCCGATCGACTGGCCCGAGCCCTTCGGCCTGGTGATGATCGAGGCCATGGCCTGCGGCACCCCCGTCATCGCCTACAACCACGGCTCCGTGCCGGAGGTGATCGAGGACGGGGTCACCGGCTTCATCGTCCAGAACGAGGAAGAGGCCGTCGCCGCCATCCGGCGTCTGCCGGAGCTCTCCCGCGCGCGAATCCGCCGTCGCTTCGAGGAGCGCTTTACCGCCCGCCGCATGGCGGAGGACTATGTCAGCCTCTACCAGAGCCTGGCCCGCACCGCGCGCCCCCTCCTGCGCGTGGTCTGAACGGTCCCGGAACACCTTCCCCGTCGGGGAAGGTGTTCCCCGAAAGCATCACTCCTCCGTGACAGATGCCCGGCGGGTCGTTTCCTTAACGCTTTCTATCAAGGCGTGTATTTCAAAGACACATCCCTTCATGGTTGTAATTGCCGCATCACAACCAACCAGTGGCTATGCCGCTGAAGGGAGCCTTCATGGCCTTCTGGCGACGTCTTCTATGCTCGACGCTTTTCCTGGCCCCCGGCGCCGCCCTGGCGCAGCCCGTAACCGGCCTCTATCTGGGCGGCGCCGCCGGCCTGAACTTCCATGACCCCAACAGCGGCAATATCGGCGGCGCAATCGGCCGCACCCTGGCCCAGAGCGGCCTGTCGCGCGAGATCCGCACGGATTTCAACCTGGGCTGGGCCGGGCTGGGCAGCGTCGGCTGGGGCTTCGGCAATGGGCTGCGGCTGGAGATCGAGGGCAACTACCGCTCCAACGAACTCGACCGCTACACGATCGCCGGCTACCGCCTGCCGCGCGCCAAGGGCAGCGCCGATACCTACGGCATCATGGCGAATGCCTATTACGATTTCGACCTGAGCAGCTACGGCATCTCGTCCAGCGCCCTGATGCCCTATATCGGCGTCGGCGTCGGCTATGCCTGGACCAGCCATCGCGGCCTGTCCGGCTCCATCGACGCCACGGCGCCCGCCGGGCTGGCGGACCGCGTCGTCAGCCGTGTCAACAGCGAGCTGCAAAGCCGCTTCCTCGCCAACCTGACGGCGGAACAGCGGGCGCAGCTGCCGGCCAACGCCATCCCCCAGATCAACCTCAACACCAGCGACCTGAATGCCAGGGCCCAGGTCCGCAGCGACGACACGGATGGCGACTTCGCCTACCAGGCCATGGCCGGCCTGGCCTTCCCGGTCCGCGCCGTGCCCGGCCTCGCCGTGACGGCCGAGTACCGCTTCTTCGGCACGCTCTCGAACAGGCTCTCCACCACCGTCACAGCCAGCGCGGCCGGCCGTTCGATCGACCGCACCTACGACATCAAGTACGACAACTTCAACCACTCCGCGATGCTGGGCCTGCGCTACGCGCTGTGGACCCCGCCGGCGCCCGTGGCCGCCTTGGCCCCCACCCCGGCGCCGACCCAGACCGCCGCCCGCACCTACCTCGTGTTCTTCGACTGGGACCGTTACAACCTGACGGACCGTGCCCGGCAGATCATCGCCGAGGCGGCGCAGAACGCGCGTAGCACGGGTTCGACCCGCATCGAGGTGGCCGGCCACGCCGACCGCTCCGGCACGCCGCAGTACAACATGGGCCTGTCGCGCCGCCGCGCCGACGCCGTGGCCGCCGAGCTGGTGCGCCAGGGCATCCAGCGCTCGGAGATCACGGTCGAGGCCTTCGGCGAGAGCCGCCCGCTGGTGCCGACCGCCGACGGCGTGCGCGAGCCGCAGAACCGCCGCGTGGAGATCGTCCTGCGCTGATCGCGCAGATGCTCCAGGCATCGCTTCGGGAAGGGGGCCGGTCCGCGAGGACCGGCCCTTCTTCTTTGCACGCGTCCCTGGACGGCAGGCACGAAAAAGGGCGCCCGAAGGCGCCCCCTGCAAAACCACGAAAAGGAGAGAGGCCCTCAGACCTTCTCCACCTGCCCGTATTCCAGCTCCACGGGGGTGGCCCGGCCGAAGATGGAGACCGAAACCTTCACCCGGCCGCGCTCCTCGTCCACTTCCTCCACCACGCCGTTGAAGCTGGTGAAGGGACCGTCCGCCACGCGAACCTGCTCGCCCACCTCGTAGACCACGGAGGGGCGGCGCGGCTTCTCCACATTCTCCTGTACCTGCTGCAGCATCCGCTGCGCCTCGGATTCGGGAATGGGAGCGGGCTTGTTGCGGGCGCCAAGGAAGCCGGTGACCTTGGGCGTGTCCTTCACCAGGTGCCAGGCGTCGTCCGTCATCTCCATCTTCACCAGCACGTAGCCGGGGAAGAACTTGCGCTCGGCATTCACTTTCTGCCCGCGGCGCACCTCGACCACTTCCTCGGACGGGACGAGCACCTCGCCGAAGAGGTGCTCCAGCCCCTTCTGCACGGCCTGTTCCTTGATCGCCTGGGCGATCTTCTTCTCGAAGCCCGAATAGACGTGAACGACGTACCACTTCATGCCGGCCATGACCGAATCTCCCAATCCGCCTCAGCCGAACCCGAACAGCGCACTCATCCCCAACTGGATGACCTGATCCACCACCAGGAAGAACACGGCCGCCAGGGCCGACAGGGCCAGCACCAGCCCCGTGGTGATCAGGGTCTCCTTGCGGGTGGGCCAGGTGACGCGCGCCACTTCCTGCCGCACGTCGCGCAGATACTGCACAGGGTTCACCTTGGCCAAGGGCCGGCCTCTCCAACACTTCGAGGGCGGTGCCGACGCCGGCATCGCCCGCCTCATCAAGCATGGCGACGGTGGCAGGGGCGGAGGGTCTCGAACCCCCAACCTCCGGTTTTGGAGACCGGCGCTCTAGCCAATTGAGCTACGCCCCTGCACGCGGCATCGCCGTGAGGCCGGGTCTATAGGATAGACAAACTGTCCTGTCGAGATGGCCGCACAGGGAAAACACGGCACCGGGAGAACCCGCCCGTCCCCGCCCGCCCGGGCCTTCGGAGGAGCCGCGGCCGGCCCCGGCGGGAATCCCTGGGACAAGCTACGATCCCTCCCGCAAGGCCCATCCGGACCGGGATTCGCGGCGCCCAGGCGGCGGGGCGGTGCCCGGCCGGCCCGGCCGCCGCGCCAGAAAAAAAGGCGGCCCGCATCGCTGCGGACCGCCGTTCCGTACCCATCCCCGGCACGAGGCCGGGGCGCCGGGCCTTACTTCTCGATGGAGGCGACGACGCCGGCGCCGACGGTGCGGCCGCCCTCGCGGATGGCGAAGCGCAGGCCCTGGTCCATGGCGATCGGCGCGATCAGCTCGACATCCATCGCCACGTTGTCGCCCGGCATCACCATCTCCACGCCTTCCGGCAGCTTCACCACGCCCGTCACGTCGGTCGTGCGGAAGTAGAACTGCGGACGGTAGTTCGTGAAGAACGGCGTGTGCCGGCCGCCCTCTTCCTTGGTCAGGATGTAGGCCTCGGCCTTGAAGCGCGTGTGCGGCGTGATCGAGCCCGGCTTGGCCAGCACCTGCCCGCGCTCCACGTCCTCACGCTTCGTGCCGCGCAGCAGCGCGCCGATGTTGTCCCCCGCCTCGCCGCTGTCCAGCAGCTTGCGGAACATCTCCACGCCCGTCACCGTCGTCTTGACCGTGTCCTTCAGGCCCACGATCTCGACTTCCTCGCCCACCTTCACGATGCCACGCTCCACGCGCCCCGTCACCACCGTGCCGCGGCCCGAGATCGAGAACACGTCCTCGATCGGCATCAGGAACGGCAGGTCCTTCGGACGCTCCGGCTGCGGGATGTAGCGGTCCACCTCCGCCATCAGCTGCAGGATCGCCTGCTCGCCGATCTCGGGCGTCTTGTCCTCCAGCGCCGCCACCGCAGAGCCCTTCACGATGGGAATGTCGTCGCCCGGGAACTGGTAGGAGGACAGCAGCTCGCGCACCTCCATCTCCACCAGCTCCACCAGGTCGGGGTCCGCCAGGTCCATCTTGTTCAGGAACACCACCAGCGCCGGAACGCCCACCTGGCGCGCCAGCAGGATGTGCTCGCGCGTCTGCGGCATCGGACCGTCCGCCGCCGACACCACCAGGATCGCGCCGTCCATCTGCGCCGCACCCGTGATCATGTTCTTCACGTAGTCGGCGTGGCCAGGGCAGTCCACGTGCGCGTAGTGCCGGTTCGCCGTCTCGTACTCCACATGCGCCGTCGAGATCGTGATCCCGCGCGCACGCTCCTCCGGCGCCTTGTCGATCTGGTCGTACGCCGTGAACGACGCCCCACCAGACTTCGCCAGCACCTTCGTGATCGCCGCCGTCAGCGACGTCTTGCCGTGGTCAACGTGCCCGATCGTGCCGATGTTGCAGTGCGGCTTGTTCCGCTCGAACTTCGCCTTCGCCATGTCTGTCCTCGTGCCTGTCGTCCCGGGCCCCGTGTCGCGTGAGAACCGGTCCCGGAAAAGCCGACAGCAGTTGCATGATTGAAAGGTGACGGGAAGATGGAGCGGGTGACGGGAATCGAACCCGCACAACCAGCTTGGAAGGCTGGGGCTCTACCATTGAGCTACACCCGCGCCCCGCATGTACCGGGGTGAATATGGAGGGGGTTGGATTCGAACCAACGTAGGCGCTAGCCAACGGATTTACAGTCCGTCCCCTTTAGCCACTCGGGCACCCCTCCGCATGGCCGACCCAGCGGGAGCGGCGCCGAGGTATCGCGTTCCCGGGCAGGCTGTCAATTGCCCCCGCCGGAAGAATCCGCCGCCCGGCCGGGCACGCACCCGGCCATGCGCCCGAACCCGTACCCGGACATGGCTCCCGCCGCTCCGCCGCCGGCTGGCCCGCGCGCAAAGCCCTTGTGAAGCGGGGCGCGATTTGCTGGATGCCGGAACATGCCCAAGCCCCGCCGTCCCGGCTCGCCCAAAAGCCCGTCCCGTCCCCGCACTCCCGGGCAGCCTTCCGGGGCGTCCGCCCATGGGGCCCCCTCCGGGAAGCCTTCCGCGAAATTCGCCGGCACCGCCGGAAGGGCGGCCGGCAAGGCGCCTGTGAAGTCCGCCGGAACACCCACCGGCAAGCCCGCCGGCCACGCCCCGGCGAAGTCCTCCACGAGGTTCCCGGGAAAGCCGGCGGCGCGCGGCCCGGTGCATCCCGAGGGCCGCGGCCAGCGCCCCTTCCCGGCCGAGGCCGGCGGCGAGACGCGCCCCGCCCTGGGCAAGGATCTCCGCAAGGACCCCCGCCGGAACCCGCGCCAGCCCCGCCCGGACCACGCCCCGGAAGTCCGCGCGGAGGCCCGTTTCCCCGCGGAAGGAAGCTTCCGTCCCCCGCGCGGCCGCGCCCCCGCCGAAGCCCTGGCAGGCGCCCCCCGCCCCGCCGAGCGCGACGGCTTCCCCGAGCGCGTGTTCCACCACCACATCGAGGCGCCGCGCCCGGCCCAGCCCACCGAGCGCCCGGAGAACGGCACGCTCTGGATCTACGGCCTGCACGCCGTCTCGGCGGCGCTGGCGAATCCGCGCCGCCAGCTCCGCCGCCTGCTGCTGACCCAGGAGGCCGAGGCCGGTCTGGCCGAGCGCCTGCCCAAGCCCTGGCGCCTGCCCGCGGAACGGGTCGAGGACCGCGCCCGCTTCAACACCTTCCTGCCCGAGGACGCGGTGCATCAGGGCGCCGCCCTGCTCGTCCATAACCTTCCCACCGCCCGGCTGGATGCCGCCATCGCCGCCTCGGACGGTCCGGTCCTCCTGCTCGACCAGGTGACGGACCCGCGCAACGTGGGCGCCATCCTGCGCTCCGCCGCCGCCTTCGGCGCCGCCGCCGTGGTGATGCAGGACCGCCACGCCCCGCCGGAAACCGCCGCCCTGGCCCGCGCCGCCTCCGGCGCGCTGGAGACCGTGCCCGTGGTGCGCGAGGTGAACCTGTCGCGCGTCATCCAGGCGCTCCAGGCAAAGGGCTTCTGGGTGCTGGGCCTCGCGGGCGATGCCACCCGCACCCTCGCCGAGGCTGCGCCCCGGGACCGCCGCGTGGCCCTCGTGCTCGGCGCCGAGGACAGCGGCCTGCGCCGCCTGCAGCGCGAGAACTGCGACGAGCTGGTGCGCCTGCCGATCTCCCCGGCCATGGAAAGCCTGAACGTGTCCGCCGCCGCCACGGTCGCCCTCTATGAGATCGCGCGGGCGAAGCCGCCGGTCACGGAGCCTTAACCGGCCCGGCGGCAGAATGCCGGCGCGGCCGTATCAAGAGGACACGCCGGCACTTCAAACGAAAGGGGGGCAAACCCCGTGGAACATCGCATTCCGGGCATGCCGGGCCTGAACGACGAACTGCACCTCGCCCTGTCGCGCGAGGCCCTGCGGCAGGCCTCCGAAACCCTGGCGCGGCAGGCCGAGCTGCTGGCCGACGAGATGGAGCTGGGCAATCTCCTCGATCGCGGCGGACCGGCGGCGCTGCGGCTCTTCGCCGCCGCGATCCGCTCCACCCGCCTGCCCGTCTCGCCCCTGGTCGGCCATGCCTGACCGCGCGCCCACCCGGCTTGAGACGGATCGCGCCACAGTCTAGTGTCCCGCCCGCCCGACCGAGCGCCTCCGCGTGGCGGGTGGATGGGGACCATCAATAAAGTCCCGGGCCTTTGCGCCGGATCGCCGGGTTAGCACAGTGGTAGTGCAGCTGATTTGTAATCAGAAGGTCGGGGGTTCAAATCCCTCACCCGGCACCACGCCCGGCAAAGGGTTAGGTGGCTCAATGACTTAGGCGAAATCAGTGACTTGCAGTGGCCCTGGTGGTACACAGCGCAGGTACACAGAGCCTTGGCCGTTCTCGCGATGATCCGCCCTTGGAAGCACCCTGTCACCGGGGTTCTGCACTTCCGCGCCCGCGTTCCTCAGCATCTCGTCGCGGTGGCTGGACGGTCCATGGTCAAGTGGAGCCTCGGCACCAAAGACAACGCCAGAGCCCGCGAGGCATGGCCTGGGGCGCTCGCGCGGTGGGCTGAGATGACGGCGGGATGGGAGAAGGCGGCCAGTGCCATCACCCTGACACCCGAGAAGGCTGGGGAGATGGCGGCACGGTGGGCGGCCCATATCGCTCAGGGGGCGCCCTTGGACATGGGCACCGCCGATGGCGACCTCTTGGAAGCTCTCCACGACCCTGACCCTACCCCGGCGGCACTATCGCGTATCGGAGAGCGAATCCGGTTGCACGCCCAAGAGGCCGAAGGGCTGGTGGATTACGCCATTACCCCGGAGAGCCGCCCGCTCCTCTTCCATGCGATGATTGGTGTGGTCCGAACCGCCTACCTCCAAGCCGAACTGGCGGGCCAAGGAGTGCAAGGGGCTGCTCTCCCCCTCGCCCCGTTCGAGAGCACGCGAAAGGCTCTCCCGCCCGTGGAGGTCCTGCCCGCTCTCGCGCCACTGCAAGGGCTCTCCTTCGATGATGCCTGGAAACGCTGGAAGCTAACCGCCACGGTCAACCCGCGCTCCGTCTATGAGACCCAAGGCATTCTGAAGTCCTTGGCAGGGTTCCTTGGGCACGATGACGCCACCCGCCTCACCCGTGCCGACCTGCTGCGCTGGCGGGATCACCTGAAGGCTGATGGGCTATCCAACAATACGTGGAATAATCGCCTCAGCTTCGTCAGAGGGGTCCTTCAGCGGGCTATTGATGATGGCCTACTGCCGGAGCCGAACCCCTGTGAGAAACTCAGGCTCGCGAAGGAGGCCAGCGCTGACCGATACCCGTTCTCGGATGAGGAGGCGGCTTCGATCCTGAATGCCGCGCGAGAAGAAACCAGCCCGTCCCTCCGGTGGGCACATTGGGTTATGGCCTTCTCGGGAATGCGGGCCGGGGAGGTCCTTCAGCTAACCGGGGATGACATCCGCAAGGATGACCGCTCCGGGGTCCGGTACATCGTCGTGAGGCCCGATCCTGAGGCCGGGAAACGGGTCAAGAATGGCCAGACGCGGCACGTACCCATCCACCCAGCTTTGGAGGCCGAAGGCTTCCTCCGGTACGCTCAAGGCATCGGAAAGGGCGAGCCGCTGTTCCCTGACAAGATCACCGACAAATACGGGAGCCGGGGCGGTCGCGCCTGGAACGCCATTGGCAAATGGGTACGGAAGACGGTGGGCATCACGGACCCGAAGAAGGCTCCGAACCACTCGTGGCGCCATCGGTTCGAGGATGAACTAAGGGCCGCTGAGGTCGTGGAGAGCCAGCGTGACGCCATCGTGGGCCACGCCAGGAAGACCGTAGGCCGGAGCTATGGTGTGCAGGGAGAGGGCCTTGGGCGGCTGTATCGAGAGATTTCTTTGGTGCCGCTTCCGGCTGGGGTTGAACGGGCCTCAATGCCCTAGAGCGGCTCTCCTCATCAGCCTGATCACACAATCGCTGCCAAGATCGGCATTCCCGATGCTCCAATTCAACCTTAAGATAACGACTTGGCAACGGATTCGCATACGAGCATGGGCTACTCAGACGAAATTATCTATAGGGCAGGCAATGTGGTTGTTTCGAAGACGCTGGTACAAATTGATGGCACCACATACCCTGTGAATGGGATAGGTAGCGTTCTTGTCAGAAAGTCCGACCCTAAGACGCTGATTTTTCTAGCCGTTGTGTGTGCTATAATAGGTCTTATTGGCCTCACAGACAAACAGGGCATCCCAGGCAGCATAATTTCATTTGCGATTGCAGCGGGGTTTATCTATTGGGCCAAATCAAAGCCATCCATCCTGATTTTGAGAACTGCAAGCGGCGATCAGCAAGCTCTAAAATCTCGTGACAAGAACCTTTTGCAGTCTGTGAAGCTAGCCATCGAACAGGCTGTAATCGCCCGAGGCTAGAATTTAATTACTGCTGCTCATCCGGCGCAGGGGAAGCGATCCTTCCCCTTTGCCAATCTTGGTCTAATGCTGCTTTACCGATCCACCAACCGATTCCCATAAGTCCCCTTGTACGGATTGTAGTTACCCCGCGCTTCATAGTTATCCGTGCGGGTGCTGTTGGGGTTCGTGGCGTGATAGGGCGCAATAGATGTGCCATTCCGGGTCGTATAGCCGCTGGAATAGTGACTGCTGGAATTCGAGCCCGTGCCCGAGAGATAACCCCCGCTGGACGAATGCCCGCCATAGCTTCCGCCTCGTGCAAAGGCATTGCCCTGAGAAGAGATAAGAGCGCCCATGCAGAGGGCGGCAACAGTAACGAATCGCAGCATCAGATTGCCTCCTTAGAACAATCCAAAGTTGCAACGTCTCTCGTATTGAGACAAGTCTCATCTTCACTCGCGACGCTGTTTTGTGCCCGGAGATGCGCTTTGGTCCCCTGTGCGCTGGCCGCTGTGTCTCGCGAACCCGTGAGACCGCCGAGGCCGCGGCCTCCCGTGAACCTCCCCAAACCCACCGTTTTTCCCCCTGAAATCAACGCGCTAACGCATATGGCCTGCTGTGGTGGACCGTCTTGAAGAAAGGCGTCCCCTGCTGGCTGGCGAGGAGAGCTAGACGAGGCCCTCTCAGGAGGTCCCACAGCCCCACAGCCTCGCCGGAACGGCGCGAGGCTCCCCCAGGAGGCGGGGGCAGTACTTTGGAAGGCCACCCCCGTTCGCTGGCGCGTTCTCGCGACCCCCCTGGGGGGTGATTTTGGAGGGCAGGAGATTTCCTGAGCCTGTCTTCGGGCGCCGCAAGGCGCGGCAGAGGGCGGGGAGAACAACAACAATGACAACCGGCTTTAGGCATTCTTTTCGAATTGAATTTTCCGGCGACCCCTTGGGGATGATTTTACGTCATGGGTCCCCTTTTGGGGCTCTCCGCTATTAGGGCGTGACAAGCCACCAGCGGCGCCAAGCCTGCATCACTTTGCTGCTTGGCAATGGGCCGCCAGGTCTTACAGTGCCCCAAGTGACGATGGCGCGATCACCATCCAACAGCTTGATCAGGTAGTGCTCAAGAACTCCCGTTGGATAGCCACCCACGACTAATAGCGAACGTGCTGCGACATCTCGCGAGAAGACTGTGAATGAACCGCCCTCACCCTCAACAGGACGGACACCCCTCTCGTCGCCGTAGAGCAGAAGCGCGATGTCTCCTCGGATGGAGAGGTTGATGCTTCCCTTTTCTATCTTCTCTGCATTCCACCCTGTGTCTTGGGGTGCCCACGCGCCTCCCGGCACGCGAAAGCTCCACCCTGAGGACGGCCCACACTGCACTACTCCGTGTTGGAAAAAGCCCTGGCTAGCTGCTGGTCGAGCGAAGCAGAAAGCTCCTATGGCCAGCACTCCGGCGATAACGAAAGACCGCATCCGATTCCCTCACTTCTTCGCGGAATCGTAACAGCCACCTTCGGGCCTCCATAGCTCTTCAACATACTACGCTCATTGTACGATGTTGACATGGTCTGAGCGGCTATAGAGAATCGGCCTATGAGCACGAGCCAGCCTGCCCGATCCTTCGTCGCCTACTGCCGCGTCTCCACGGCGCAACAGGGCCGCAGCGGGCTTGGGCTGGAAGCTCAGCAGGCAGCCATCCATGCCTATCTGAAGCCCGGAGACCGGCTCCTAAGCCCCATCTTCGTGGAGGTGGAGAGCGGCAAGGCCAATGACCGGCCAGAGCTTGCCAAGGCCCTTGAGCGATGCCGGAAGACGGGTGCCACGCTGCTTGTCGCCAAACTGGACCGGCTGGCCCGCAATGCCCGCTTCCTGCTCTCCATCGTGGAAGGCACGGGCGAGGCTGGGGTTGTCTTCCTTGACCTACCTACGATCCCCGCCGGTCCCGTGGGCAAGTTTCTCCTGACGCAGATGGCGGCGGTGGCGGAACTTGAAGCGGGCTTGATCGGCCAGCGGACCAAGGCGGCTCTGGCGGCAGCGAAGGCACGCGGCGTGAAGCTCGGTGGCTGGCGTGGGCACCGCATCGCGACCCCTGAGACCATCCAGAAGGCCGCCACCGCTGCTGCCGAGGCCCGGAGCGTTGCGGCGGATCAAGCAGCCTTCCGCGTGCTTCCGGCCATTGATGCGCTCAGGGCCGAGGGGATCACCAGCCTTAACGCCATCGCCAATGCCCTGAACCAAAGAGGGCAGCAGACGCCCCGTGGAGGCTCGTGGACGGCTACGGCTGTGCGTCGGGTATTGGCGAGGGCGGGAGAGGCTGAGGCGGTCTGAGGGCCGTTCTGTGGCTCTTGTGAAGGTGCCGCGATAACCCCTAGATTTGTCTATTCAGATCAATGCACTAACTAAAAACACCCATCGTGGTGTGCGCCCTTGAAGAAGCTCTCTCACTCCACAGGGTCTCTGGCGGCGCTTGCGTTCCGATGACGCCTCCGAAGCATCGTCAGATGCAGTCCCGTAACGGAACCTGCTTGCCTCCCCGTTTTCCCCAGCCACAGCAGCAGGATACGGGAAATGGGGCCGTGTGGTGGACACCCTTGAAGAAGACAGCCCATCAGCCACCACCTTCAGGCCCCGCCAGCGCCCTCTAGCTGACTTCTGGCGCGGCTGAGTGCTGCTTGGGAACGGACGAGCCTAAAACCCCCCCGTTTCTGGCCGCTGGATCAACGCGCTAACGCATATGGCCTGCAAAACGGACGACCCTTGAAGACAAGGCGTTCCCTGCTGGCCTCCCTTACCCCCACCCGTCAGGGCAGCTACCTCCGAAGCATCATGCCACGCCTTAGCGGCGCCTGAGATGCCCGGTGGCCTGCCCTGAGCCCCTTTTCGTGGCCCGTCGCACACCCACCGCCTGAGCGCCGCTGACCACGGATAACCCCCGGCACCTATAGCCGGGCTGAAGCGGTCATCAGCGGCGCTAAGCCGCGCCTAGACCGCCTCCGCGTCACCCCCGTCATCAGAAGCGGCGCAAGCCGCACCACCAGCAACACAGGAGAGAACCGCTGTGCCCTCGCGCCAGCGGGCGATACCCCATGCGTACCATCGAAGACATTGAGACCGATCTTGCGGAAGCTGAGGCGGCATATGGTCGCTTGAGACAAGGGGAGGCTTATGAGCGCCTCTCCCGTCAGAAGCAGGCTGAGCGCTACGCCTGGACGAAGGTCAGCAACCTACGGATTGAACGTGAACGTCTCCTCACGGGTTGGCAGCCGGTGCCGGAGGAGGACCTTGAGCGTGCGTTCCCCTACGCCAAGCACCGCGCCATCGTGGAGTTCCAGGGGCGTCACTTCCGCGCCCACTACTATCCCGCCAAGGAAACCCCTCGCGGCCAGCCGGTGAAGAAATGGCTCCGGGAGTGGTCTGAGGTCCGTGATGCCCCTGCTGCGCTAGCGGCGCTCGCCACCGTGGAGCCCACCGCCACCAGCGCCCGAGAGAGCACCACCGATGCACCGTGACAACCGCCTCGTGACCTATGGGCGGGATGACGATGGGAAGGAAGTCGCCTTCGTCACGCTATGGGACGGCGCCATCGCCACCCTCTATGCCGATGACCTGGCGGCACTGACAGCCCTTGGCTTCAGCACGTCATGGAGCCGGAAATACCAGCGCCCTCAGCCCCACGCGGCCATCCCACGCAGCGACGGCAAGAAGGTCATCGTGGCCCGCCTGCTGATGGAGGCGCCGGAGGGAACGATGGTGGATTATCTCGATGGGAACGCCCTGAACCTGCGCCGGAGCAATCTCGTGCTGAAGCCAGGGCGCTCCAAGAGCACTGCCACGGATGCCATCCGAGAAGCCCGTCAGAAGCTCGCTGAGCGGCTGAAGACCGCCGAGGTAGCCGAGGATTCCAGCACGCTTCAAGGCCCTCCTGCGCCACCTGAGCGCCCCGACGGACATGCTTCCGCGCAAGGAGTGGATGGATGATCCCTGCATTCCCTGCTGCCGGTTCACACGGCGCCTTCCTCGCGGGGAGCATCGTGAAGCACCTGTGCCGCGCCTGCGACGGAGGCAACGTGGAGGAACTACGCAAGGCGCAACGATGCCTTGAACGCCTCCTTGCCTTCGTGGAGGGCCGCGAGACCCCGCCACGGCCCGAGGTTCTGTTGGGGTTCGCCTGAGAGGCCCTGAGCGCCAGCCCTTCCGTTCCCATTAACCCCACCACCATCCCCATCAAGGAGAAACACCGATGGTCAACGCCACCGAAGCGGCACCGTTCGCGCCTGAAACCGTATCCCGCAACCCCACGTATCTTGAGACCATCCTGCCGCCCGAGTACGCCGCCGCCCTCGCCAAGATCGACCGATGGGTTCTCAAGGACCTAGAACTGATCGGCGCCCCTCCTTCACTTGGGGAATTTCCGGCGGCTGGGTGGCGTCATGAGCGGCCTGATATCCTCGCCGCTATCGCGCTGGCCTGCGAGTACATTGACGAGCTTGATGCCCTCGCCGCCGCTGATGAGAAGAGGGCGAGGCTGAGCGCCCCTCAGGCGGTGTAGGGCTGATGACTACTGAACTCTTCGCCCCCACCGCGCGAGACGCATCAGCCCACCGCCGTAGGCATCGCCGCCCTGGCCCACGGAACCTCAACCCTTCCGTCCTCCCTGTGTTGGCTGACGGCGAACTCTGCGTGCTGGTGTCACTCTCCGGGGCTCCGGCCACTCGGGACCTCGGCGGTGCGCGGATGCTGCTGCGCCGTGAGCATTGGGGGCGGTTGGATGAGGCCGAAGCAACGTGCTGGACGGTGGGAGCAAATGGCTTCGGAAGGTTCTACGTCCGAAGCAAAGCCCGGTCTGCATGGCGCCTTGCGAATGCAGCGAGGAAGCAGACTGTTTCGCTCGCCCGTCTTATCGCGGCATGGTCGGGCCTCAGCGTGCCGAGGGGTTGGGTGGTGCGCTCCAAGAACGGCAATGCCCTCGACCTTCGCCCTGGAAATCTAGAGGTTGTCCGAAACGGGGTGCAGATGGACGGTGGCGAGCTAGAGCCGCCGCCCCGTCTGGTGGTCCAGCAATAGGGCATCGGGCCACCAGTGGGGTATACATACAGAGATGAATGTAAGGGCGATTAAATCCGCCCTTGGCCTCCTGAGCCCCATACGTCCCTGTAGCACTCTCCTGCTGCCACCCTGGCAAGGCTGCACACCGCTCCTAGGCACCGGTTCGCGCCGCTCCGGCACGCCACCACGGCCTCAGCCACCCAAAAGTGCCACGCCAGTTATAGAGAGAGCACTGGCAGGGTGGTCATGAGAACTTAAGCGATCTTCAGCCTTGAGACCCCGTTTCATAACGGCTGAGCCAGACGCCGGACGAGGATCATGGCGGCGGCGAGGGTGAAGAAGGCGACGGCGGAACCGACGGTGGCCTCGTGATCGCGAGCGAGGCGTCGGCAGCGGCCGAACCAAGCGAAGGACCTCTCCACCACCCAGCGCCTGGGTTGCACGGCGAAGCCTTTCTGGCCGGGTGCGCTGCCGATGATGGTAACGGCGACGGGGGAGGCTCGGGCGACCCGCGGACCGGCGTAGGCGCGGTCGGCGAAGCAGCGGGCCAGGAACGGCCAAGGGCGGCGCGACATGGCCAGGAGGGCCGCACCCCCTCGGCTGTCATGCAGGCAGGCGGGCGAGATGGCGGCGAGCAGGAGCCTACCGTCCGTGTCCACCAGGGCGTGGCGCTTGCGGCCCGTCACCTTCTTCCCGGCATCGTAGCCGCGGACACCTTTCACGCCGACACCGCCCGAGCGGACGGATTGGGCGTCCAACACCGCCGCTGTCGGTGAGGCCTCTCGGCCGACCCGCTCGCGGTCGGCCATGATGAGGGCGTGCGCCAGTCGCTCGAAGGTGCCCCGGCGCGAGAGGCGCAGGAACCAACGGTGCACGGTCCCGGGCGGCGGGAAGTCGCGGGGCAGATGCGCCCAGGCGCAGCCGGTACGGAGCACGTAGAGGATCGCATCGACCACCCGCCGCATCGGCCAGGACCGGGGTCGTCCGGTCTTTGCAGGGCTTGGCAAGAAGGGCTCGACCAGGGCCCACTCGGCATCGGTTAGGCACGTTGCATAAGGCTGGGAGCCGCGCGCAAGCTGCGCGCGGGCGGCAGGGGTCCACATGGGCCACCTCGAAGGACGTCAGACACCCTCCGAACGCGCAGAACTCCCGCCGCTCACCCCGCCTCAGCCGTTATGAAACGGGTTCTAAGACCTCAGACCATTCCCGCCACCTCAAGTCCTCTCCCGTGTCCCGTTACTATAACCTGCGTGGCACTTTTCAAAGCATCCGACCCTCGTCGGGGCAGCGCCTCCGATTGCCTGAACGCAGGCTTGTTTTCCTTGAAGGAATACTCAATGGCTCCTAAAGAGAACTCTCCTACTATAACCCGCGTGGCACTTTTGGGCCACCAGGGCGATCCTGAAGGGCCTGAACGCGACCTTGAGCGCCTCGACCCGACCCACCTTCGTCTTGCTGTGCGCGATTGCGTGCTTGGTGGCCTGAACGTCTCGGAGGCCATCGCCGCCCTGTGGCGGGAAGACCCTGAAGTGGTGGCCTTCATCCATGATGAGATTACCCTTGCCAGGATGGATGAGCGCGGCGTTGGGCCGACCCATGGCCGTCTTGCCGATATGCTTCGCGAGGCTCACCGCCCTATCGTCGGAAGGTCGGATGAGCGTGGCCTGACGATCACCGAAGCCGCTTCCCGCCTTGGCATCCCTCGGCCCGCCTTCGTCGCGCTGGCCGAAGCCCATGGCTACCTTGAACTGGCACCATTTGGGCGAGAGAAGAACCGTCGCCTGATGAGCGAGCGAGCCGTTGAGGCAGGCATCGGCTGGAACGTGAACCCCACGAGAACCCGAAGCCCCCGACTTGACGGCCATTCCCGCGCTACCGTCTTCGCCGTGTTCGCTGAAGACCGCTTGGCGGACGTTGAGTGGTCCTTGGACTGGCCGGGCATCATAGAGGCCACGAAAACCCTACCGACCAAGAAGGAACGGCTATCACTGCTCCTGAGGGAAAACGGCCACCTTCCAGACACCGTGATAGCTTCCTTGGCTGGAATGGAGCGCCGCACGGTGGCGAAGGCGCGACGGACACACTCAGGGGAGGCAGAAGCGGCGCCACCAGAGGCGACACAAGCCGTGCCACCGGAAGACCACCGTCATCCTGCCTCCTGCGCTTCTCAGTGGTCCACCCCTGGAAACCTCAAGCCGATCCCTGGCGGCCTCTTGGAATGGGTCCTGAGGCGCAACAAAACGCCGCTTCGGAGGCCGCCAGCAACACCAGAGAGCCGCCTCGCCGCTTAGCCTGCTTCTGCTTCTTCAGGGCTCTTCTGGCTTCTCTCGGCGTCCTCATAAGCCCTACTGAATGCGTCCTGCGCCCATGCCGGGGCAATGTGGAGCCAAGCGGGCACCGGTAGGCCCCGTGCTGCTCGCGATGCTCCGAACTCAGCGAATAGCGGGCACATATCCCTGGTGCCCCGTGCATATTCGGAAGGCTCAAGGCTGTAGAAGAACAGAGCGGAGACCAACGGGCGAGCCTCAGGCTCCAAGGCAGCATCCGCCAGGTCAACGTCCGTGATGATGGACCAAGCGCAGTCCAAAGCGGTCTCGAAGGTCACGCTCAAGTCGTTAAGCACGGCTAATCCCCTCTCCGGGGCTCGCACGATCCTGTGCGGCCTCGCGGTGGGATGAAGATCATCCACAATGAGGAACAGAACAATGACTTGATGAGAGATTATCTTCTCTAATACTTATTACCTTACAATATTATCCTTCGGGAGGTTATCTCCATTCTGGGAGAAATCTCCATCAATCACCCGAACAACTACCATGAGCAAGACCAAAGACTTACCCAAGGCTACCGACACCGCCGACGCCCAGCCAAGCATTGCTGAACCCGTGGCCCTCAATGAGTTCGGTCAGCCCCTAAGGCGCCACCGGCCCCTCACGTGGCGCAAAACCCGTCCGAACCGGGATGGCAGCAGGAAGGCCAAGCACCCCGATAGCTTCGTCTATCACCCGCACATGAACCGCCGAGGGGTTCCCGATGGCTGGGCAGGGTTGAAGCAAGAGGCGGCCACCATTCGTGACATTGCCGAGGCGCAAGCTGAAGTGATCGTGCAGAAGGCGGCTGAGACCGGCGCCATGCCCTGCGATCCTTACGCGCCGCCCGAGACGCGCGAAGGCATGGCAGCGGCGGCACTGAAGGAGGCCATGGCCCTCGTCCTGAGCCCCACCAGCACCGCCAGGGTGCGGGGAGACGCCGCCAGGATCGTGCTGGACTACACAGCCGCCAAACCCGCTGGCGCCTATGTGGAGGCCATCAGCGAGGCTCAGAGGCTCCTTGAGGCGCTGGCGGCGCAGGCCCAGGCCCGCCAGGTTTCGGCCGACTAGGGCACGGCTCCGGGGGTGCAGCGATGTGCCACTCCGGGGGAATAAGACTAGCCAGAGCGGTACACCAAGAGGTACACAGAGGGCATATCAAGGCTATTCTAAGATACTGATTTTACTGTAGTCAGGTGATGGGATACCGTTTCCCTCACCCGGCACCACGCCCCATCCCCCCCGCACACGCCGGCCGGGTCACCCGCTCAGGGATCGTCCCCGAACAGGAAGGACACTGCCGCCAGCACGAAGATCAGCACCATCAGGCTCCCGGCCGGCAGTTCCACGGGCGGGCTGTTCGTTGACACCCCGCCACGCGCCACAGCAGTCCAGGGAAACGCGTTCCGGACACGCGCACATCGCCATGTCAGAACGAAAACCGGCTCGGAACTCTGCCACGCACCGTCACATGACCGGCCTCGGGCGCGATCGCCTTCCGGCGCCCGGCCACGTCTCCGGACGCCCGGCACGGAGACACCGGCACCCGGTCCGGCCATCGCCTCACCCTGTGCGGCCGGCCTTGCCCTGGGCAGGCATTGCCACCGCCACGCCAGCGCCCTGGCGCTCCCCGGTGGCGGTCCCCGTCCCCTCGCCTCCATCCAGGCTGGAGCCGGGCAGCCATCGCTCGCGATAGGAATCCCACTCGGCCTTGCTGTCGCAGATCAGGCGCAGCAAGTCCTGCGGCACCGACTTCGCGATGCCATCGCCGAAAACCCCGTCGCCGAACTGCTTCCGAAGGCTCTGCCGCAACCACAGGTCGAAGGGGTCCGTGGGCCTCGGAGGCGGGGGCGGGCGGGAGAACTCTGCCGTCATACCAGACCTCGCCATGGAAGGAGATGCGGGTTGAACGCCCGGCAACGCTCCGGGCTTCCCGCGATGCGGCGGGAACGGCTTCGTCCTCCTCCTCGTGTCGGGCTTCGTCCTTTGCGCTCCGCGCAGCCTTCCCGCCCCGGCCCGCCCGCGGGCCGGGGGAAACCGGGCGGCATGGAACCCTCCCCCCGGCTGCGGTGTTGTGCCGGAGACAACGCCGACGCGGCGCATGCACCACACCGGACAAAGGGATATCCAGACCATGGACCAGCAGGCCACCCAGCCCATGCCCTATGGTAACCAGCCCTATGACAGCCAGCTCCCCGCCCGCAGCGGGGACGACGACGCAACGCTTAGTCTGGGCCAGCGCAGCCTCTACGTCCTAGCCGGCCTCGCCCTGGCCGCCGCCGGCGCCAAGCCCCGCCCCAATCCGCTGCTGAACATCCTGGCCCTGGGCGCCGGCTCCTACCTCGCCTGGCGCGGTGCTGAAGGCACCTGCCCCATCAAGGCCGCCTACGTCCGGCATTTCGGCTGATCCACGGCGCCAGGGGCGGAACCGGCCAGCAGCGCCCCCGCTTCCCCTCGCGGAACGACAGGGGCAGCTTGGCGGAGGGGTTGCCGTCCCGGCGACCTCACCACCACGGAATCGCTGCACAAGGAGGCAGCCGCCCGTGGCGGGATTGTCCGTGGCAGAACAGGCTGGAGCCATGACCGAAGACACCGTCGCCAAGACCGAAACCCTGGTCCGCCACCTGAGGGAACAGGAGCACCATGCCGAGGCTGACCGCCTCCAGGCTGCGGTGAAAGAGAAACAGGGCGGCAATGCCTTCCTGGAAGGTTTGCGCGACGTCTGCCAGACCGTCCTCACCGCGCTGGAGGCCATTGACCCCAAGACTGAGCTCCTGGCCGAGGAGCTGCGGCTGGAGATCGACCGGCGCCTTGGCCACAACCCCGTCCTGCCCCCGACGGAGAAGGCCTGACCGCTGCCCCCGCGAACGGGACAGGCCAGCGGATGAACATCCTTCCATAAATGCCGGGCCAGGCGGGCTGCCCAAGGCCGTGCCGCATGCCCGGCCCGTCAAGGCTCGCCTCACGCCAATCCGCGGAAAACCCTGACTTTCCAACGCAAGTCGCGACCTTCCGGCCTCCGGTTGCTCTTCGTTACTCTTCTTGAGGCACGATCCGGCTGCGACCACGAGCAGCATCCATTCCATGGAAATGCTTCCGCTCGCAGCGGCGATCCGCTTCGGCCTCGGGCCGCGACCGGACCAGCCCCTTCCCGTCGATGTCCTCGCCTGGCTCGACAGCCAGCTCGATGGTCCGGACACGCCACCCCCGCCACCGCCGGGCCAGGACCGCTACCGCACCGTGGCCGACGGCTTCCAGATCTGGCGCGACCTCGACGCCATGGGCCAACCCGCCCCGGGCCAGAAGAACCCCATCGAGGAGAACTTCGTCGCCGAGGCCACCACCCAACTCGCCTGGCGCATCGACACGCCACAGCCCTATCGTGAGCGCCTCGCCGATTTCTGGGCCAACCACTTCACCGTCAGCAAGCGTGCCGGCTACCCGGTTTCCACCACCATCGGCTCCTATCTGCGCGAGGCCATCCGCCCGCACGTCACCGGCCGCTTCACAGACATGCTGCTGGCCGTCTTCCGGCACCCGGCCATGCTCTACTACCTGGACCAGACCGCCTCGGTCGGCCCCAGCAGCCCCTATGGCAAACGCAGCGGGCGCGGACTGAACGAGAACCTCGCTCGCGAGATCATGGAGCTCCACACGGTCTCCCCTGCCGGCGGCTATACCCAGGCGGACGTGACGGAGTTCGCCCGCCTCCTCACCGGCTGGGGCGTGGAGCGCAACAAGGACCCCTTCGGCACCCTCTTCCGCCCCTCGAACCACGAGCCGGGCCCCAAGACCGTGATGGGCGAACGCTTCGAGGAAGGCCCGGATTCCGCCGAGCAGGCGCTGCGCTTCCTCGCCTCCCACCCCGCCACCCGCCGCCATGTCGCCCTCAAGCTCGCCCGCCATTTCGTGGCCGACGACCCGCCGCCCGAGGTGGTGGCCCGCATCGCCGGCCGCTGGCGCGACACGGATGGCGATCTCGGCGCCGTCGCCCGCCTGCTGCCGCGCCTGCCGGAAGCCTGGTCGCAGCCCTTCGGCAAGCTCCGCGCGCCGCAGGACTTCATCGCTGCCGCCTTCCGCGCCTGCGGCGCCCGGGGGCAGGACGTCGCCCGCATCGCCTATGGCGCGGGCTACACCCTGAACCAGCCGATCTGGACCGCGCTGCAGCCCAATGGCTGGCCCGACCGCGCCCCCGACTGGCTCGGCCCCGAACCGGTGATGCAGCGCCTCGACTGGTGCTTCGAGACCGCCGGCCGCTTCAGCCGCCTCGAACCGATGGCCGTGCTCGGCACCGCCCTCGGTCCCCTGGCCAGCGACGAGACCCGCCAAGCCGTTGCCCGCGCGGGCTCCCCGCGTGAGGCCATCGCCCTTCTCCTCGCCAGCGCGGAGTTCCAGCGCCGATGAGCTGCCACATCCCCGACACCGTCCATGGCGGGGGGCACCTCCCCCGCCTCGGCCGCCGCGGCCTGCTGCTGGGCCTCACCGCCCTGGCGGTCACCGCCAATGCCCGTCTCGCCTTCGCCGACACGCCATCCCCGGTGCAGGCGCCGGGCGCGCCACGCCCGCCGCAGCGCCTCGTCGTGGTGATCCTGCGCGGCGCCATGGACGGCATGGCCGCCCTGGCCCCCTATGGCGACGCGAACTACCGCGAGTTGCGCGGCTCCATCGCCCTGCCGGAGCCCGGCCAGGAGGGTGGGCTGCTCGACTGCGGCGGCTTCTTCGGCCTGAACCCGCGCCTCGTCAGCCTGCACGGCTTCTTCACCCAGGGCGAGCTCCTCCCCATCCACGCCGTTGCCGGCCCCTACCGCAATCGCAGCCATTTCGAGGCGCAGGACATGATGGAGAGCGGCGCCCCACAGCGCCTGACCTCCGGCTGGCTGAACCGCGCCCTGTCCGGCATGCCCGAGCCCGGCCCCAGCGCGCCGGAACAGGGGATCGCCATCGGCCTCGACCTGCCATTGCTGATGCGCGGGCCGCAGCATGTCGGCATGTGGGCGCCGCCCCGCCCGGTGCGGCCGCCACCGGACCTCTACGCCCGCATGGCGGAACTCCTGCACGCCGATCCGGAACTCGGCCCCGCCGTGGCGGACGGGCTCCGCGGCCGTGGCTATGCCACCGGCGTCCTCGGCGGCGACGGCATGGGCGGGAACAATGGCGGCAGCGGCTTCACCCGCCTCGCCGCCACCGCCGGCCGCCTGTTGGCGCGCGACGACGGCCCCCGCGTCGCCGCCATGGAAATCGGCGGTTGGGACACGCATGCCGACCAGACCCGCCGCCTGACCCCCGTGCTGGGCCAGCTCGACGATGGCATGGCGGCGCTGCGCGGCCAGCTCGGCGAGGCCTGGAGGCACACCGCCGTGCTGGTGATGACAGAGTTCGGCCGCACCGCTCGCGCCAATGGCAACAACGGCACCGACCATGGCACGGGCGGGGTTGCCTTCCTGATGGGCGGCGCCGTCTCTGGCGGCCGGGTCCTGGCCGACTGGCCCGGGCTCGCCGAGGCACAGCTTTTCGAGAAGCGCGACCTCGCTCCCACCCGCGACCTGCGCGCCATCGCCAAGGGCCTGCTGCGCGACCACCTGCGCCTGTCGCCGGAGGCCATCGCCCGCGCCTTTCCCGGCAGCGAGGCGCTGGCCGCCGAGAACGGGCTGCTCGGGGCCTGACGGCTCGGGGCGGGCACAAGCGTCACCCGCCCACGCTCCATCAGGCCGCCCGCACCTTCTCCACGAAGTCCAGCACCTGCTGCCGCAGCCGTTCCGACCGCTGCGACAGCTCGCCCGCGGCGGTCAGGACCTCCCCGGCGGACTGCCCGGTCTCCTGCGCGCTCTGGCTGACCGAGCCGATGCTCACCGTCACCACCTCGGTGGACTGCGCCGTCTGCTGCACCGTGCGGGCGATCTCCGCCGTCGCCGCAGTCTGCTCCTCCACCGCCGCCGCGATCGTCACCGTCGCCTCGCTGACCTCGCCGATGGTGCGGGTGATCTCCCCGATGGCGCCCACCGCGCCCTGGGTCGCTGCCTGCACCTGCGCGATCTGCTGGCCGATCTCCTCGGTCGCCCGCGCCGTCTGCGCCGCCAGGTTCTTCACCTCCGACGCCACCACCGCGAAGCCCTTGCCCGCATCGCCCGCCCGCGCGGCCTCGATCGTCGCGTTCAGCGCCAGCAGGTTGGTCTGCCCGGCGATATCGGCGATCAGCCGCACCACGTCGCCGATCCGCCCGCTGCTCTCGGCCAGGGCGCGCATGGTCTCGTCCGTACGGCGCGCCCCCTCCACGGCGCGCGAGGTCACCGCGCTCGCCTGCATCACCTGGCGGCTGATCTCCTGGATCGAGGCGCTCAGCTCCTCCGCCGCAGCCGCCACGGTCTGCACGCCCTGGCTGGCGTCCCCGGCTGCGACCGAGACGCGCGCCGCCTGCTCGTCCGTGCCCCGCGCCGTGGCGGACATGCCCTGGGCCGTCGCCTCCAGCTCGGTCGAGGCCGCCGAGAGCATCCCAACCATCTCGCCCACCTGCCCCTCGAAGCCGCGCACGACCTGCCCCAGCATCTCGGCCCGCCGCTGCTCCGCCCGGTGCGCCGCCTCCTGCTCCTCCTGCAGCCGACGCGCCGTCACCATGCTCCCGCGGAACACCTCCAGCGCCCCGGCCATGCATCCGATCTCGTCCTGCCGGCCGAGGCCCGGGATCTCCACCTCCAGCTCCCCGACGGAAAGCCGCCGCATCGCCCCGGTCATCGCGCCGATCGGCGCGATGACGCGGCGCAGCACCAGAAACAGCCCGCCCAGCGTTACGACGAGCGCCAGCAACAGCAGCATGACGTTGACGGCCAACGTCACGCCGGCCTCTTCGGCCCGCGCCACCAGTTGCCTCAGCGCCACCAGCGCCACGCCCGACACGGCCGTCACGTCGTCGCTGCTGCGTTGCTGGAAGGTCGCCAGCGGCATGGCCTGGCGCCCCGCCGCCAGGTCGCCATCGATCTCGCGCTGCCGCGCCAGGAAGCTGTCCGGAAAGGCCTCGCGCAGCGGCAGCAGGGCCTGGCGCACCGCCTCGGGCGTGCCGGGCCGGGCCGCGATGTCGAGCACTTGGTCCCAGTTGCCGCGCACCCGCCCATGCCATTCCGCGATGTCGGCCGCCTCCTTTGACGTGGGCGCCCGGCCCGCCGCCAGCAGCGTCTCGTTCAACCCGCCGATCTGCCCCGCCGCGAGGCGCGCGCTCCAGATCGCCTGCTTCAGCGTCATCACCTGGCCGAGTTCCGGTGCCGCCTCGCGGATCATCCCCATGATCTGGGCATCGGCACGGCTGAGCGCCTCGGTATAGGCCAGGGTCGCCCGCGTCGCCTCCTGGATCGCCGCGGCGTCGCTCACCTCCTGGTTCAGGCTGGCATCGAGCCGCGCCCGGAGCGCGCCCATCGACTCGCGATTCTGCCGCAGCGCCTTGATCAGGCCGGTCGTGCCCTCCGCCCGGGACAGGCTGGCCAGGGCGGCGCCCAGGGCCTCCTCGCCGCTGGCCCGGCGCTCGGCGATCCGCCGCCGCGCCACCTCATCCGCCTGGCCCGGCCGGATCATGGCCGCCAGGGTGGTGGAACGCTCCACCCGGGCCTCGTTCAGCGCACTGAACAGCGCCGCATCCGCCCGCGACAGCTCGGCGACGCGGATGGCATTGTCACGCCGGGTCCAGCCTCCCCAGACATCGGGGACGGAGGTCCCGATCGTCAGCACGCCCAGAACGCAGATCGTCCCGCCCAGGACGGATTTCATCGATAGCCGCCGCAACATGCCTCGCGCCCCTGTCTGTCTGGCAGCGGCATGTTGCGGCAGGAAAACTACCGTCCCGTGAACGCGGCACCCGAAACACCGCGCCGTGGCGGCAGGCTACGCCCCGCCGAGCCCGGCCCGGATCGCCCCGGCGAAGCTGCGATCCAGCAGATCCTTCGCCTCCACCGGCTTCCGCACCAGCCCGGCGCGGCGATAGAGGTCGATGTTTCCCTGCTCGTCCCGCTCCACGGCGTCGTCCACCGGTACCACCCGGGTCTTCGCCCGCGCGAACCAGTGCTCCGCCACCGGCGCCGGCACGTTCATCAGCCCCGACCATGTCCGGGCATAGCCGGCGGTGTTCGCATTGGCCCATTCCCGCGCCTGGGCCAGCCGCCGCACCAGCTCCGACAGGTCCTCCCGCCGCCGCGCGATGGCGTCGTCGCGCGCCGCCTGGAAGCCCAGCCCCGGCGTGATCCCGCGCCCGCTCGCCACGATCCGCGCGCCGCTCAGGATCTCTTCCTGCGACACATAGGGCTCCCAGGTCGCCCAGGCCTCCACCGCCCCGCGCGACCAGGCCGCCTTGGCATCCGCCGGCAGCAGGAAGACGAACTGCACCGCATCCAGCGGCAGCTTCGCGTGCTCCAGCGCAGCCAGCACCACCTGATGCCCGATCGAGCCCCGCCCCGTGGCGATGCGCTTGCCCACGAGGTCCTGGATGCCCTTCACCGGGCTGTCCTTCGGCACGATGATGGCGAGCCCGCCCCGGTCCTCGCGCGTCGCGGCGATGGCCTTGGCCGGCACCCCCGCCGCCGCGCCGAAGGTGAAGGGCGCATCCCCCACCAGCCCGGTGTCGATGGCATCGGCGTTCAGCGCCTCCACCAGCGGTGCCGCCGCCGGGAACTCGCTCCAGGCGATCCGGTCCTCGAAGCCCTTCAGCGCCCCCGAGGCCTCCAGCACCGCCCGCGCATTGCCGCGCTGGTCGCCGACGCGCAACGGCGCCCCCTGCGCGCGCAGCAGGCGCGGCATCGCCAGCGGAAGGGCGATCCCCGCCCCCGCCAGCAGCAACCCTCGCCGGCTCAGCCTCATTCCGCCGCCACCCGCACGGCGGCCGCCCGCCGCTCCGCCACCAGCCTCTTGGTGATCGGCAGCAGCGTGCGCCCGTACTCCGCCGCATCCTCCAGCGGATCGAAGCCGCGGATCAGAAAGGTCGTCACGCCCAGCTCGTAGTATTCCAGGAAGGCCTCCGCCACCTGCTGCGGCGTGCCCACCAGGGCCGTGGTGTTCCCCCGCGCCCCGGTCTCTCGCGCGATCGCGGTATAGAGCCGCCCCTCCGGCCGGTCGCCCCGCTCCGCCGCCGCCAGCAGGCGCTGCGAGCCCGCATTGGCCGGCGCCTTGTTCGCCGGCCCCAGCGCCGCCTGCCCGCGCACCTCGCGCACCCGGCCCAGGATGCGCTCCGCCTTGGCCCAGGCCGCCTCCTCCGTCTCCGCCAGGATCGGGCGGAAGCTCAGCGAGAAGCGCACGTCATGCTCGCGCCCGTGCTTCGCCGCCTCCTCGCGCACGCGCCCAACGATCTCGCGCACCTGCGCCTGCGTCTCGCCCCAGAGCGCATAGACATCCGCATGCCTGCCCGCGACCCGCAGCGCCGCCTCGGAGGCACCGCCGAAATAGACCGGGATGCGCGGCTTCTGCACCGTCCGCACCTCGGGCGAGGCGCCCTTGATGCGGTAATAGGCGCCCTCGTGGTCCACCGGCTTCGCGCCGGTCCAGATCGCCTTCAGGATATCGACATACTCGTCCGTCCGCGCATAGCGGTCGTCCTTGCCGAGCCAGTCGCCGTCCCGCGCCTGGTCCACGTCATCGCCGCCGGAGATCACGTGGATCGCGGCGCGGCCGCCCGAAAGCTGGTCCAGCGTCGCATAGCTCCGCGCCGCGAGGCTCGGCGCCAGGAAGCCCGGCCGGTGCGCGACCAGGAATCCCACGCGCTTCGTATGCGCGGCCGCGTCGGTGGCCAGCAGGAACCCGTCGGGTCCGTTGCTGTACCAGCCGATCAGCACGCGGTCGAAGCCGCCCTCGTCATGCACCCGCATGGACTTGCGGAAATAGCCGAGGTCGATCGCCTCGCCATGCGGCGGGTGGATCTCCGACTGCTCGCGCGGCTGCACCATGCCGATGAACTCGACATCGTTCAGATGGGAACCCGGAACCGTCATCGGCTTTCCTCCTTCACTCGTCTCAATTCACCCCGAGCGCCCGGCGCCCCGCGACACCGTAGGCACTGTCGGGCTGCGGCGTGTGGATGCGCGCGCAGAGCACGTCGCGCAGATGCCGCTCCAGCGGGTTGGAACGCGCCAGCGCATGGTTGCCGCAGAGCGCCACCGCCTCCTGCACCACCGCGATGGCGTTCTCCGCCGCCACGGTCTTGATCAGCCCGGCCTCGGCCGCCTCCAGCCCCGCGTCGCGCGCGCCGGAGTCCACCAGCCGGTCGTTGGTCGCCAGCAGCGCCTCGATCCGGCCCACCGCCTCCTGCATGCGCGGCAGCGTGGCCAGCGGCCGGCCCAGATTGGCCGGCACGCGCCCCTTCAGGAAACCGACCAGCCAGTCCCGCGCCGCCCGCGCCACGCCCGTATAAAGCGCCGCGATCATCAGCGTGTTCCAGGCGCCGTGCTGCGCGCCGGGCCCGCCGCGCTCCTCCGGCAGCCGCAGGTCCACCGCATGTTCCAGCGGCACCAGCGCGTCCTCGAAGACCACGTCGTGGCTCCCGGAGGCCCGCAGCCCCGCCTGGTCCCAGCTCTCCTCGATCCGTACGCCCGGCGTGTCCGCCCGCACCAGCAGGGACCCGATGCGCGGCCGCTCCTCGTCGGTCCGCAGCCAGACCAGCATCCAGCGCAGCCCCGGCGCCCCGGTGGAGTAGATCTTGCGCCCGCTGACGCGCCATCCTTCCGCCGTGCGCCGCGCCACCGTGCCCGGCAACCCGCCACGCGCCGGCGAGCCCAGTTCCGGCTCCACGCGCAGCGCGTTCACCAGCGCCCCGCGCTCCACCGCCTCGCGCCCCACCAGCGCCTTGATGTGCTCCGGCACATGCGGGTCGGTGACGAGCCCGCGGATCTGGATCAGCTGCATCGCCAGCACCAGCGCCGTGGCCGGGCAGCCTTCCGCCACCCGCCCCACCAGCGCGCAGGCCCGCTCCAGCCCGGCCTCCTCGCCACCATCGGCCTGCCGCGCCGTCAGGCCCAGCATCCCGGCCTCGTGCAGCGCCGTGAAGTTCGCGTGCGGGAAGCTGCCTTCACGGTCATGCGCCGCGGCCCGCGACGCGAAGTCCCGCACCAGCGCACCCAGCGGGTCGGGCCGCACCAGCAAACCGTCCATCATGCCGCCAGCTCCAGCCCATGCCCGAAATCACGGTCCCAGAGCGACGCTACGTTCACGCCCTTCGGCAGCAGGCCCAGCGCGGCGAAGTCGTCCGCCACCGCCTGGTGCGAGGCGATGGCCGCCTCGTCCGGCGCCACCAGCCGTCGCTTCTGGCTGACATTCTCCAGCAGCGCGCGGATCGTGGCCTCCGGCACGTTCAGCAGCCTCGACTGCGCCGCCGCCAGCTCCGCCGTATGGCTGTCCATCCACAGGAAGGCCCGCGAGACCCGCGCCAGATGATCGGCGATCGCCGCCCGCCGTCCCGGCTCCACCAGCGCGTCCGGGCTGGCGAAGACCAGGTAGTTCCCCGACAGGATCCCGCGCGCGTTGCGCAGTTCCTGCGCCCCGGCCTCGCGCGCCATCGGCACGGAATAGCCATAGATCGCCCAGGCATCGAGCGCCCCGTTCTGGAAGGCCGCACGCCCGTCGCTGGGGGAAAGATTCACGGCCTGGATGTCGCCGAAGCCCAGCCCTGCCTCGGCCAGCATCCGGTTCAGGTAGTAATGCGTGGTCGTTGCCCGGACATAGCCGACGCGCCTGCCCTTGAGGTCGGCGATGCTCCGCACCGTGGACCCCTTCGGCACCAGCACCACCTGCTCGTTCACGTCGCCGCGGATCACCGCGATCACCCTGATCCGTGCGCCCGAGGCGGCGGCGAAGGCCGGCGGGATCTCGCTGCCATAGGCGAGGTCGATGGCCCCGGCATTCACCGCCTCGACCATCAGGTTGCCGCTGCCGAACTCGGACCACGCCACCTGATAGGAACGGTCGCGATCCTGCCCCGACAGGTTCAGCAGGATCTGGTCGCCCGCCTTGTACTGCGCCGCCCGCAGCGTCACCCCCGCCTGCGCCCGCGCGCTTCCCCGCCCCGCCAGCAGCAGCGCCGGCGCCGCCAGCACGGCACCCCGCAGCGCCCCGCGCCGCGTCAGCACCCCGCTCACGCCGCCTGCCTCGCGCTGTCCTCGACGCCCAGCTCCGCCAGCAGCCGCCGCCGCAGCGCCACGAAGCCCGCATCGCCATGCGCCCGCGGCCGCTCCATCGCCACGGGAATATCCGCCGCGATCCGCCCGGCATCCAGCACCAGCACCCGGTCCGCCAGCAGGATCGCCTCGTCCACGTCATGCGTGACGATCAGCGTGGTCGGCCCATGCGCGCGCCAGAGCTCCAGCACCAGCGCATGCATCCGGATGCGAGTCAGCGCGTCCAACGCCGCGAAGGGCTCGTCCAGCAGCAGCAGCCTCGGCTCGCGCACCAGCGCCCGCGCCAGGGCGGAGCGCTGCGCCTCGCCGCCCGACAATGTCAGCGGCCAGGCATTCAGCCGGTGCGACAGCCCCACCTCGCCCAGCGCCCGCTCCGCCCGCTCGCGCGCCCCGCCGCCGGGCAGGCCGAGGGTCACGTTCTGCCAGACCTTCTTCCAGGGCAGCAGCCGCGGCTCCTGGAACACCGCCGCCACGCTCTCCGGCAGCCGGACCACCGCGTCCTCCGGCACCGGGTCCAGCCCGGCCAGCGTCCGCAGCAGCGTCGTCTTGCCCGAGCCCGAACGCCCCAGCAGCGCGGTGAAGGACCCCGGCTCCAGCTCGATATCCAGCCCGTGCAGCACGGTGTTCTGGCCAAAGCGCCGGGTCAGGCCGCGCACCGAGACGGCGCGCGCGTTGTTCTGCTCGCCCATGGTCCCCGCTCCCCGCTCAGGCCTTGATCAGGCTCGGCCGCCAGGCCAGCGTCCGCCGCTCCACGAGGCGCATCAGGGCGTCCGCCCCCAGCCCCAGCAGCGCATAGACGACGAGGCCCACGACGATGACGTCGGTGCGCAGGAAGTCCCGCGCGTCGTTGATCAGGTAGCCGATGCCCGAGGTCGCGTTGATCTGCTCGGCGATCACCAGGCTCAGCCAGGCCGTCCCGATCGCGTAGCGCAGCCCCACGATGCCCGAGGGCAGCGCCCCCGGCAGGATCACGTGCCGGATCATCCCCTGCCGGTCGAGGCCGAAGACCTTGCCCGCCTCCATCAGCTTGGGATCGACACCCCGGATGCCTGCGAAGAGCGTCAGATAGACCGGGAAGCTGGTCCCCAGCGCCACCAGCGCGATCTTCGGCGTCTCGCCGATGCCGAACCACAGGATGAACAGCGGCACCAGCGCCAGGAAGGGCAGCGTGCGGAGCATCTGCAGCGGCGCGTCCACGATCTCCTCGCCCAGCTTCGACAGCCCGGCGATCAGCGCGAAGGCCGTGCCCGCCGCCACGCCGATGGAAAGCCCCAGCGCCACCCGGCCCAGCGAGACCAGCAGGTGGTGCGGCAGCTCGCCCGAAAGCGTCAGCTCCCAGGCCGAGGCGATCACCGTGCTCGGCGCCGCCAGGGTGCGCGGCGAGATCAGCCCAGCCATCGAGGCCGCCTGCCAGAGCAGCACGATCACCAGCGGCGAGACGAAGCGCCGCGCCTTGCCGAGATGGAGCCGGCCGGGCAGCAGCGCCCGCGCCGCCCGGGCGAGGCTGCGGTCGGAAAGAGAGGAAGAGGAGCGCCCTGTGGCGCCGATCACCTGGGTGTCGGACATGCTGGCTCCGTCCCGGCCACCGGCCCTGGGGCCGCGCGGTCCGCGAAAAGGGGAAGAGGCGGTGGAACCCGGTGGCAGCCCGGGCGGGATGGCGCGGGCTTCAGCCCGGCAGACCGGGGCCGGTACAGGCCCGGCAGCGGCAACAGACCCGCCGCACCGGAACCGGACCCTTGAGGTCCCCGATGCGCCCGCCGGACGCGGCCTCTCGGCCCGGATTCCACGACATCTCGATCATGGAGCAGAGGATAGGCAGAGGGTTATTCGCGATAAATAGTCGGGTTTATCGAAGTTCAACGCCGCCAGAGGATGCCATTCCCCCGTCCGCCCGATCCGGGGGAGTTATTCCTCCACTCCCTCCTGGGGCTGGCCCCGGTCGCGGAAGGCCGCCCGGTTCAGGGGAAAGGCAGTGGTGTGCTTGATCCGCTCCATGGCGAAGCGGGAGGTCACGTTGCGCATCGGCACCGTCCCGATCAGCCGCTTGTAGAACAGGTCGAACTCCGCCATGTCCGCCACCGCGACGTGGAGCATGTAGTCCACCTCCCCCGCCATCCGGTAGGCCCCCATCACCTCCGGCATGGCGTCCACCGCCTGGGCGAAGCGTTCCAGCCAGTCCGGCGTATGGTCCCCCGCCTCCACCGCCACGAAGACGCTCAGCCCCACCCCCACCTTCTCCGGCGCCACCAGCGCCACCCGGCGGGTGATCACCCCGGCGGCCTCCAGCTTCTGCACCCGCTTCCAGCAGGGCGTGGCGGAAAGCCCCACCTTGTCCGCCATCTGGGCGATGGAAAGCGTGGCATCCTGTTGCAGGATCGCGAGGAGCTTGCGGTCGATCTCGTCCATGAACACTCCGTCCGGCCGCCGTTCCGGCGCCCAAGGGACGCCCCCGGGGAGGCACCCCAGGCGACGTCCGGGCATTGGCCGGCCCGGCCATGCCGGCGTTTCCCGGCCCCATAAGGGATCACGCGCCAGCCGCCGGGGGTCAAGGCCATCCCCGCCGCTCAGCCCTTGCGCCCCCCTTCGCCCATGTCCCGGCCGCGCCCCAGCCTCGCCCCTCCCCCACGGCCCGGAACTGAACCTTTCCCGCGCTGCGGCGCTTAGAACCCGTTTCATAACGGCTGAGGCGGGGTGAGCGGCGGGAGTTCTGCGCGTTCGGAGGGTGTCTGACGTCCTTCGAGGTGGCCCATGTGGACCCCTGCCGCCCGCGCGCAGCTTGCGCGCGGCTCCCAGCCTTATGCAACGTGCCTAACCGATGCCGAGTGGGCCCTGGTCGAGCCCTTCTTGCCAAGCCCTGCAAAGACCGGACGACCCCGGTCCTGGCCGATGCGGCGGGTGGTCGATGCGATCCTCTACGTGCTCCGTACCGGCTGCGCCTGGGCGCATCTGCCCCGCGACTTCCCGCCGCCCGGGACCGTGCACCGTTGGTTCCTGCGCCTCTCGCGCCGGGGCACCTTCGAGCGACTGGCGCACGCCCTCATCATGGCCGACCGCGAGCGGGTCGGCCGAGAGGCCTCACCGACAGCGGCGGTGTTGGACGCCCAATCCGTCCGCTCGGGCGGTGTCGGCGTGAAAGGTGTCCGCGGCTACGATGCCGGGAAGAAGGTGACGGGCCGCAAGCGCCACGCCCTGGTGGACACGGACGGTAGGCTCCTGCTCGCCGCCATCTCGCCCGCCTGCCTGCATGACAGCCGAGGGGGTGCGGCCCTCCTGGCCATGTCGCGCCGCCCTTGGCCGTTCCTGGCCCGCTGCTTCGCCGACCGCGCCTACGCCGGTCCGCGGGTCGCCCGAGCCTCCCCCGTCGCCGTTACCATCATCGGCAGCGCACCCGGCCAGAAAGGCTTCGCCGTGCAACCCAGGCGCTGGGTGGTGGAGAGGTCCTTCGCTTGGTTCGGCCGCTGCCGACGCCTCGCTCGCGATCACGAGGCCACCGTCGGTTCCGCCGTCGCCTTCTTCACCCTCGCCGCCGCCATGATCCTCGTCCGGCGTCTGGCTCAGCCGTTATGAAACGGGGTCTTAACCGTGAACAGGACGCAATGATGGGGGCAAGGAGGCAGGCATGTGCGACATACTCGTGGTGGATGATGACGATCTGGTGCGGGCCACTCTCTCCTCGATCCTGGAGATGGAAGGCTGGTGCATCCGCGAGGCGTCCTCCCCCGACGAGGCCACGGTCGTCACGCAGGACGAGATCTGCCGCGTGCTCGTCACCGACATCAACCTCGGCACCCCGCAGGACGGCTTCGACGTCGCCGCGCAACTCCGCAGCCGCAGCCCTGGCCTGCCCGTGGTCTATGTCAGCGGCCGCCCCTGGCTCTTCAACGGCCGCCAGATGAACCCCGACGAGCGTACACTGGCCAAGCCGTTCCGCGCCGAGGAACTCACCCGCACGGTGCGCGAGCTGCTCGGCCTCGTGCACATGGATCACCCGTCGCGCCAGGGCGCCGTCCCGACGGGACCGTGACGAGTCTCCGGCGAACAGCGGAACCAGCATCTTCCGGCTGCCCCCTTGCCTGTGGCGAGGCGGGCACGGATGATGTCCCATGAAGCATCACAGCCACGCGAACCTCTCGCGAGATCGTCATCTGAACAGGGATTTGCGCCATTGGGCGGATCGGCCGGCCCCCGGACGGAGCCGGTGCCGATGAACGACGCAAGCCCCTTCGCCGGCGAGACCCGGCCCGGCAGCCTTCCCGAAGTCCACCGCAGCGTCGGCGTCCCCCGCACCGGCAGCACCTTCCGCCGCTTCCTCGCCTTCGCCGGCCCTGGCTACCTCGTCGCCACCGGCTACATGGACCCGGGCAACTGGGCCACGGCGATCGCCGGCGGCTCCGCCTTCGGCTACACGCTGCTCTCCGTCGCCCTGCTGTCCTCCCTGATGGCGATGCTGCTCCAGGCCATCTCGGCCCGCCTCGGCATCGCCACCGGCCGCGACCTCGCCCAGCTCTGCCGCGAACGCCTGCCGCGTCCCTTCGCCGTCCCGCTCTGGCTCCTCGCCGAGCTCGCCATCTGCGCCACCGACCTCGCGGAGCTGATCGGCACCGCCGTCGCCCTGCAGCTCCTCTTCGGCATCCCGCTGCTGCTCGGCACCGTGCTGACCGCGCTCGACGCGCTGCTGATCCTGTGGCTGCAGCACAAGGGCATGCGCTGGCTGGAGGCGATGGTCGCCGGCTTCCTCGCGCTGATCTGCGCCTGCTTCGCCGTCCAGGTCGCGCTTTCCGACCCGAACTGGGGCGATCTGCTGCGCGGCTACCTGCCCTCCGCCTCCATCGTCACCAACCAGACGCAGCTCTACATCGCCATCGGCATCATCGGCGCCACGGTGATGCCGCATAACCTCTACCTGCACACCGCGGCCGTGCAGTCGCGCGCCGTCGCCCCCGACGATGCCAGCCGCAAGGAGGCCGTGCGCTTCGCCACCTGGGACAGCTGCACCGCGCTGACCATCGCCCTGCTGGTCAATTCCGCCATCCTGATCGTCGCCGCCGCCGCCTTCCACACCAGCGGCCACCACGACGTCGCGGAACTCCAGGACGCGCACAGCCTCCTCGCCCCTCTGCTCGGCGCCGCGGCCCCCATCCTCTTCGCCGTGGCGCTGCTGCTCTCGGGCCTCAACTCCACCGTCACCGCCACGCTGGCCGGGCAGGTGGTGATGGAAGGCTTCATCCACTTCCGCCTTTCCCCGGTGGTGCGCCGCCTCGTCACCCGCGGCATCGCCATCGTCCCGGCGCTGATCGTCACCTGGCTCTACGGCGAAAGCGGCACGGGACAACTGCTGATCCTCAGCCAGGTGGTGCTGTCGCTGCAGCTCCCCTTCGCGATGATCCCGCTGATGCTCTTCGCCTCCGACCGGAAGCTGATGGGCAACCTCGTCACGCCCCGCTGGCAGCGCGTGGTCGGCTGGGCCATCACCGTGCTGATCGTGGGGCTGAACGTGAAGCTCATCGCGGACACGGTCACGGGCTGAACGCCACCGCGCGGCTGGCCGGGGGAAGAAGGCGCCCCCTTCTCCCCCCCGGCACGCCCTGCTCAGTGGTTCAGCGTCCCCGCATTGATCACCGGCACCGGGTCCTTGTCCCCCACCAGCACCAGCAGCAGGTTGGACACCATTGCCGCCCGCCGCTCGGTATCCAGCGCCAGCCCCTTCCGCTCCAGCGCGGCCAGCGCGTCCTCCACCATGTCCACCGCCCCGGCGACGATCTTGCGGCGCGCCGCCAGCACCGCCTCGGCCTGCTGCCGCCGCAGCATCGCCCCGGCGATCTCGGGCGCATAGGCGAGGTGCGTGATCCGCGCCTCGGCGATGCGGATTCCGGCGCGCCCCACCCGCTCCTGCAGCTCCCGCACCAGCCCCTGCACCACCTCGTCGCCGCCATCCAGCAGCGTCGCCGGCGCCCGCGCCGCCACTGCCGCCTCGGCCTCCGTGCCGCCCACGCCGCTGACGATGGCCACCTCCGCCGCGTCATAGGCATGCGCCCCGGCGATCCGCCGCAGCGCCGCGTCGCTCTGCACCCGCACGAAAGCCTCGTAGTCGTCGATCTCCAGCAGCGCCGCCGCCGAATCCGACACGGACCACACCACCGCCGCCCCGATCTCGATCGGGTTGCCCACGCCGTCATTCACCTTCAGCGCCGCGATCTCATGCGTCCGCAAACGCCGCGACACCTTGCTGCGCGTATAGAGCGGATTGGTGAAGCGCAGCCCCGCCGCCTCGTCCGTGGCGCGATAGCTGCCGAAGAGCAGCAGCACCGCGCTCTCGTTCGGCGCCAGCACATAGAGCCCGCGCAGCAGGAACAGCCCCAGCACCACCAGCAGCCCGGCCGGCACCACCCGCCCCGGCTGTCCCGCCGCGGCGGAGCCCAGGAACAGCAGGACCCCCGCCGCCACCAGCAGCACGATCACGCCCAGCGCCGCATAGCCGCTTACCGCGAAGCCGCGCCGGTCCCGTACCGCCCCGCCCCGATCCGCTTCCGCCATCGCCATCCTCCCTGCCCAAAGGAGACAACGCCCCGGTCGCCTTCCGTTTCCCCGGGCCCCACCCGCACGCGCCCCGGCCGGCCCCAGCCCCAGGCCCCCGCCCCCCGGCAGACCCGGCCTCGCAGCTTGACTCCCGCCCCCGCCCCCGGACCAATGCCGCCCCCTGGCGCCGCGCCGCCCGTTCCGGGCACCGGCCCCCGAAACCTTCCCCGGAGCCCCGCCGCATGACCGCGCGGAAAGTCATCTTCGACACCGACCCCGGCATCGACGACGCCTGTGCCCTGGCGCTGGTCGCCGCCAGCCCGGCGCTCGAACTGGTCGGCATCACCAGCGTCTTCGGCAATGCCCCGGTCGGGACCACCACCCGCAACGCCCTCTACCTCCGCCGCCGCTACGGCCTCGCCGCCCCGGTCGCCCGCGGCGCCGCCCGGCCGCTCGCCTGCCCGCCGCGCGACTTCCCCGCCTTCATCCATGGCGAGAACGGCCTCGGCGACTTCCCCCTCCCCGGCCTGGCGGAAACCGGCCAGGACCCGGCCGACCGTCCGCACGCGCTCGACGCCGCGCATTTCATCGTGGAACAGCTCCGCGCCGCGCCCGGCGAGATCACGCTGATCGCCGTCGGCCCGCTCACCAACCTCGCCATGGCGCTGGACATCGATCCCGGCATCACCTCGCTCGCCGCCGAGCTCGTGGTCATGGGCGGCGCCTTCGGCACGGCCGGCCGCCCCGGCAACGTTTCCCCGGTCGCCGAAGCCAATATCTACAACGACCCGCACGCCGCCGACCGCGTCCTCACCGCGCCCTGGCCGGTGCGCCTGGTCGGCCTCGACGTCACCACCCTCTGCGTGATGAGCGGCGCCTACATGGCGGCGCTGCGCGACCGCGCGCCCGGCATCGGCGGCTTCCTGTACGATATCACCCGCTTCTACGAAGGGCTCTACCGCAGCCGCGACGGCATCGACGGCATCAACGCGCACGATGCCCTGGCCGTCGCCCGCGCCATCGACCCCACGCTCTTCACCGAGCGCCGCGGCCCCGTCCGCGCCGTCACCGAGGGCATCGCCATCGGCCAGACCATCCAGCGGGTGGAGGATATCCGATATCCCCCCGGCCCCTGGGACAACCTGCCCGCCCAGTCCGTCTGCCTCACCGCCGACAACGAGCGCTTCCTGCGCCTCTACGCCGACACCCTGGCCGCCTGGGACGCCGGGCGGACGCCGCCGGCCCGCTGATCCCGGGAAACGCGCCCGGAACGCCCTGGCGGGATATCAGACAGGAAACCAGCGCTCGAACGCCTCGGTCCCCTGGGCCGTGAACAGGACGGCGCGGCTGGCCTTGTCCCGCCGCGCCCATTTCAGGGCCAGGATGCGGCTCAGGCACCGGGCTCCCAGCCGGCCCGCGAGGTGATCCTTGCGCTCGCTCCAGTCCAGGCAGGCTACGCAGGCCGCCCCCTCCCCCGCGCCGGTGGGTTCCGCCACGATCCCGAAATCGCGGAAGAACCCCTCCCCGGCGGCGGTCAGGAAGATCCCCCTGTCATCCCGCCGGATGAAGCCCCGCTGCACCAGGCTTTCCAGCAGCCGGATGCCCTTCGCGCCGCCCAGATGGTCATAGCAGGTCGGGCCTCCCGCAAGGCCGGCTCGCGCGGCCCGGTCCTGACCCTCCGGTGCCCCGTCCTCTCGGCCAGCAGCATCAGGCTTTCCAGCGTGTGCGCGACATCCGCGCCCGACAGGCGGACATAGCGGTTGCGGCCCTGCCGCACCGAGACCAGCAGCCCGGCTTCCTCCAGCTTCGCCACATGCGCGCTGGCGGTGGGCAGGCCGATGCCCGCTGACCGCGCCAGTTCGCCGACCGTCAGGGCGCGCCCGTCCATCAGTCCGGAAAGCATGTCGGCCCGCGCGGAATCGCCGATCAGCGCGGCAACGAGTGCGATGTTCGGGCCGTCCTTCATGCTTCGATGCGTAGCGAACCATTGGATGGCCTTCAAGCGCTACGGTGAGCCCCTCCTGACCAGGACCATCCGGGACTTCACCATGGAACGAGACGACGACAGGACCCGCGCGCTGGAGAAAGCCTTCGGCCATGCCAGGCAGCACCTGGAGGGCGAGCGCACACGCCCGGTCGGCGCGACGGCGACAGGTGCGGAACTGCGCCGCCGCCTCGGCCATCTGCTGACGGATGCGGGCATCCCCGCCGCCCGGGTGATCGACGACCTCGCGCGCGACGTCGAGGGCGGCCTCCTTGGCAGCACCGGCGGCCGCTTCTTCGGCTGGGTCATCGGCGGCACGCTGCCGGCCGCGCTGGGGGCGGACTGGCTGACCTCGGCCTGGGACCAGAACGCCGCCATCCACGCCTGCAGCCCGGCGGAAGCGGTGATCGAGGAGATCGCGGGGGAATGGCTCAAGGACCTCCTCGGCCTCCCCGCCGAAGCCAGCTTCGCCTTCGTCACGGGGACGCAGGCGGCGCACCTGACCTGCCTCGGCGCCGCGCGCCACAGCCTGCTGCGCCGCCTCGGCTGGGATGTGGAGGAACAGGGGATGCCGGGGGCGCCCCGCATCCGGGTGCTGACGAGCAGCGAGCGGCACGGTTCCGTCGAACGCGCCCTGCGCCTGCTCGGCTTCGGCACCGCCGCCATCGAACACCTTCCCTGCGGCGAGGACGGTTGCCTGCCCCCGGAGACCCTGGCGCGGGCCCTCGCGACCGGCGGGGACGTACCCGCGATCGTGGTGCTGCAGGCCGGCGATCTCAATATCGGCGCCTTCGACCCTTTCGCGGCGCTGATCCCCATCGCCCGGAAGCACGGGGCCTGGGTCCATGTCGATGGCGCCTTCGGCCTCTGGGCGGCGGCAAGCCCGTCCCACCGGCACCTGACCGCGGGCGCCGCCCTCGCGGACTCCTGGACCTGCGACGGGCACAAATGGCTGAACACGCCCTTCGACTGCGGCTATGCCTTCGTCCGGGACCGCGAGGCGCACCGGGGCAGCTTCTCGCACCGGACCAGCTACGCACCGGCCGCCGGCGACGCGCGCGACCAGATCGACTGGAACCCCGAATGGTCGCGGCGCGGCCGCGCCGTGCCGACCTATGCCGCCATCCGCGAGCTCGGGCGCCAGGGCATCGCCGGCCTGGTCGAGCGCAGTTGCGCGCATGCCCGGGAACTCGTCACGCGGATCGGCGCCCTCCCGGGCGCGGAGGTCGCATGGGCACCGGTCATCAACCAGGGGCTCCTGCGCTTCCAGGACGAACGCGCCGGCGCGACGGACGAGGACCACGACCGGCGCACCGACACGGTCATCCAGGGAATCGTCGCGACCGGCGAAGCCTTCTTCGGCGGCACCACATGGCGGGGCAGGCGCTGCATGCGCGTGTCCGTCTGCAACTGGCAAACCGGCCGCGACGACATCGAACGGGCCGTCGAAGCCGCCCGGCAGGCCCTGGACGCCACCCGGCCGCCGTCCTGACCCCCGCCACCGGGGCACCTCCACCCGGCCGGTCGCTTCCCTCCGGCCGGGAACCGCTCCGGGAGCGGCCGGACCGATCCCGCGCCGCCTCAGGCAAAAGCCCAGCGCAGCGTCCGCGCCACCCCGCGCACCCCGCCCCGCACCAGCGGCGCGGCCAGCAGCGGCACCTCCAGCCCATGCATCCGCCGCGCCCAGAGCGGCAGCAGGTCCACCGCCGCCCGCCCCGCCAGCGCCCGCAGCGGCTCCGCCTTCCCCGTTCCGGGCGAGAGCACCAGCCCCGCCACCTCCCGCGTCCGGCCGTCACACCGCAGCCCGGGCCGCATCGCCTCGATCAGCCGTCGCGCCTCGCCCCGGCTGCGCGGCACCGGCGCGGCGCCCAGCGCCTCCCCGACCCTGGCCATCTCGGCGACATAGCGGTCCTGCTCCGCCGCGCTCAGATCCGGCGCGGCATAGCGCATCCCCGCCTCCAGAAAGCTGACCACCTCCGTCACATGCACCCAGGCCAGCAGCGCCGGGTCATCCGCCGCATAGGGCGTCCCATCCGGCAGCACCCCCCGCACCCGCGCATGGATGCCGCGCACCCGCGCCGCCACCGCCGCGGCCTCCTCCGGCCCGCCATAGGTGGTGAGCGCGATGAAGCGCGCCGTCCGCCGCAGCCGCCCGCTCATGTCGGCGCGGAAATCCGAATGATCCCAGACCCCCGCCAGCACCGCCGGGTGCAGCATCTGCAGCAGCAGCCCGGCCATGCCGCCCACCATCATCGCCGCCACGTCGCCATGCAGCCGCCAGGCCACCGAGCCCGGCCCGAACCAGCCATCCTCCCGCCGCGCCACCGGCCGCTCGCCGCGGGCGGCATCGTTGAACAGCCCCCGCACCTCGGCGACGATGGCGCGCTTCAGCGGCCGCGCCAGCGGCGCCGGCAGCAGCGTGGCGAAGAGAGGGGACGGCGAGGCTTCGGACATGCCGCACCATGTCGGCACGCCCGCCGCAAGCGGAAGGGGCATCCCCGCCAACCCGCCCCGGAACCGGCCTCCGGGAACCCGCCCCCCGGAAGCCCCCGCCCCTATTCCCCCAGCGCCGGCACCGCCTCCTCCGCCGCCCCATGGCGCGGATCGCCGCAATGCCCGTGCCCGAAATCCGCCAGCGTCTCCAGCACCCGGCAATCCTCCGTCACCCCGCAATCCCCCGGCACCGCCAGCCGCGACAGCTCCGCCCGCAGCGCCAGCAGCCGCGCCACGCGCCGGTCGATCTCCGCCATTTGCGCCCGGGCGATGCCATGCGCCGCCGTGCAGTCCAGCCCCGGATGCTCCGCCAGGTGCAGCAGCTCGCGGATCGCCGGCATGGCGAAGCCCAGCTCCCGCGCATGGCGGATGAAGCCCAGCCGCCGCAGATGCGCCAGGCCGAAGACCCGGTGGCCGCCCTCGCTCCGCAGCGCCGGCGGCAGCAGCCCCTCCGCCTCGTAGAAGCGGATCGTGGTGGCCTTCACCCCGGTCCGGCGCGACAGCTCACCGATGGCCAGCATTCCGCTCCCTTCCGCCGCCCGCCGTTCCGACATGCCTGCCTCCCGCACCGAAATCCGCCACATCGCCTCTTGAACCTCCAGCCGCTGGAAGTCCCACCTTTCAGGCCGAACGAGCGGAAGATGGTGCGATGACCGGAGCCGATACAAGCGAGGAACGCCTGTCCTGGCGGGTCGAGGGCATGGACTGCCCCTCCTGCGCCGCCAAGGTGGAGAAGGCCGTTGCCCGCCTGCCGGGCGTCCATTCCCCCCGGCTGAACTTCACCGCCGAGCGCCTCAGCCTCGCCCTCGCCAAGGGCACCCAGGCCGAGGCCCTGGCCGCCCAGGTGGAAAGCAGCCTCGCCGCCCTGGGCTACCAGGCCCGCCGCCTCCCCCCGCGCCCGGCGCCCGCCCCGGCCAGCGACCAGGCGCACGGCCACCGGCACGGCCCCGGCCCCTCCTCCGCCACCGAGGCATCCTGCTGCCACCCCGGCGACGCCGGCTGCTGCGGCAACCACTCCGGCATCGGCCACCCGCCGCACGACCACGGGCACGACCATGCCGGCCAGGATGCCCACCCCATGGACACCGAACCCGCCGCCGCCCACCCCAGGGGCTCCCACAGCCATGGCGGCCTCGCCCACGCGCATTCCCACGACGACCCGGCCGAGGCCGGCCTCCCGCTCTGGCGCACCGCCAAGGCCCGCCTCCTCCTCGCCATCGGCCTCGTCGCACTGGCCGGCTGGCTCCTCGCCCGGCTCTCCCCCGGCGCGGCGGATGCGATCTACGCCGCCGCCACGCTGGTCGCCGTCTTCCCCTTCGCCCGCCGTGCCTTCGCCCTGGCGCGCGCCGGCAGCCCCTTCTCCATCGAGACGCTGATGGTGGTCGCCGCCCTCGGCGCCGCCGCCATCGGCGCGGCGGGCGAGGCCATGACGGTCGTCTTCCTCTTCGCCCTGGGTGAGCTGCTGGAAGGCGTCGCCGCCGGCCGCGCCCGCGCCGGCATCCAGTCCCTGGTCGCGCTGATGCCACGCACCGCCCTGCGCCTCGACGCCGCCGGCAACGCCACGGAGGTCCCGGCCGCCACCCTCGCGGAAGGCGACCGCGTCCTGGTCCGCCCCGGCGAGCGCGTGCCCGCCGACGGCACCATCGAGGATGGCCGCTCCGCCCTCGACGAGAGCCCCGTCACCGGCGAGAGCATCCCCGTCCCGCGCGGCCCCGGCGAGCCGGTGGTGGCCGGCAGCATCGCCACTGACGGCGCGCTGCGCCTGCGCGTCACCCGCGCCGGGGAGGACAGCACCCTCGCCCGCATCGCCAGTTTGGTGGCCGAGGCCTCGGCCTCGCGCGGCCGCGCCCAGCGCTTCGTGGAACGCTTCGCCAACTGGTGGACCCCCGGCGCCATGGCGGTGGCGGCGCTGACCATCCTGGTCCCGCCCCTCATCCTCGGCGGCGACTGGTCGGTCTGGCTCTATCGCGGCCTCGCCCTTCTGCTGGTCGCCTGCCCCTGCGCCCTGGTGATCTCGGTCCCCGCCGCCATGGCCTCCGGCCTTTCCGCGGGCGCCCGGCACGGCCTGCTGGTCAAGGGCGGCGCGGCGCTGGAGGCCATCGGGAACGCCCGCACCATCGCCTTCGACAAGACCGGCACGCTGACCGAGGGCCGCCCCCGTCTCACCGACCTCGTCCCCGCCGGCACGGAGGCGGAGGACGATCTCCTGGCCCTGGCCGCCGCCGTGGAAGCCGGCTCCGCCCATCCCCTGGCTCATGCCGTCACCGAGGCCGCCGCCGCACGCGGCCTCGCCATCCCCGAGGCCCGCAACGGCAGCGCCATCCCCGGCAAGGCCGTCACCGCCCAGGTCGGCGATGCCCAGGCCGGCATCGGCAGCATCGCCTGGGCCGAGGCCGAGACCGCTCCCCTCCCCGCCGCCCTGGCCGCCCGCCGCGACGGCCTCCAGGCCGAGGGCAAGACCGTTTCCGCCCTCATCGCCGATGGCCGCCTCCTGGCCCTGCTCGCCCTGCGCGACGAGCCCCGCGCCGATGCCGCCCAGGCTATCGCCGCCCTGAAGTCCCAGGGCATCGCCACGGTGATGCTGACCGGCGACAACCCCCGCACCGCCGCCGCCATCGCCGCGCGGCTCGGCCTGGAGGCCCGCGCCGGGCTGCTGCCAGAGGACAAGCTGCGCGAGATCGCCGCACTGAAATCCGCTGGCCCTGTCGCCATGGTTGGCGACGGCATCAACGACGCCCCGGCGCTCGCCGCCGCCAGCACCGGCATCGCCATGGGCGGTGGCACGGAAACCGCGCTGGAGGCCGCCGACGCCGCCCTCCTGCACGGCCGCGTCGCAGGCGTCGCCGAGCTCGTCGCCCTGTCGCGCGACACGCTGCGCAACATCCGCCAGAATGTCGGCATCGCCGTGGGGCTGAAGGCGCTCTTCCTGGCCACCACCCTCGCCGGCATCACCGGCCTCTGGCCCGCCATCCTGGCCGATACCGGCGCCACCGTCCTGGTCACGCTGAACGCCCTGCGCCTGCTGGCCTGGAAACCCGCCCGGATCTGACGCCATTTCAGGCGTTGCGCCGTCCCGGGGGAAAGGCGCTGCCTTTCGCCCCGGACCCCCTATCCGCCAGGACCCTGCGGGCCCTGGACCCGATGAGTTGGCTCTCCCTGTGGCCGGATCGCGCCGGAGGGCCATGCTCTCCGGCGGACTGCCCAGGCCACCCGCGCGGTAAGGATGCTTTTCTTCTTTTCGGGAGCCCCGCGTCGCTACCTGCTCCCAGGGATCAGGCCGCGGGCTGACGGCCACCACGCAGAGCCAGCGAAAGGCGGGGTCCGGGGACATACCATGTCCCCGGCGGAGAGGGGGTCCGGGCGGAGAGGCAGAGCCTCTCCCCCGGCGGCCGGCCTCGAAGCAAAACGCCCGCAGCCTCAGCGCATCGGCAGCGCATAGAGCAGCCCGCCCCGCGTCCAGAGCTCGTTCGGCCCGCGTGCCAGCCCGACCGGCGTCTTTGGCCCCATGTGGCGGTCGTACATCTCGCCATAATTGCCCACTGCCTTCACCACGCGCACCACCCAGTCCGGGTCCAGCTTCAGCGACTGTCCCAGTTCCGGCGTGACCCCCAGCAGGCGGCGCGTGTCCGGGTTGGTGGTGGTCCGCTTCACCTCCTCCGCATTGGCGGAGGTGACGCCGCTCTCCTCCGCCTGGATCACCGCGTTCACGTACCAGCGCACCAGGTCGTACCACTCGTCGTCGCCACGGCGGACATAGGGGCCGTAGGGCTCCTTGGAGAAGCGCTCGCCCAGGATCTTCCATTCCTCGGGATTGGGCATCGAGGACCGCACGGCGGCGAGCTGCGAGGCATCCGTGCCGAAGGCATCGCAGCGACTGGCCTGCAGCGCATCGGAAGCCTGGTCGTTGCGCTGGAAAAGTACCGGGCTGAAACCCAGGCCCTGGCTGCGGAAATAGTCCGCCGTCACCTGCTCGTTGGTCGTGCCCTGGATCAGGCAGATCGTGGCGCCGTTCAGCTCGGATGCCTTCGAGATCTGGGCATTGGCCCGGACCATGAAGCCGTGCCCGTCATAGAAATACGGCGTGATCGCCCGCAGCCCGAGCGTCACGTCGCGCAGCATCGTTTCCGTGCTGGTGCGGAACAGCACGTCGATCTCGCCCGAGGCCAGCGCCGTGAAGCGGCTGGAGGACGGCAGCGGCGTGAACCGCACCTTGCCGGCATCGTTGAACAGCGCCACGGCCAGGCCCCGGCACAGGTCCACGTCCAGTCCCTGCCACACGCCCTTGGAGTCCGGCAGGGCGAAGCCCGCCACGCCGGTATGGATGCCGCAGACAAGCTGCCCGCGCGCGCGGACCGCATCCAGCGTGGCCCCGGCCCGCGCGGCGCCAGGACCGGTCAGCAGCGCGGCCACGGACATGGCCAGGGCAAGAAGAAGGCGCTTCATCGTCACGACATCCCGGTTGTGAACCCGGAAAGAGTGCGAAGTCTGTTCCCGCACCGTCAACACGCCCGCCCGGCTTCCAGGGCGCTGGAACGCGCCACCCCGTCCGGCCGCTGCCCACGCCCCGGGCATTGCCGCGCGGCGCCGCCCATCTCCGCGCCGCTTCTGTCCCGCGAGCGGGCGCGGACAGCCACCGCCGAGCCCGAACAGACCGTTCCTCAGTGCCCCCGCACGTAATGCACGATGTCGATGAAGCCCTGGGCGGAGACTGGCAGCACCAGCAGCAGGACCGCCGTGATCAACACGATCGCCGCCCAGAACCGCTCCTGCCCCTTCGAGCGCTCGGGCGGCTCTTCACGCATCCGGAAACCCGCACCATCGAAGGGCATTCGCAGCACTCCCGCCAGCAGCTCCCACTCCCCGGGGGCAAAGCCTATCGGCACGGCCATCGCGGCCTCAAGTCCTATCCGTGCCGTCGCCCGGAACCCGCCCCGGCTCTGGCCCCGGCCGCTGCGCCGATGGGAACGGCGCGGGCGTCTCCCCCCGCCACACGCCCGGTGCGGCCCCTCCGGCGTCATGCCCCCCCGCCACTCCCGGCGGAAGCTGCCGGACCGCCCACCGGCGCCCGGGCTTGCGGTTCGCGGTATCCCCATTAACGTCCGGCAGGCCGGGAGGAGCGTCTCCGCCGCGCTGCGCCCGATGAAAAACCCGTGTCCCCGCACCAGATCAGGCCCAGCATGAACCTGATGACCGCCCCCGCCCCCATCCTGTTCCAGCCGCCGAAGCGCCCGGCCACCGAGCCGCAGAAGCCGCTGCGGGTGGAATCCCCCTACCAGCCCGCCGGCGACCAGCCCGCCGCCATCGCCGACCTCGTCGCCGGCCTGCGGCAGGGGGAGCGCGACCAGGTCCTGCTCGGCGTCACCGGCTCGGGCAAGACCTTCACCATGGCCAAGGTCATCGAATCCGTGCAGCGCCCGACCCTGATCCTGGCGCCCAACAAGACCCTCGCGGCCCAGCTCTATGGGGAGATGAAGTCCTTCTTCCCCGACAACGCGGTGGAATACTTCGTCTCCTACTACGACTACTACCAGCCGGAAGCCTATGTCCCGCGCACCGACACCTATATCGAGAAGGATTCCGCGATCAACGAGCAGATCGACCGCATGCGCCACAGCGCCACACAGGCGCTGCTGGAACGCGGCGACGTCGTGATCGTCTCCTCCGTCTCCTGCATCTACGGCATCGGCTCGGTCGAGACCTACGGCAACATGACCGTGCGCCTCGAACAGGGCGGCCGCATCGCGCGCGAGACTCTGCTCAAGGCGCTGGTGGAACTCCAGTACCGCCGCAACGACGCCGCCTTCGCCCGCGGCACCTTCCGCGTGCGCGGCGAGACGGTGGATGTCTGGCCCTCCCACATGGAGGACCGGGCCTGGCGCATCTCCCTCTTCGGCGACGAGGTGGACGGGCTGCGCGAGTTCGACCCGCTGACCGGCGAGGTTTCCGGCGAGATGGAGCGCATCGCCATCTACGCCAACTCGCACTACGTCACCCCGCGCCCAACGCTCATCCAGGCGATCAGGCAGATCAAGACGGAACTCAAGCAGCGCCTCGCCGAGCTCAACGACGCCGGCCGGCTGCTGGAGGCCCAGCGCCTGGAACAGCGCACCACCTTCGACATCGAGATGCTAGAGACCACCGGCGTCTGCAAGGGCATCGAGAACTACTCCCGCTACCTCTCCGGCCGCGGCCCCGGCGAGCCGCCGCCGACCCTCTTCGAGTACCTGCCCGCCAACGCCCTCCTCGTCGTCGATGAAAGCCACGTCACCGTGCCGCAGATCGGCGGCATGTACCGGGGCGACTTCGCGCGCAAAACCATCCTGGCCGAGCACGGCTTCCGCCTGCCCTCCTGCATGGACAACCGCCCCCTGAAGTTCGAGGAGTGGGACACCTTCCGTCCCCCCAGCCTCTTCGTCTCCGCCACCCCCGGCCCCTGGGAGATGGAGCGCACCGCCGGCACCTTCGCCGAGCAGGTGATCCGCCCCACCGGCCTGATCGACCCGGTCTGCGAGATCCGCCCCGTCGAAGGCCAGGTGGACGACCTCCTCGCCGAATGCCGCATCATCCGCGACAAGGGCGGCCGCGTCCTCGTCACCACGCTCACCAAGCGCATGGCCGAGGATCTCACCGAGTACATGACGGAGACCGGCATCAAGTGCCGCTACCTGCACTCGGACGTGGACACGCTGGAGCGCATCGAGATCATCCGTGATCTCCGCAAGGGCGTCTTCGACGTGCTGATCGGCATCAACCTGCTGCGCGAGGGCCTGGACATCCCCGAATGCGCCCTTGTCGCCATCCTCGACGCCGACAAGGAAGGCTTCCTCCGCTCCACCACCTCGCTGATCCAGACCATCGGCCGCGCCGCCCGCAACGCCGAAGGCCGCGTCATCCTCTATGCCGACCGGATGACCAACAGCCTGAACAACGCGCTGGGCGAGACCGAGCGGCGCCGCGCCAAGCAGATGGCCTACAACGAGGAACACGGCATCACGCCGCAGACCATCCGCCGCGACATCTCCGACGTGCTGCAATCCGTTTACGAGCAGGACTACGTCACGGTGGAGGCGGTCGAAGGCTCCGAGACGGCGGAATTCGTCGGCAAGGACCTCCGCGCCTCGATCGCCGAGCTCGAACGCCGCATGCGCGCCGCCGCCGCCGACCTGGAATTCGAGACCGCCGCCCGCCTGCGCGACGAGATCAAGCGCCTCGAAGCCATGGAGCTCGGCCTCGACGCCGGCCCCGTCACCCACGCCAAGGACATCCGCGCCAAGGGCGACTGGCGCCCCAAGCCCCTCGGCCCCGGCGGCGGCGGCTACGATCCCAAGAAGACCACCCGCGGCGGCCGCTCCCGCGGCCAGCGTGCCGCCGCCCGCAAGGGCTGATCTTCCGCATCCGGCGCCGCTCCGTCCCGGGGGACAAGGCTCCGCCTTTTCCCCCGGCCCCCTTATCCGCCAGGACCCTGCGGGCCCTGGACCCGATGAACTGGTGCCCGCTGATGACGGATCGCGCCGGAGAGCATCGCTCTCCGGCGGACTGCCGGTGCCACCCGCGTGGACAAGGTGTTTTTCTGTTCGGGAGCCCCGCGTCTCCACCGGCTCCCGGGGATCAGGCGGCAAGAACAACGGCAGCCACCGGCACCTACTCAAGCCCGGGGTCCGGGGACCGGCTTCGGTCCCCGGCGGAGAGGGGGTCCGGGGCGAGAGGCAGCGCCTCTCCCCTGGCGGCCGGCCACGAAGCGCGATGCCGGAACCTGCCCCGTCACTCTTCCGCCACGCGCCCCGGCCGCAGCAGCCTGTCCCGCAACAGGCCGAAGCCCAGCACCGACAGCACCGAGGCACCCAGCAGCAGCGCCGCGAAGCCGAGCGGCGCGAAGGCATCGCCGGAAAGGTCCCGCACCCGCCCGGCCAGCGCCGGCAGCCCGGCCATGCCCAGCCCGAAGACGGTGTAGAACACGCCCAGCCCCAGGGAGCGGCGCTCCGGCGGCAGGATGGTCGCAGGCAGCGACACCATCGGGCCGCCCGCCAGCCCGCCGAGCAACCCGTAGAGCAGCAGCAGCGACAGGGGCGCCACCGGCAGGAAGGCGACGCTCGCCGCCATCAGCGCCGCCACCCCCGCCGAGAAGCGCAGCACCGAGCCAGCCCGCGCCGCCGCCCAGCCGCCGAAGGGCAGCAGCGGCACCGCCCCCCAGCCCGCGAGGCTCGCCACCCATCCCGCCCCGGCCACGCCATAGCCACGCTCCGCCAGCCAGGCCGGCGCGAAGCCCAGCACGATCACCAGCGCGGCGTTGAAACCCGCCCAGCCCACCGCCAGCACCAGCAGCGGCGCCCAGGCCCGGCGCTCCGGCCACAGCCCCGGCCGCGCCTGCCGCCTCGCCGCCGCCGCGCGCCCATAGCCCGTGCCCCAGATCGCCAGCAGCCCCGCCAAAGCGGGCAGCGTGGCCGCCAGCAGCGCGGCACTCCAGCCCGCCTCCATGGCCAGAGGCGGCAGCAGCACCAGCGACAGCGCGATCCCGACCGGCCAGGCGGCCAGCAGCCACCCCATCGCCACGGTCAGCTCCGCGCCGGCAAAGCGGTCCATCACCCCCTTGGTCAGCACGAGGTTCACCAGCGACGACCCCGCCCCGGCCACCAGCCGCCCCGCCAGCGCCACCTCGAAACCGGGCGCCCGGGCCAGCACCGCTCCGCCCAGCACCATCAGCCCCAACCCGCCCAGCAGCGCCCGCCGGTCGCCCAGCCGCGCGGTCAGCCAGCCCCCGGGCAGCGCCACCGCCGCGCCGGGCAGTTGCGACAGGCCGATCAGCACCCCCAGCGCGGCGAAATCCGCGACCACCGGTCCCACCAGCATCGCCCCGACAGAGCCGACCGACTGGAACTGCACCCCCATCGAGACACGGACCGCGACCAACATCGCCAGCACCGTCCAACGCCTGTCCATGCACCCATCCCTCCAGCGCGGCGGGGACGAGGCTAGCATCGTCCCGCCGGCCGGCACGGATTCGCCGACGCGGCGGCGCCCGGGCCCCCGGCCCCGCCCCGCCGGCCACCGGCAACCCCGCGCCGCGGCCTCGCGTTGCCCCTCCGCACTGTCCCACAAGAACGAGAGCCAACAGGACGCCACCATGGACCAGAAGATTTCCATCCAGCGACCCGCCGAGGAGGTCTTCGCCTATGTCGCGGACACCGCGCACATCCCGCACTGGGTTCCGCAGCTGCGCCGCGACGACGCCAACCTGCCGGGCTCCGGCCTGGAGGCGGACGAGTCCGCCCTGACGGTCCGCTGGAGCTTCGACCCTCCGGGCGAATGGCGGATCACCGGCAAGGGCGAGAGCGCCGTGCTGCACCTGCGCGTCGATGCCGCCGCCGCCCTCCCCTCCGACCCCACGGAGGAAGAGACACCCCAGGAGGCCCTGGCCCATGGCATCGAGGCAGCGCTGCAAAGCCTGAAGTCGCACCTCGAAGGCGTCGATGGCGGCGACCCGGAGGAACCCAGCAACGACGCCCCCAGCCGCCTCTACGGCCGCAGCGCCACGCAGGACCCGAACCTCTGACGTCCCGCCGGCAGGTCCTGGGCCGCCTCGCCCGGCACACCGCCTGAAGCGCCCCCGGCGTGGCCCCTGGAGGCCACCGCCGGGGCGCGTGCCCAAACCCTCTTCCCCGATACCGCGCGCGCCGATCCTGTTCTAAACCTCCTCCATGCTCGACATTCCCTCCGCCATCCCCCGCGCGGCGCTGGTGACCGGCGGCGCGAAGCGGCTGGGCCGCGCCATGGCCCTCGCCCTGGCCCGCGCCGGCTTCGACATCGCCCTGCACCACGGCCACAGCCGGGCCGAGGCGGAAGCGGCTGTGGCGGAGATCCACGCCCAGGGCCGACGCGCCACGATCCTCGCCGCCGACCTGTCGCGGGAGGCCGAGACCGCCCGCCTCCTGCCCGCCGCCACCGAGGCGCTGGGCCCCATCGGCGTGCTGGTGAACAACGCCTCCACCTTCGAGCGCGACGAATGGCACGACGCGACGCGGGAAAGCTGGGACCACCACCTGGAGCCCAACCTCCGCGCCCCCTTCGTCCTGGCCCAGGCCTTCGCGAAATCCCTGCCCGAGGCCGCCGAAGGCGTGGTGGTGAACATGCTGGACGAGCGCGTCTGGTCCCTCACCCCACACTTCACCAGCTACACCATCTCCAAGGCCGGCCTCTGGGCGCTGACGCAGAGCCTCGCCCTCGCCCTGGCGCCACGGGTCCGCGTCGCCGGCATCGGCCCCGGCCCGGCCCTGCCCAGCCCGCGCCAGAGCGAGGAACAGTTCCGCGCCCAGTGCGAATCCACCCCCCTCCACCGTGGCACCTCGCCGCAGGAGGTCGCCCGCGCCCTGCTCGCCATCCTCTCCCTTCCCTCCTTCACCGGCCAGATGCTTGCCCTCGATGGTGGCCAGCACCTGCAGTGGTCGCCTGCGCGCGGCGCCGTGCAACCGGAGTGAGCCGCCCGATGACCCAGAACCGCCCCGGCCCTGCCTTCCCCGACGCCGCCCCGGCCAGCGCCTACCGCCCCGATGCCGCGCGCCGCCTGCGCCGCGTCTTCGTGCGGGGCCTGGAGGTCCGCGCCAGCCTCGGCGTCCTGCCCTACGAGCTGCACACCCGCCAGCGCGTGATCATCGGCATCGAGCTGCTGGTGGAGGACGAATCCGCCCCCGCCTCGGTCGGCGAGGAAAAGCTGGCCCGCGTGGTGGACTACGGCGCCGTCGCCGCCCGGGCGCGGGAGATCGCCACCACCGGCCATATCCGCCTCGCCGAGACCCTGGCGGAGCGAATCGCCGTGGCCGCGCTGGAGGACCGCCGCATCGTTTCCGCCATGGTGACGGTGGAAAAGCCCGACGTCCTGCCCGACGCCGCCGCCGTGGGCGTCACCGTGGAACGCCAGCGTCCCGCCGCCCCTCGCCCCCAGGAGGAGGAAACCGCCGGCCAGCGATCGCCGGAAGCCTGACGGACGGGACCGAAGCGCGGCTGTCGAGGCATGTCGGAAAGCCCAGACACGAACCAGGGCAGGGGGGGTCACGGCGAACCCGCCGGGCATCGTCGGGTGTCCCCGCCCCACATGCCCATCCGGCGGGCAGCGACGGGGGTGGCAGGCGCATCTTCCAGCACCTTCCCAGCCCGCCAATGGTGAAGCCCGGCAGTCTAGGACCCGCAGCCCCTGGCTAATGTAATGATTTGGTTACACAAGCAGCCGGGGCTTCGCGGCCGCCGCGACAGGGCGGGATTTTCCCCAACCTGCAAACCGCGGCCGCCGTCAACCGCCTCTTTCGCAGATTTGTGCGATGCAACCCGACCGTTTTCCTATTTAATGTGCAAAAACAAGGACCTGGATTCATGCCCAGAGATGAGGCAAAGGGCTGCAACCCAGGAATGACGTGGCTTTTCGGGCCATAGCCACCATTTCATCCACGGGGTTATCCACAGCTTCCGGGGATAACCCGAAACCACCGGACCCAGCGCGCGCCATGGCCTTTGCCCACGAAGAATCCGCCCCCCTCGCCCCCATGGAAGGCCGCGAGGTCATCGAGAAGGCCCTGGCCACCCTGCCGCTCTCGCCGGGCGTGTACCGCATGCTCGATGCCAAGGGCGATGCCCTTTATGTCGGCAAGGCCCGGCAGCTCCGCAAGCGCGTGTACAACTACACCCAGGTCGCCCGCCTGCCGGATCGGCTGAAGCGCATGGTCTTCGAGACCCGCTCCCTGGAGGTGATCACCACCGCCTCCGAGGCCGAGGCGCTGCTGCTCGAAGCCAACCTGATCAAGAAGCTCCGCCCACGCTTCAACATCGTCCTGCGCGACGACAAGTCCTATCCCTGGCTCGTCATTACCGAGGACCACCCCTACCCGCAGATCGGCAAGCACCGGGGCGAGCGCCGCAAGGGCGCCTCCTACTGGGGCCCCTTCGCCTCCGCCTGGGCGGTGAACCAGACGCTGACCGCGCTGCAGCGCGTCTTCCTGCTCCGCTCCTGCCGCGACAGCGTCTTCGAGAACCGCGACCGCCCCTGCCTGCTCTACCAGATCCGCCGCTGCTCCGCCCCCTGCGTCGGCCGCATCCCGGAAGCCGACTACGCCGACCTCACCCGGCAGGCGAAGCAGTTCCTGTCCGGCGAGACCCCCTCCATCCAGAAGAAGCTGGCCCGCGAGATGGAGGAGGCCGCCGAGGCCCTGGAATTCGAGCGTGCCGCCGCCATCCGCGACCGCATCCGCGGCCTGACGCATGTCCAGGGCCGCGACCGCATCAACATGGAAGGCGTGGGCGATGCCGACATCGTCGCCGTCCACCAGGCCGCCGGCCAGTGCTGCGTGCAGGTCTTCTTCTTCCGCGGCGGCCGCAACAACGGCAACCGCGCCTTCTTCCCCGCCCATGCCCGCCAGGACATCCCGCCCGGCGAGGTGCTGGAGGCCTTCCTCGCCCAGCTCTACGACGACCTGCCGCCCCCGCCCCTGGTCCTGCTGAGCCACGACATCCCCGAACCCGCCCTGCTGACCGAGGCCCTCTCCCTCCAGGCCGGCCGCAAGGTCGAGATCCATCGCCCCCAGCGCGGCGACAAGCGCGCCGCCGTGGACCACGCCGCCACCAACGCGCGGGAGGCGCTGGAGCGCAAGCTGGCGGAAGGCACCGCCCAGACCGCCCTGCTGGAAGGCGTGGCGAAGATCTTCGACCTGTCCTCCATCCCGGAACGCATCGAGATCTACGACAACAGCCACATCCAGGGCGCCAATGCCTATGGCGTGATGGTGGTCGCGGGCCCGGGCGGCTTCATCAAGCCCGCCTACCGCAAGTTCTCCATCAAGGGCCCCGTCACCCCCGGCGATGACTTCGCCATGATGCGGGAGGTCTTCGAGCGCCGCTTCGCGCGCGCCCTGAAGGAGGATCCGGAGCGCGAGCAGGGCTCCTGGCCCGACCTCGTGCTGATCGACGGCGGCCTCGGCCAGCTCAACGCCGCCCGCGAGATCCTGGCGGAGATGGGCGTGGACGACGTCCCCCTGGTCGCCGTCGCCAAGGGGCCGGACCGCGATGCCGGGCGCGAATGGTTCCACCGCACCGGCCACGCCCCCTTCCAGCTCCCGCCCCGCGACCCGGTGCTCTACTACCTCCAGCGCCTGCGCGACGAGGCGCACCGCTTCGCCATCACCACCCACCGCGCAGGACGCTCGCGGTCCCTGGTGAAGTCGGAACTCGACGAGGTGCCCGGCGTCGGCACCGCGCTCAAGCGCCGCCTGCTGAATCATTTCGGCTCCGTCCGCGGCGTCCGCAACGCGGGACTCGAGGATCTGGAGAACGCCCCCGGCATCGGCCCCTCCATGGCGCGCCGCATCTACGAGCACTTCCATCCCGGCGCAGTGGCGTCCCGCGAAGCAGCCGGGTAGAAGACTTCCCGACGCCATGCCGACGGACCTGCCCAACCTCCTGACGCTGTCGCGGATCGCGGCGGTGCCCCTGCTCGTCCTGCTCGCCTATGGCGGCGGCGGCTGGGGCGACGTGGCCGCCTGCGCGGTCTTCTCCATCGCCGCCATCACCGACTACTTCGACGGCAAGATCGCCCGCGACCGGCAGCTCACCTCCGCCTTCGGCCGCATGCTGGACCCGATCGCCGACAAGCTCCTGGTCGGCGCCGCGCTGATGCTGCTGGCTGGCCTCGGCCGCCTCAGCCTCCTCGGCCTGCTCCCCGCCATCGTCATCCTGCTGCGGGAAATCCTGGTCTCCGGCCTGCGCGAATACCTGGCCAGCCTGCGCGTCGGCATGCCCGTCACCCGCCTCGCCAAGTGGAAGACCGGCTTCCAGATGGGCGCCCTCGGCGTCCTCCTGGCCGGCGACACCGGTGCCCGCGCCCTGGGCCTCGGCTTCCTCCCGCTCTCCCTGCTGGGGGAACTCGGCCTCTGGGCCGCCGCCGTCCTGACCATGATCACCGGCTGGGACTACATGATCTCCGGCCTCCGCCACGCCGGGGCCCAGGATGCCCAGGCCGCCGCCACCCTGCGGGGCCGCTCCTGACCACCTGCCCTTGAGCGCTTACCGACACCGGTGCATGTTGCGCCCGCTTCGTCCTGGGGGAGTTTTATGCGGCATTCCATGATCGCGCGGCCGGGTTCGTGCCTCCTGCTGGCTCTTGCGCTGGCCGGTTGCTCGGATGGCCTGATCGCGCCCTTCGGCCGCCGCCCGGCCCTGGTGGCCCCGGGAAGCGCCACTGCCGAGCGAATCCGCGGGCAGGACCTCACGCTGCAGCCGCTGACGCCGGAAGCCGGCAATGTCTGGCCGGATGCCGAGCCCGAGCGCGCCACGCTGATGAATCCGGACCGCGACACCTTCCGCGAGGACGTCACCTCGCCGGCCCTGGAACGCGCCGCCCGCGAGCGTGGCCGCGCCCCGCAGCCGCGCCTGCCGGACCTCAGCGAGCCCGGCCCGGACCTGCCGCCCTCGGCCGCGCCGAATCCGCGCAACCCGCCGCCGGGCACCACCCTGCCCTCCCGCCGCCCGAGTTCCGCGGTGCCGGACAACACGGGCGTTCCGCCTCTGCCCTACCAGCCCGGACGGCTCAGCGTCCCCGCCCAGCCCGGTGAACCCGCCACCCCACCGGCGCCCCGCCAGGACGGGCGCACCATCTTCACCCCGGACGGCGTGCCCAACACCACCACCGGCGGCACCGGCGGCGTGCAGGGCATCAACCGCCCCGGCGGCGCCAGCGGCACCGCCACGCCGCTGGGCAACTCCACGGTGATCACCGTGCCGGGGCAGAGCCCGCAGATCGTGCCCGACCGGCAATGACGCCAGCCATGGCCCTCCGCCCATGATCCAGGTTCTGTACTTCGCCTGGCTGCGCCAGCGCACCGGCCTGGCCGCCGAGGAGGTGGAGCCCCCGCCGGAGGTCGCCACCATCGGCGCCCTGATGCGCTGGCTCGCCGCCCGCTCCCCCGGCCATGCCGCCGCCTTCGCCCAGCCGAAGCAGGTCCGCGCCGCGGTGAACCAGGAATTCCGCGGCCCGGAGGACCCCATCGCCCCCGGCGACGAGGTCGCCTTCTTTCCCCCTGTCACCGGCGGCTGACCCCCTCATGGCCGAGCCCTCTCCCCCGCTCCCGGGCCGCGTCGCGGTCGGCGAGGCCCCCTTCGACATCGCCGCCGAGACCGCCCTGCTGACCCGGGGCCGCGCCGATATCGGCGGCCTCGCTTCCTTCATCGGCCTCTGCCGCGCCGATTCGGGCCTCGCCGCCATGACCCTGGAGCACTATCCGGGCATGACCGAGGCCGCGATCGCCGCCATCCGCGCGGAAGCCGCCCAGCGCTGGCCCCTGCTCGGCGCCACGGTGATCCACCGCGTCGGCCGCCTCCTGCCCGGTGATCCCATCGTGCTGGTCCTCACCGCCAGCGCCCATCGCCTGGCGGCGCTGGAATCCTGCGCCTTCCTGATCGACTGGCTGAAGACCCGCGCCCCCTTCTGGAAGAGCGAGGAATTCCCCGACGGCCGCACCCGCTGGGTCGAGGCCAAGGCGGAGGACGACGCCATGGCCGAACGCTGGAGCCAGCCGGACCCCCGCCGCTGAACCCGGCCCCGCCCGCCCCCGGCGGCGCGGCGCCACCTGTCCCGCGCCTCCCGGCCCCGGCCGCCATCCTGGCCGCTGCCCTTCTCCTGACCTGGCCCGCCTTCCTCAACGGCTACCCCATCCTCTTCAGCGACACCGGCGCCTTCCTCCACCAGACGCTCGGCCCGCTGATGATCTGGGACAAGCCCTGGATCTACGGCCCCCTCCTCCACCTCTTCCACCAGCGCCAGTCCCTCTGGCCGTCCCTGCTCGCCCAGGGGCTGATGCTTTCCTGGCTGCTCTGGCTCACCGCCCGCGCCCTCGGCCTTGCCACCCCCGCCCGCCACCTCCTCCTCGCCGCCACCCTGGCGCTGCTCACCAGCGCCCCCTGGGCCGCCGCCCTGCTGATGCCGGACATCCTCACCCCGGCCGCGCTTCTCGCCCTCTTCCTGCTCGGCTTCGCCCGCCCCACCCTGTCCCGAGGCGAGGCCCTCGCCCTCCTGCTCCTCGCCACGCTGGCCATCGCCGCGCACCTGTCGAACCTGCTCCTCGCCGCCGCCCTGGCTGCCCTCACCCTCCTCCTGCGCCGCCGCCCGCGCCCCGCCCTCCGCGTCGCCACGCCCCTGCTCGCCGCCTGCGCCCTGCTCCTGCTCACCAACGCCATCGGCCACGGCCGGTGGTCGCTCTCCCCCTATGGCAGCACCTTCCTGCTCGCCCGCCTCGTGGCCAATGGCCCCGCCGCCCGCACCATCGCGGCGGAATGCCCCGGACGCGGCTGGTATCTCTGCGCCTGGGCCGGCCGCCTTCCCACCGACAGCGACGTCTTCCTCTGGGAGCCCGACAGCCCAGTGAACAGCGACGCCGATGGCCGGCCACGCTTCCTGGGCGGCGTCCTTCTGGCCCCCGAGGCCCGCGAGATCATCGCCGAAACCCTGCGCCGCGAACCCCTGGCCGTCCTGCGCGACGCCCTGCGCGACACGGCCCGGCAGCTCGTCACCAACGGCATCGGCGACACCCTGCCGCGCGGCGCCGTGGGGGAAGGCCTCGCCCTGCGCATCGCCAGCGGCTTCCCGCCCGCCGAACTGCACCGCTTCGAGTCCTCCGCCCAGATGCGCGGCCTCCTGCCGCAGCGTGCCGCCCCCTTCCTCCCGCTCCAGGCCCCCGCGCTCCTTCTCGCCGCCCTGGGCCTGCCCATCCTGCTCTGGCGCCACCGCCACGACCCCCGCCGCCGCGCCCTGGCCCTCTGCGTGCTCCTCGGCCTCGCCGCCAATGCCTTCGCCACCGGCGCGCTCAGCAAGCCGCACCAGCGCTATGGCGCCCGCATTGCCTGGCTCCTGCCCGCCGCCGCCCTGCTCCTGGCCCAGCCCAGGCGGGACACGATTCCGCCGCAACGCCCCGGCACCTGATCCCGCCGGGCCGCGCGTCATGGCTGGCGTTGCGCCGTCCCCGGGGTGAAAGGCGCTGCCTTTCCCCTTGGCCACGCCCCCCGCCCACGGATTGACGCCCCACCGCGAAACCCGTCCCATTCGGCAGACAGACCCGAAGGAGTCCCCCCGCATGACCTCGCCCCGCGAAGCCCTGGCCGCGCTGCAGCCCGAGATGACCGAATGGCGCCGCGACTTCCACGCGCATCCGGAGATCGGCTTCGAGGAGCACCGCACCAGCGACATCGTCGCGCGGAAGCTCGCCGAATGGGGCATCGAGGTGCATCGCGGCATCGGCAAGACGGGCGTCGTCGGCGTGCTGCGCGGCCGCAAGTCGGGTGCCGGCGGCAACCGCGCCATCGGCCTGCGCGCCGACATGGACGCCCTGCCGATGGAGGAGGCCAACGGCTTCGCCCACCGCTCGCAAAATCCCGGCCGCATGCATGCCTGCGGCCACGACGGCCACACCACCATGCTGCTCGGCGCGGCGAAGTACCTGGCCGAGACCGGCAACTTCTCCGGCACCGTCCACCTGATCTTCCAGCCCGCCGAGGAAGGCTTGGCCGGCGCCAAGGCCATGCTCGACGACGGGTTGCTGGAACGCTTCCCCTGCGATGCCGTCTACGGCATCCACAACAGCCCCGACCGGCCGCTCGGCACCGCCCAGGCCCTCACCGGCACGGCGCTCGCCGCCATCGACTATTTCAGCATCGTGCTGCGCGGCCGCTCCGCCCATGGCGCGCATCCGCAGCAGGGCATCGACACCGTGGCCATGGCCGCGCAGGTGATCAACGCGCTCAACGCCATCCCCTCGCGGCAGGTGGACGCGCTGGAATCCGCCATCGTCAGCATCGGCCAGATCCATGGCGGCACCTCCGACATCGTGCTTCCGGAAAGCATCGAGCTGCGCGGCTCCGTCCGCACGCTGAAGCCCGATATCCGCGACCGCGTCGAGACCCTCTTCCGCCGCGCCGTCACCCTCACCGCCGAGGCCCAGGGCGGCAAGGCGGAGATCGACTACCGCCGCGCCTATCCGCCCACCATCAACACCCCCGGCGAGACCGACCGCGCCGCCCAGGCCGCCACCGCCATCCTGGGCGAAGGCAAGGTCCACCGCGACGGCCACCCGCTCCTGGCCGGCGAGGATTTCGCCTTCCTGCTGGAACGCGTCCCCGGCGCCTACCTGATGTTCGGCCAAAGGGACGGCGAGCGCGGCGGCACGCCCGTCCACAACCCGCTCTACGACTTCAACGACGACCTGCTGCCCTTCGGTGCCGGCTACCTCGCCACGCTGGTGGAACAGGAACTCGGCTGACCCCGCTGCCCCCGCGGCACGGCGGCCGGGCACGGGGGCGTACACCACGGCGCGGGAACCGGGCGGGGGGCGCATTCCCCGCCAACAAGGAAACCTCCCGAGGAATCTCCATGGGCCTCCCACCCGGGCCGAACAAGCTGGCCCATAACGAGCGGGTCAAGCTGACCGCCACCTGGCTGAACGCGGTGGCCAGCGGCACGGTCCTGGTGGGCATCGTCGCCCCCCTGGCCGCAACTCTCTATGGCACGGCCATGCCGAAAGGTGGCATCCTGGCCGTGCTGGGAAGCGCCCTCTTCCTTGCCGCGGGGATCGGCCTACATATCCAGGCAAGGCGCCTGCTGGAGGACCTGAAGGAATGAGCTGGACCGACATCCTGCTGCTCGCGATCCCGGTTCTGGGCCTGGCAGCCGTGTCCCTGACGGCGCAGAAGCTCCGCCACCGGGGCTGAGGCGCCGCCCCCGCCCCGCGGCACGAACGGACCGGGCCGCTAACTCCCCGGCCGCAGCACATAGCCCCGGTGCCGCACCGTCTGCAGGAAGCGCGGCTCGCGCGGGTCCGGCTCGATCTTCCGCCGCAGCCGCGTCACCTGCACATCCACCGCCCGCTCCCCGGCATCCGGCGTGCCCAGCGCCACCGCGATCTCCTCGCGCGACAGCACCTCCCCGGCCCGCGCCGCCAGCGCGGTCAGCAGCGCCGCCTCCCCCCCGGTCAGCCGCATCGCTCCCTCGGCCCCCCGCAGCTCGCCCCGCTCCGGATCGAACCAGCGCGACCCGAGCTGCACCGGCCCGAGCGACTGCGCCGCCGGCGGCGGCACCGCGACGCGCCGCAGGATGGCCTTGGCCCGCTGCACCAGCTCGCGCGGGTCGAAGGGCTTGGCCAGGTAGTCGTCCGCCCCGTGCTCGAACCCCGCCACCCGGTCGTCCGGCGACCCGGCGGCGGTGAGCATCAGCACCGGCACCTCCTGCCCGCCCCGGCGCAGCGACTCCACCAGCTCCAGCCCCGTCTCCCCCGGCATCATCACGTCCAGCACGATCATGTCGAAGGCCATGGCGCCCAGCGCCTGCCGCGCCGCCGCCGCATCCCCCGCCACCGAGACGCGGAATCCCTGCTCGGCCAGGAAGCGCTGCAACAGGGAGCGCAGGCGCGGATCGTCATCCACCACCAGCAGATGCGGCAGCTCGCTCATCGCCGCGTCCCCGGATGTTCCCCGGGCAGCGCGCCGGCTGGCGCGGCCGTCGCCCCGGCAGCCCTCCCGGCAGCCCCCACCGGCGGCCGGGCCGCGCCACCGGGCAGCCCCGGACCTCCCCCGCGCATCCCGCCCGCCCCCGGCGGCTCGGCCATGCCCGTGGCGACCCGCTCGACCAGGCCACGCGTGGCCGGGGCCATCAGCCCCTGCATGACGCGCCGGAACCCGTCCACCGCGGCCGGGCCGGCCTCGCGATAGGCCCGGATCACCGTCTCCCGCTGCCGCTCGAAGAGTCGCCGCTCCAGCGCCCGCCCCGCTTCCGTCAGGCTCAGCAGCCGCTGCCGCCGGTCGGCCCGGCCTGTCGCCTGCTCGACATAGCCGCCCTCCACCAGCGGGGTGAGGACGCGGCCCAGCGACTGCTTGGTGATGTCCAGGATGGCGAGCAGCTCGCCCACCGTCAGCCCGGGCCGGCGGCCGACGAAATGCAGCACGCGATGATGCGCGCGGCCCAGCCCGATCTCCGCCAGCATGGCATCGGCCCCCGCGGTGAAGTCGCGGTAGCCGAAGAACAGCAGGTCCTGCGCCGCGCGCAGCTCCTCTTCGCGCAGGAAGAGGTGCTCGCGGCCGGCGGAGACGGGCGTCTTCTCCTTCACGGCGGGATGTCCTCCGGGAAGCCCGTCGGGCATGGCGGGCATGACTCCATGTTGGGTCAGGTTTATTGACACAAATCGAAGCAAAGGTCTAGTTTCCGCCTCGTAACGCAATTTTATTTCTCAAACCATGGCGCGAAGGTTCCAAACATGTCCCTGCTGCCTTTCGACGACCGCGATGGCTGGATCTGGATGGATGGCGAGTTCCTCCCCTGGCGCGAGGCGAAGCTGCATGTCCTGACCCACGGCCTGCATTATGCCTCCGGCATCTTCGAGGGCGAGCGCTGCTATGCCGGAAACATCTTCAAGCTGCGCGAGCACACCGAGCGCCTGATCCGGTCCGGCCGCCTCCTGGGCTTCGAGGTTCCCTTCACGGCCGACGAGATCGATGCCGCCTCGATCGAGACCGTGCGCCGCAACGGCCACACGGATGCCTATGTCCGTCCGGTCGCCTGGCGCGGCTCGGAAATGCTGGCCGTCTCCGCCCAGCGGACGAGGATCCACCTCGCCATCGCCTGCTGGGGCTGGCCCAACCTGTTCGGCGAGAACCGCATGAAGGGCGTCCGCCTCGGCATGGCCAGGTGGCGCCGCCCGGCCCCCGACACGGCCCCTACCGCCTCCAAGGCCTCCGGCCTCTACATGATCGGCACCCTCTCCAAGCACGCGGCGGAGGCCGAGGGCTTCGACGACGCCATGATGCTCGACTTCAAGGGCGACGTGGCCGAGGCGACCGGCGCCAACGCCTTCTTCGTCTTCGACGGAGAGCTGCACACCCCCACCCCCGTCTGCTTCCTGGACGGCATCACCCGCCGCACCGTGATGCGCCTCGCCCGGAACCGCCAGATGAAGGTGGTGGAGCGCACCATCCGCGCCGAGGAGCTGCCGAAGGCCACCGAGGTCTTCCTGGCCGGCACCGCCGCCGAGGTGACGCCCGTCCGCGCCATCGGCGAATACGCCTACACCCCGGGCCAGATCACCGAGACCCTGCTGTCCGACTACGAGAAGCTGGTCCGCATGTCCCCGGAGGAAGTCCACCGCCTGGCGGCCTGACCGCCCCTTCGGGAACGCCTGCCGCCTCGCCAGGGCCACGCGGCCCATGCCGCGGACGGTGCCGCCCCGTGGCGATCCGCTCCGGAATGCCGCAGGGGAGGCAGGCGGCGGCCTACGCAGGCAGGCTCCGGCTGTGCTATCTGCTGTGCTGCCTGCCGGGACAGGCTCGCCCCGGGCCGCCCTTCCTCCTGTCCAGGGTCCGCCCCTGTCCGGGCCCGCGGCCGGCGCCCGCCTGCCGCGGGGTCCCGGAAACCAGGACATCAGGACCATCTCGCGGAGGGACAGCAGACATGGCCGACGCCCCCCATCCGGCCTCCCCGGCCTCCGCCCTCCCCGCCCACAGCGTCGGCCTCGCCGAACTCCGCCGTGGCGAGGCCGACCCCGCCAGCCTCCCCGCCACGCCCGCCGCCCCACGCCGCAGCCGCCCCGCGCCGATGGGGCGGCTGCGGCGCTGGATGCATGCCCTGGTCCCGCGCGGCCTGCTCGGCCGCGCCCTGCTGATCGTGCTGGTGCCGATGCTGGTGCTCCAGGGCATCGCCCTGCAACTCTTCTACGGCAACCATCTCGACGTCATCTCCCGCCGCCTCGCCGCCGGCATGGCGGGCGAGATCGGCATGGTGGTCGAGATGCTGCAGCACGCCCCGCCCGGTTCCGACACCAGCTGGATCTTCCGCGAGGCCGCCTGGCGCCTCGACCTCTCCATGGCCTTCGAGCCCGGCGCCATCCTCTCCGGCCGCGATCAGCCCCGCTCCGCCTCCCTGCCCCTGCTGCCGCTGGAGGAGGACCTGCAGAACGCCCTGCGCGAACGCCTGCTCCTGCGCTTCGACGCCGATTGGCAGAGCGACCCGCGCAGCATCGTCGTCCGCGTCCAGCTCCCCGACGGCGTGCTGCATGTGGAGGCCCCCCGCAAGCGCCTCTTCACCGGCACGCTCTACCTCTTCGTCATCTGGCTGGTCGGCGCCTCGGCCCTGCTCTTCCTGATCGCCGCCTTGTTCATGAAGAACCAGGTCCGCGCCCTGCGCCGCCTCGCCGCGGCGGCGGAGGCCTTCGGCATGGGCCGCGACCAGGGCCCGGTGAAGCCCGAGGGCGCCACCGAGGTCCGCCAGGCGGCGGCGGCCTTCAACCGCATGCACGCCCGCATCCGCCGCTTCGTCGCCCAGCGCACCGACATGCTGGCCGGCATCAGCCACGACCTGCGCACCCCCCTCACCCGCATGCGCCTGGCGCTCGCCATGCTGCCCGTCCCACCGGACGATCCGGGCTTCGAGCAGGACATCGCCGACCTCACCCAGGACGTGGAGGAGATGGAGCGCATGGTCGCCGGCTATCTCGCCTTCGCGCGCGGCGAGGTGGAGGGCAAGCCCGGCCCGGTGGACCTCGTCGAGCTGGCGCAGAACGTCGCCGCCCGGGCCCGCCGCGACGGCGCCGCCGTCGCCCTGCACGCCCCGGAAACCCTGGTCCTGCCGGCACGCGGCGACGCGCTGCGCCGCTGCCTCGCCAACCTCACCGACAACGCCCGCAAGCATGCCGGCCGCATCACCCTGACGGTGGAGCGCGTGGACGAGCTCTGGGCGCAGGTGATCGTGGACGACGACGGCCCCGGCATCCCGCCCGAACAGCGCGAGGAAGCCTTCAAGCCCTTCGCCACCCTGTCCGGCAGCAGCACCGGCCTGGGCCTCGCCATCGCCCGCGACATCGCCCGCGCCCATGGCGGCGACGTGATCCTGGAGGACAGCCCCCTCGGCGGCCTCCGCGCCCGCATCCGCCTGCCGGCCTGACCGCGGGCCGCGCGCCCGTCATTCGCCGGGTGCACGGCCCGCCATGGCGGATCGCCGCCAATCCCGCGCGTCCACCCCATGGGCCTCATTGTCCTCCGCCGCGGGCAGGCGCACCCTCCCCCATGCCGCCACCGCCGCAACAGGCGGACCGGCAGGGAGTTCAGAACGGCACCGAACCCCCGGAGCCCACCCGGGCGCCGGAGCGGTTCCGCAGGACGTCCAGGGAAGGCAGAACACGATGAGCGTCACCCATCCGGCGCGCCCCATGGCCCCGGCCCCCGCCCCGCCCCCCTTCGCGCCGCCCCTGCCCGCCACCGGCGCCGAGTTCATCAACACCCTGGCGCACTTCCATCGCGCCGAGATGGGCCGCATGGCCGGCTGGCGCGACCGCATCGACCGCACCACCAACTGGGCCATCACCGTGGTGGCCGGCATGCTCTCGGTCTCGCTCTCCACGCCCAGCGCGCATCACGGCGTGCTGCTCTTCGCCATGCTGCTGGTGCTGCTCCTCCTCGTCATCGAGGCCCGCCGCTACCGCTTCTTCGACGTGTACCGCGCCCGCGTGCGCCAGATGGAGCGCCACTACTTCGCCCAGGTCCTGTCCCCGCGGCCCGATCCCGCACCGGATCCCGCACCGGCCGAGGGGCCCAACTGGGCCGCCCTCCTGGCCGAGGACCTGCGCCACCCGAACTTCCTGATCGGCCTGCCGGCCGCCTTCTCGCGACGCCTGCGGCGCAACTACATCTGGATGTTCCTGGTCCTGCTGCTGGCCTGGATCATCAAGATCTCCACCGCCTCCCTCCAGCACGACGAACGCGCGGCCGCCGCGCATCAAAGCCTCCCGGACCTGCTGCTCGGCCTGTCCCTGGGCCCCCTCCCCGGCTGGTCGGTGCTGGCCGGCGTCACGCTCTTCTATGCCTGGCTGATCTACGCCGCGCTCCGCCCGCCGCAACACAGCGGCGAACTCGCCCATGGCGAGGTCCATGTCTGACGCCGGCTCTTCCGGGTTCCGGGCGCGCCGTCCTGGCGGCTGCTCCCGGCCCCCTGGCGCGATCCGGCATCGGCACGCACCCACTCACCGGATGCAGGGTCCGCAAGGTCCTGCCGGATGGGTTCCGGGGAAGGCAACGCCCTCCCCAGGGGTCGCCCTCAGACGTTGAAGCGGAACAGCAGCACGTCGCCGTCCTTGACGACGTATTCCTTGCCCTCGACCCGCATCTTGCCGGCCTCCTTCGCGCCCTGCTCGCCACCCAGCGCCACATAGTCCTCATAGGCGATGGTCTCGCAGGCGATGAAGCCGCGCTCGAAGTCATTGTGGATCACCGCCGCCGCCTGCGGCGCCTTGGTGCCGCGCGTGATGGTCCAGGCGCGCGCCTCCTTGGGCCCGCAGGTGAAATAGGTGATCAGCCCCAGCAGCTCGTATCCGGCGCGGATGATGCGGTCCAGCCCGCTATCCTCCAGCCCCAGGCTTTCCAGGAACTCCGCCCGGTCGGCGGCCGCCATCTGGCTGATCTCCGCCTCGATCGCGGCCGAGACCACGACCGCCTTGGCCCCCTCGGCGGCGGCCCGCTCGAAGACGCGCGCCGAATGCGCATTGCCGGTGGCCGCCGAGCCCTCCTCGACATTGCAGACATAGAGCACCGGCTTGGTGGTCATCAGCTGCAGCCGCGCCGCCGCCTCTTCCTGCCCCTTCGGCACCGCCGTCCGCGCCGGCTTGCCCTCGGTCAGCGCCGCCACGATCGGCTCGGCCAGCGCCACGAAGGCCGCGCTCTCCTTGTCGCCGTTCTTCGCCTTCTTCTGCGCCGTCCCCAGCCGCTTCTCCAGGCTGTCGAGATCGGCCAGCATCAGCTCCGTCTCCACCGTCTCCGCATCGCGGATCGGATCGACGCTGCCCTCGACATGGGTGATGTCCCCATCCTCGAAGCAGCGCAGCACATGCACGATGGCATCCACCTCGCGGATATTCGCCAGGAACTGGTTGCCCAGCCCCTCCCCGCGCGAGGCGCCGCGCACCAGCCCGGCGATGTCCACGAATTCCAGGCTGGTCGGCACCGTCTTCTGCGACTTGCCAACCCGCGTCAGCTCGTCCAGCCGCCGGTCCGGCACCGCCACCCGCCCCACATTCGGCTCGATGGTGCAGAAGGGATAGTTCGCCGCCTGCGCCGCCGCCGTCTGCGTCAGCGCGTTGAAGAGCGTGGACTTGCCCACATTCGGCAGCCCGACGATGCCGCAGTTGAAACCCATGATCCGTCTTTCTCAATCATCGCCCGTGCGAGAGAGCTGCCGCAGCCCGCCCGGAACCTGTCCCGTTCGGCCCCAGCCATTACGCCGCCCGCGCCCGCAGGGCCAGCCGTAAGGCCCCGGCAGGCCAGCCAGCACGATACCGCAACAGCCCCGGCCCGCATTGCCCGTCCGGCGTTGCGCTGTCCCGGGGGACAAGGCTCCGCCTTTCCCCCGGACCCCCTATCCGCCAGGACACTGCGTGCCCTGGACCCGATGGGTTGGTGCTTGCCGGGGCCGGATCGCGCCGGAGAGCCAGGCTCTCCGGCGGCTGACGCCGCCGCCAGCGCGGACACGGTGTCTTCTTTCTACGAGGAGCCCCGCGTCTCCATCTGCTCCCAGGGATCAACCCGCAGGCTGACGGCCACCACGCAGAGCCAACGCAAGCCCGGGGTCCGGGGACCGGCTTCGGTCCCCGGCGGAGAGGGGGTCCGGCGGGAGAGGCAGAGCCTCTCCCCCGGCGGCCCACCACGAGGCGAGACGACAGCCAGGAAGAGCCGCCGTCAGCCTCAGCCCGGCTTCACCACCGCCCCCGGCACGATCTCCGCCACCAGCTCCGGCGGCCGGCACAGCCGCGCGCCGCCCGGCGCCAGCACCACAGGCCGCTCGATCAGCGCCGGCGTCTTCACCATGGCCTCCACCGCCACCTTGGCCGGCAGCCCGGGATCGTCCAGCTCCTGGATCGCGAATTCCGGTGCCTTCCGGCGCAGCAGGCTGCGGGGCGAGATCCCCATCCGCGCGCAGGCCTCGCGGATCTCCGCAGCGGAAGGCGGGGTCTTCAGGTACTCGACCACCACCGGCTCCACACCCGCGGCGCGGATCGCCGCCAGCACCTTGCGGGAGGTGCCGCAGGCCGGGTTGTGCCAGATGGTGACGGTCTGGGTCGCTTCGGGGGCGGCAGCGGCGGACAAGGCAGGTCTCTCCCGGAAAGATCGCCGGCCGGGCCGGCATTCCGCCCACCGATAGGACGGATCGCGCCCCAGCGGAACGCCCCGCCTCAACCTCCGCCGGGCGTCATCCCCAGCCGCGTCAGGACCGCCGCGCCAGGCCCGGTTCCGGCCCTCAGTCCCCGCCTTCCATGGACCCGGCCATCGGCGCCATCCCGGGCGCCGGCCGCCGCCGCGCCCCGAACATCCGCCACAGCCCCAGGAAGGGTGCCGCCAGCAGCTTCGGCACGCTGTCGTACCGCCCCTGCTCCTCCGGCCCCAGCCCCATGCGGAAGCGGTACTGCGTGTCGGTCGGCCGGAAGGTGCCGAACAGCCGGTCCCAGACAGCCAGGAAGGTGCCGAAATTGACGTCCCAGTCCCGCACCTCGCAACTGTGGTGCAGGTGATGCTGCGCCGGGCTCATCACGTACCGCTCGAACCGCCCGAAGGAGAGTGCGATATGCGAGTGGCGAAGCTGGTAGAAGGACAGCACGTCGCAAAGGAAATAGGCGTCCATCCCCATCAGCACCGTCTCGGTCGGCGGCAGGCCCAGCAGATAGCAGGCCAGGCCGATGAAGGCGCCCACCACCACGGCCCCGCTCATCAGCTCCATGAAGCGCTCGCCCGGATGCTGCCGGCGGTTCGACAGTGGCACCAGGAACTCGGCGCTGTGATGCACCTTGTGGAATTCCCAGAGCGCCGGAACCTTGTGCTCCAGGTAGTGCCGGAAGAAGTTCACGAAATCCTGGAACACCACCGAGCCCACCAGCAGCGCCGCCCAGCTCCACCAGCCCTGCGACCCGCCCTCCCGCGCCCCGAGGACACCCTGCATCGCCGACCAGGCGGCAAAGGTCACCGCGCCGTTGGACAGCAGCGCCGGCACGATCAGCAGCTTGTCGATCACCCAGGCCACGGCGACAAACGCCACATCCACCCGGACCGAGCGGTGCCGGAACATCTCCGCCGGAAAGCAGAAGCGCAGGAAGCCGCGCAGCGACTTCCGCGGCTCGGCAGGCGCCTGGAACAGATAGGCCAGCGCCGCCCCCAGGGCCATGCTGCCCCAGCTCACCAGAACGAGGAGCCCGCCTCCCGTCAGCGCATGGCGCAGCACGAAGTCCAGTGCCGGCCAGGTCTTTCCAGGCTCCATCGCCAGCAGCCTTTGTGCCGTTGCGAAGAAGCATCCTCGCGCATCGGTGATTGCGCCGGCCTCGGCGGCAGATGAAATCCACGGCAGGTCATTTTCGCGAAACGGCGGCATTCCTGGGACAGCATCCCATGAAGCGGAACCCGCCATGCCCGTCCCGCGCAGTATCGGGAAAGCCGAACAGGCACCGGCACCACCTCGTCCATGAGGACGGCACGAGGGACCGGCATCGACCCGATCCGCTTCCGGCGGAAACCCCGCCCCTCAGCCTTTCTGCTCGACCCCCTGGGTCAGCAGCGCCACCTTGGTCATGAACTCCTCAGGCCGCCCCTGCGCCAGCAGCGGCGCCGCATCGGCCACCGCGTCCAGCAGCGGCTCCACCCAGGTGTCGGCCTTGGCGAAATCGCCGAGCACATGTCCGTGCACGCGCTCCTTCATCCCCGGATGCCCGATGCCCAGCCGCACCCGCCAGAAATCCGGGCTGCCGAAGGCCCGCTGCATGTCCCGCAGCCCGTTATGCCCGGCAGCACCCCCACCCCGCTTCACCCGCACCTTGCCCGGCGCGAGATCCAGCTCGTCATGGAAGGCCCAGACATCGGCAGGAGGGATCTTGTGGAAACCCGCCGCCGGCTGCACCGACTGGCCACTCGCATTCATGTAGGTCTGCGGCTTCAGCAGCGTGATCCGCTGCCCGGCGATGCTGCCATCGGCAATCTCGCCCTTGAAGCGGCTCCGCCACGGCCCGAAGCCGTGGCGGCGCGCGATGGCGTCCAGCGCCATGAAACCGATGTTGTGGCGCTGCCGCGCATGTTCCCGGCCCGGATTGCCCAGGCCCACCCACAGCAGCACCGCAACGGTTCCTTACTTCTTGCCCTTCTTGGCCGGGGCGGCGGGGGCCGCCGGCGCGGGCGCCACGATCACCACCTCTTCCTCGACCGTCGGCGGGGCGAGCGTCGCCACCACGAAGTCACGGCCCAGCACCGCCTCGGTGCCGAACACGTCCTTCACGTTGGACCAGCGGAAGGTGTCGCCGATCGTGCCCTCGGCCACGTCGATCTCGAAGGCCTCCGGCACGGCGTCCGGATCGGACAGCACCTCGATCTCGCGGCGCACGACGTTCAGCGTGCCGCCTTCCTTGATGCCCGGCGCGCTTTCCTCGTTCAGGAAATTCACCGGCACCATGACGCGGATCTTCTGCCCCGGGGCGAGGCGCTGGAAGTCCACATGCAGCGGCATGTCCGTCACCGGATGGAACTGCACGTCCCGCATCAGCGTGCGGGTGGCCTGGCCATCCACCACCACCTCATAGAGGTGCGACTTCCAGCCGCCCTTCTGCAGCTCCTTCACCACGATGCGCGGATCGAGGCTGATCAGCGTCGCCTCCTGCTTCGCGCCGTAGATCACCGCGGGAACATGTCCCGCCCGCCGGGTCGCGCGTGCCGCCCCCTTACCTGCCTGCTCGCGCGCCGCGGCTTCGATCCGGATGGTCTGGACCATGGCCGTTATTCCTTGGGATGTCGTGAAAACACGAATGTCGTGAAAAACAGATCGCGCGCCGGCCTCCAGGGGTGCCAGCGTGCGCGCCTCTCCTACCCCACACATCCCGCCCGCGCAACGCCGCACTCCGCATGGGTGCCACCACCCCGGGGTCCCGGCCCGAGGAAACCTCCCCCGCCCGAACCCGCTTTCCAGGGCAGCGGCGGCCCGGCCGCCCGATCCCCGAACAGGAGAGCGACGCATGAAGAAGCACGGATCCGCCGTCTGGCAGGGTGGGCTGAAGGACGGCAAGGGCACCATCTCCACCGAGAGCGGCGCCCTGAAGAACCAGCCCTACGGCTTCAACACCCGCTTCGGCGACACGCCCGGCACCAACCCGGAGGAACTGATCGGCGCAGCCCATGCCGGCTGCTTCTCCATGGCGCTGAGCAACATCCTGGGCGAGGCCGGCTTCAAGGCGGACGAACTCGCCACCGAGGCCGAGGTCACGCTCGACAAGCAGCCCGACGGCTTCGCCATCACCGCCGTCCGCCTGACCCTCAAGGCGAAGATCCCCGGCATCGACGACGCGAAATTCCAGGAGCTCGCCGCCAAGGCCAAGGCCGGCTGCCCCGTCTCCAAGCTGTTGAAGGCCGAGATCAGCCTCGACGCCAGCCTGGCCTGAGCCGCCCCACCGGGCCCGGGCGGGACGATACGATACGGGACCCATATCCCGGTTGACGTCCCCCCCGGGTCGGCTCTCTTTCCTGTCCCGGAAGACAGAGGGAGCCGCCCGTCCTTGTTCCGCCCCATCCCGTTCCCGCGAATCCATCCGCCGCGGACCATCGCCCGGGCCACCACCACCCTGGTCCTGCTCCTGGCCTCCACGGTGCCCCACGCGGCCCGGGCCGCACCCTCCTGCCAGGTCGTCCGCTTCGACCGTGGCCAGAACGGCATCGAGATCGCCGGCATGGCACCGGCCCGCGACACCCTCTGCTACGCGCTGACCACCGCCCCGAACCAGACGGCGAATCTCCGCCTCACCGCCTCCCCCAACATCGTCCTGGACATCCCGGGCGTCGCGGAGGATCAGCGCGAGGTCACCTTCCGCACAGAACGCCGCACCTACCGCATCCAGGTCGGCCAGCTCGCGCGCGGCGCCTATGCCGAACCCTTCCGCCTTTCCATCTCGCTGGACTGACCTGGCTTTTCCCGGCCACGCAAGCCCTGGCCACCGGCCCCGGGGGAGAGGCGCCGCCTCTCCCGCCGGACCCCCTCTCCGCCGGGGACCGAAGCCGGTCCCCGGACCCCGGGCCCGAGTTGGCTCTGCATGGTTGCCGTCGGTCTGCGGCCTGATCCCCGGAAGCAAGTGGCAACGCAGGGCTCCCGAAAGGAAGAGAAGACACCGTCTCCGTGCTGGTGGCAGCGGCAGTCCGCCGGAGAGCGTCGCTCTCCGGCGCGATCCGAACCCAGCAAGGGCCAACTCATCGGGTCCAGGGCGCGCAGCGTCCTGGCGGATAGGGGGTCCGGGGGAAAGGCAGAGCCTTTCGCCCGGGACGGTGCAACGCCGGACCTTGGGGCGCGCCGCCGCCCCTACCCCGCCAGTTCCGCCGGGGTGAAACGCCAGGCATCGCCGCCGCCCAGCGGTGGCTCCACCCAGAGCGGCAGCGCATTCGGCGTGCGCACATTCGCCTCCAGCCCGGCCGACTGGCGGAAGGCGCGCCACAGCGCCCCATGCGCCACGACCAGCACCGGCCCCGGCAGGGCCAGCGCCCGGTCGATCGCCCGCACCGTGCGCGTCCGCAGAGACGCGAAGCTTTCCGCCCCTTCCGGGGTGAAGCGCCCCTCGACCCAGTCGTCAAACCAGCCGGCCATCGGCTGGCCTTCCTGCACGCCGAAGCCCACCTCGCGCAGTTCCTCGTCGGTGGAGAAGTCCAGCCCCAGCGCCTCGGCCACGATCCGCGCCGTATGCTGCGCGCGCCCCAGCGGCGAGGCCACGATGGAAACGATGCGCCGACCCTCGCCCGGCTCCTGCAAGGCCAGCGCCGCGCGCCGCGCCTGCTCCACGCCCACGCCGTTCAGCGGGATGTCCACATTGCCCTGGCTCAGGCCGCGCGCATTCCAGTCCGTCTCGCCGTGGCGCAGGAACCAGAAGGCCACCCGCCGCTCCGGCACCGCGTCCGAAACCTCCGTCATGGCGCCAGTCCCTCCGTCTCCATCACCCACGCCACCGCCGGCCGCGCCGCCATGCGGGCCTGGTGCTCGCGGCATTCCGCCGGCAGCTCCAGCCCGAAGGCCCGCGCCGCCCAGCGCTCCTGCATGAACAGGTAGTAATCCGCCAGCCCCGGCCGTTCGCCGCCCAGATACCCGCCGCCACGCGACAGTGCCCCGGCCGCCTGCCGCATCGCCTCCGCCACGCGCCCGATCGAGGCCGCCCGCAGCTTCGCCGCCTCGGCCTCGCCCTCGATGAAGCGCTGCGGCATGAAGCCGGGAAAGAAGCTCTGCGCCTGCCGGAAGGAGCACCATTGCAGCCAGGACAGCGCCAGCGCCTTCTCCAGCGGATCGGCCGGCAACAGCCCCGCCGCGGGATTCGCCTCGGCGATGAAGACGCAGATGGCCGGGATCTCCGTCACCACCCTCTGCCCCACCACCAGGGCCGGCACCTCGCCCTTGGGGTTCACCGCCAGGTATTCCGGCCTCCGGTGCTCCCCATCCTTCAGGCTCAGGAACCGCACCTCGAACGCCGCCCCCGCCTCCGCCAGCAGCAGATGCGGGATGGTGGAGGTGGTCCCCCGGGCGCCCCAGAGGACCATCCGCGGCACCATCCCGTCCCCGCTCCGGCCTTCCGCCAGCGTCACGCCGGCAGTCCCTCGGCTTCCAGTGCCCGCTTCACCGCCGGCCGGGCCAGCATCCGCTCCAGATGCGCGGCGAGCTTCGGCGGCAGCGTCTCGCCCACCCGCTTCGCCCACCAGTACTCGACAAAGAACAGCGCCGCGTCCGCGATGGAATAGCCGCCGGGCACCGCCCAGTCGCCGCCCTTCCATCCCTTCTCCAGCGTGTCGAAATACTTCACGGCATTCGCCTTGCCGGTCTCCAGCACCTTGGGATGGTCCGCCTCGCTGGGCGCGAAGCGCGCCGGGCCGAAGATGCGTGAGAAGGCCTGCGGATGCACCGTGCCGCAGACATAGTCCACCGTCTCCAATACCCGGACCTGCGCCTCCAGCTCCGCCGGCCACAGCGCCTTCTCCGGGTTCGACCCCGCCAGAAACAGCGCGATCGCCGGCCATTCCGTCACCACGGAACCGTCGTCCCGCTGCAGCGTCGGCACCTTGTGCTTCGGGTTCACCGCCAGGAACTCGGGCTTCATCTGCGCCTGTTCCTTCAGCGACACCACCACGCCCTCATAGGGCTTGCCGATCTCTTCCAGGATCACGTGGATGCCGAGGCTGCAGGCGCCGGGCGAATAGTAGAACTTCATGTCGGGCTCCATTTCCCGGGCAGCCCCGCGCGCCACCGGCGCGGCGCGGCCACCTCCCCACCGGCCCGGAAGGACCCGCGAGGCTCCAGAGCCCCGCCAGCCGCCCCCACGGCCCATGGCGCGGAGCATCGGCGGCGGCGCCAGCCCGCGCAAGGCCCCGGCCGGCACGAAAACCGCACCTTCACGCCCCCGCAACACCCAGGTGCAGGCTCCGGGCGCGAGACGCTGGCGCGGGAGGCCGGAGCCGCCCGCGAGGCAGGGCAGGACAGCGCGCCGCCCGTCCCTCACCCTTTCCAGCGCGCCGCCGTCTCCGCCGCGAAGTCGCGATAGCGCCGCCGCTTCCGCCCGAGGATCGCCTCCACCCTCTCCCCGGCCCCCGCCGCCGCGGTCATTCCCTCTTCCTGGAAGCGCCCGAACATCCGCCGCATGTCATAGGCCATCCAGCCCGGCATCCTCCCGGCCGAGGCCCGCTCATAGGCATCGAGATCGTCGCCCGCATAGCGCACCGCCCGCCCCAGCGCCTCCGCCCAGGCCGCCGCGATCCCTTCCCCGGTCAGCGCCTCCGGTCCCGGGATCTCCACGACCTCGCGCGGCAGCGGCTCCGCTGCCGCATCCCGCCGGCGCAGCTCCGCCGCCGCGACCCCCGCGATGTCCTCCGCATCCACCATCGCCACCCCGCGCGAGCCCACCGGCATGGGATAGACCCCCTGCTCCGCGATCGGCTGCCGCAGCTGTGCGTCGTTCTGCATGAAATAGGCTGGGCGCAGGACCGTCGCCGCCATGCCGCGCTCGGCCAGCATCCGCTCCGCCGCGAACTTGCCCGCGAAATGCGGCACGTCGCTGCTGCTCTCCGCCTTCAGCACCGAGAAATAGACGATCCGTTCGATCCCGGCCTCCCGCGCCAGGCCCAGCACCATCAGCGCCTGGGTCAGCTCGTCCGGCACCACCGCGTTCAGCAGGAAGAGCGTCCGCACCCCCTTCAGCGCCGCCCGCACCGCCTCCGGATCGCCGAGGTCCCCCGCCGCCGTCTCCACCCCGGCGGGGAACTTCCCCTTGGAGGGATCGCGCGCCATCGCCCGCACCGGCGCCCCCGCGCCATGGAGGACCTCCACGATCCGCGCCCCGATCGTGCCCGTGCTGCCTGTCACCAGGATCGTCATGCCATGCCCTTTCCATCCGGAACCAGGCTGGCAGGTGGCGGCGACGGGACCACGGATCAGGACGGGCGCGGATCACGAAACGGCGTGCCGCCTAACCTCGGGGCGCCCCCGTCCCCGGGCGCCGTGGCCGGCACCCGGTCCGCCACCACGGGCACCCAGGCCTCCGCCCCGGCCCGCCGTACATACAGCCGCTGCCGGGCATAGGAGATCCAGAAGCGCCGCGGCACAGGCCCCTACCCAGCAGGCCCAGCGGCCACAGCGCGGTGACCGTCCGGCCAAGCTGCCGCATCACCGGGCGGGAGCCTATGAACCGCAGGTTGCGGAACCGTCACCTCCGGTTCCGCAACGCATATCAACCCCAACAGGCCAGCCCCCCGGCCCATCGGCCCGCACCCAACCCGGCGCGGGCCATTCGTCCCGGTCGTGCCCGGTCCTCAGTTGAACAGCGTGGAAACCGAGCTTTCCTCGCTGATCCGCCGCATCGCCTCGGCCAGCAGCGGCGCCACGGTCAGCTGCCGGATGTTGCTCGACACCCGCACCGCCTCGGTGGCCTGGATGCTGTCGGTGATCACCATCTTCTCGATCGGCGCCGCGCCGATGCGCGCCACGGCCCCGCCGGACAGCACGCCATGCGTCACATAGACGCTGGCCGAGTTCGCGCCGTTCTTCAGCAGCGCCTCGGCCGCGTTGCACAGCGTCCCGCCGGAATCCACGATGTCATCGACCAGGATGCAGTCGCGGCCCTGCACGTCGCCGATCACGTTCATCACCTCGGACACGCCCGCCTGCGGCCGGCGCTTGTCGATGATGGCGAGGTCCGTGTGCAGCCGCGTCGCGATCGCCCGCGCGCGCACCACGCCGCCCACATCGGGGGAAACCACCATCAGGTCGCGGCCCTTGTAGCGCTCCAGGATGTCCCGGGCGAAGAGCGGCGCGGCGAAGAGGTTGTCCACGGGGATGTCGAAGAAGCCCTGGATCTGCCCGGCATGCAGGTCCAGCGTCAGCACGCGGTCGGCACCCGCCTCGGTGATCAGGTTCGCCACCAGCTTGGCCGAGATCGGCGTGCGGCTGCCGGACTTCCGGTCCTGCCGGGCATAGCCGAAATACGGGATGACCGCCGTGATACGCCGGGCGCTGGCGCGGCGCAGCGCGTCCAGCGTGATCAGCAGCTCCATCAGATTGTCGTTCGTGGGAAAGCAGGTGGACTGCACCACGAAGACGTCCTCGCCACGCACGTTCTCATGGATCTCGACGAAGATCTCCATGTCGGCGAAGCGGCGCACCGAAGCCTGGGCCAAGGGCAGGTTCAGGGATGCAGCAACGGCCTCTGCGAGGGGGCGGTTGCTGTTGCAGGCAATGATTTTCATGAAGGGCAGCCTTGGAGGGGGGAGGCGCGCTGCGGGATAGCAACCTCACCGAAGCGTGTCCATGCATGAGATGCAGGACAGCAAAATTGGACGCCGGCTGATGCTGCAAAGCCGCATGACCTACGCCTCCCCCCACCCGCGACTTGGCCGTCCCCACACCCATGAGCCCCGTGCCCGGCAGCGCCCGCCATCCCCGGAGGCGGACATGCGGGCTTCACATGGCACCCATCCGCCCCGGCACCTTTTGCGCCGCAGCAAACGGCCCAACTCCCCTTCTCCCGCGGCAATCCCGCCACGGGCACCAATAGGGAACCGGCCGATGCCGAGCCTCTTCGATCCCCTCCGCCTGGGCGACCTCACCCTGCCCAACCGCGTCGTCATGGCCCCCCTCACCCGCACCCGCTCGCCCGGCCATGTCCCCAACGCCCTGGTCGCCGAATACTACCGCCAGCGCGCCTCCGCCGGGCTGATCATCAGCGAAGGCATCCCTGTCTCCCCCATGGGTGTCGGCTATGCCGATGTTCCCGGCCTCTGGAGCGAGGAGCAGGTCGAGGGCTGGAAGCCCGTCACCCATGCCGTCCACGGGGCCGGTGGCCGCATCCTCGCCCAGATCTGGCATGTCGGCCGCATCTCCGACCCGTCCTTCCTCGGCGGCCGCGTCCCCGTTGCCCCCAGCGCCATCGCCGCGAAGGGCCATGTCAGCCTGCTCCGCCCGCAGCGCCCCTACGTCACCCCGCACGCGCTGGAGACGGAGGAAGTCGCCGCCATCGTCGAACAGTTCCGCCAGGCCGCCGCCAATGCCCAGCGCGCCGGCTTCGACGGCGTGGAGCTGCACGGCGCCAACGGCTACCTGCTCGACCAGTTCCTGCAGGACAGCACCAACCGGCGCACCGACCGCTACGGCGGCTCCATCGCCAACCGCGCCCGCCTGCTGCTGGAAGCCACCGACGCCGCCATCTCCGTCTTCGGTCCGGGCCGCGTCGGCGTCCATCTCGCCCCGCGCTGCGACACGCACGACATGGGCGACAGTGACCCCGTCGCCCTCTTCACCCATGTCGCCCAGGCCCTCGGCGAGCGGCGGATCGCCTTCCTCTGCTCCCGCGAGGCCCAAGGCCCCGACAGCCTCGGCCCGCAGCTCAAGCGCGCCTTCGGCGGCGCCTACATCGCCAACGAAGGCTTCACCCGGGAAAGCGCCGAGGCCATCCTCGACCGTGGCGACGCCGATGCCGTGGCCTTCGGCAAGCTCTTCATCGCCAATCCCGACCTGCCGGAACGCTTCGCCCACAACCTGCCGCTGAACACGCGGGACCCCTCCACCTTCTACGCCCCCGGTCCGCACGGCTACACCGACTACCCCGCCCTGGCCGAGGCCGCCTGAGGCGCCGTCCCCGGGAGAGGCCCCGCGCCTCTCCCGGCCCCATCCCGGGCCTCCTCCCGCGGCCTTCACGCCTGACCGCCTGCGCCCTTGCCCCCGTGGCCCGGCAAGGCTAGCCGTCCCCTCCGGCCACCCCCCGCCTGCAACCGCGCCCCGCGGCCGGCGAATGCCTGCCCACAGCATTGCGACTCAATATCAGCGTCATAGGGTTGTAACCTGCCGCGGCCTGATCCGCGTTCGGGGATTCGCCCCGCCACACCGCCGCCCCGGGAACTTGGCTGACCCGCCGCGCAGGAGGACAAGACACCTCATGAACCACACCACGACGAATGCCCCCGCTGCGGCCGCCTCCCCACAGCAGACCTTCGGCACCGAGGGCATGGCCGCGATGGACCGGCCCAGCCGCACGACACGGTTCTTCATGACCATCGTCGCCGGGGCGGAGCGGCTGAACCTCCGCCACTCCAAGGTCGGCAACCCGCCCGTCTACAACAACGCCACCTTCCCCTGGGCGGCGGAGATCGAGCGCGAATGGCCCGCCATCCGCAAGGAGCTCGACCGCGTCCTGCTCCGCCAGGAAGACCTGCCCGGCTTCCACGAGCTCTCCGCCGATGTCCGCACCATCAGCACGGACCGGGCCTGGAAGACCTTCTTCCTCACCGGCTATGGCCTCTCCTCGAAGCAGAACATCGAGCAGTGCCCCGAGACCTGGCGCATCGTGCAAAAGATCCCCGGCCTCAAGACCGCGATGTTCTCGATCTTCGAACCGGGCAAGCACCTGCCGCCCCATCGCGGCCCCTACAACGGCGTGCTGCGCCTGCATCTCGGCCTGATCGTGCCGGAATCGAAGGACGACCAGCTCGCCATCCGCGTCGACAAGCAGGTCTGCCACTGGCAGGAAGGCAAGGCCCTGATCTTCGACGACGCCTACGAGCACGAGGCCTGGAACCATACCGACAAGACCCGCGTCGTCCTCTTCGTGGACTTCGTGAAGCCGCTGCGCTTCCCCGCCCGGCTGGTGAACTGGCTCCTCCTCAATCTCGCCCCCTTCACCCCCTTCATCCGTGAGGGGCTGGAGAACCAGAACACCTGGGAGAAGCGCTTCTACGCCGAGGCCGAGAAGCTCCGTAACCAGCCCGGCTGACCCGCCGGACCGGCAGCCGGCGCGCCCCAGGGCGCACCGGCCTCCACGTCACATCGCCGCCCGGCGGGACAGGCCAAAGCCTGGACCATGACGGAACATGGTTTCTGGCCCGGCAGCTTTCTGGCGGCCCTGGCCCGCGGCACCCACTGCACCCTTCCGCTGCCGTTCGCGCAGCACCGCGCCGGAACGCTCCCGTCCGGCACCGGCGGGAGCCTCCGCACGGGAACGCCCCGCCCGTCCACGGCAACGGCCGGCCCCACCCTGCCCGAAGCCCGGCTGGAAACGGGGGGCTCCCGAGAGGAAGGAAAACACCGTTTCCGCACCGGTGGCACCGGCAGTCCGCCGGAGAGTCATGCTCTCCAGAGTCATGCTCTCCGGCGCGATCAGCCTCGGCGAGAGCCAACCCATCGGGTCCAGGGCGCGCAGCGTCCTGGCGGATAGGGGACCGGGGGAAAGGCAGCGCCTTTCACCCGGGGACGGGGCAACGGCGGACGGCGCAACGCCCACGCCACCAACCCGCCCGCGTCATCCCCCGCGCCGCCGGTATCCCGACACCGCCTCTCCCGCATCCCGCGGCAGTTGCAGGCACAGCGGCAGCGAAGCCAGCACCACTGCCGCCACCGCAACGAAGGCCAGCGAGAAATCCCCCAGCGCCGGCTCGCCATGCCCGTGCAGCGCGGTGGAGGCCGCCAGCACGGAGGAGCCCATCACCACGCCCAGCGCCATGGAGAGCTGCTGCGCCGTCGAATAGAGGCTGGTGGCGGCGGAGAGCGCCTTCTGCGGCAGCTCCGCATAGGCCAGCGAGTTCAGCGAAGTGAAGTGCAGGGAGCGGAAGATCCCGTTCACCGCCAGCAGGATGAACACCCCCCAGAGCGGCCAGCCGGGCGAGAGCGTCGCCAGCAGCAGGATGATCGCCCCCTGCAGCACCGTGTTCCAGACCAGCGTGCCACGATAGCCCAGCCAGCGCAGCACCCGGTGCACCAGCGGCTTCATGCCGAAGGCCCCCAGCGCCGAGGCCAGCGTGATCAGCCCCGAGGTGGTGGCCGAGGCCCCGAAGCCCAACTGGATCGCCAGCGGCACCAGGAAGGGGATCGCCCCCGCCCCGATGCGGAACATCGTCCCCGCCGTCACCGTCACCTGAAAGGCCGGGATGCGCAGCAGGCTCAGGTCCAGCGCCGGATGCTCCGCCCGCAGGCAGTGCCGCACCGCCCACACCACCAGCCCCGCCCCGGCCACCAGCGCCACCCAGCTCCAGGCGGGCTCCACCACTCCGCGCCCCACCGTCTCGAAGCCGAACATCAGGCAGGCCAGCGACAACCCGACCAGCGTGATCCCCGGCACGTCCAGCTTCGGCGGCCGCTCCTGCTCCGGCGCGGTGATGAAGCGCCAGGCCAGGAACAGCCCCAGCATCCCGATCGGCAGGTTGATCCAGAACACCCAGCGCCAGGAAAGCTGGTCGGTCAGGAAGCCCCCCAGCGGCGGTCCCATGATCGGCCCCAGCAGCCCCGGCATGGTCAGCCAGGTGGTGGCCCGCACGATCTCCTCCTTGGTCACCCGGCGCAGCAGCAGCAGCCGCGCCACCGGCACCATCATCGCCCCTCCGATCCCCTGCACCACCCGCGCCAGGATCAGCTCCGTCAGCCCCTGCGCCAGTCCGCAAGCCACCGAGGAGGCGACGAAGACCGCGATCGCCCAGAGGAAGACCCGCTTCGCCCCGTACCGGTCGGCCACCCAGCCGCTCACCGGCACGAAGACCGTCAGCGCCACGAGATAGGAGGTGATCGCCGCCGAGAGATGCAGCGGCTCGCTGCCCAGGTCCCGCGCCATGGCCGGCAGCGCCGTCGCGATCACGCTGCTGTCCAGGTTCTGCATGATCAGCGCGCTGGCCACGATCGCCGCGGTGAAGCGCGGGTCGTCCACCCAGCCGCGCCCGCCGGCGGCCTTGCCCGGCGCGGCGGGCCGCTCCGCCACCTCTCCGCCCGGACTCTCCCGCCGCGAACCTGTCTCCGCGTGCCCGCCCGCCGCCATGCACACCCCTCCCCTTGACGCAAAGCCCGCCGGCACGGCCCCGGGGAGGGCACCCGACCACGCCCCTTGGACACGCCAGGGAACCCTGCGCGTGCCCGCCCGCTTCCCCCGGTTTCCGTCACCGCGGAATCCCGACGCCAGTGCAATCCTCCCTTGCGCCGCATGTCCAAGCCTTGCAAGCCACGCGCCGCCGCCGCATTTTCGCCTTCATGGAACAGTCAGCGGGCGAGGCGCGGCGGATACCGCTGCATGGGCCGGAGGATTTCGAGGGCATGCGCAAGGCCGGCCAGCTGGCCGCCGCCTGCCTGGACATGATCACGCCCCATGTGGTGCCCGGCGCCACCACCGAGGCGCTCGACAAGCTCTGCCACGACTTCATGCTCGACCACGGCGCCGTCCCGGCGACGCTGGGCTACCGCGGCTACCCGAAGAGCTCCTGCATCTCCATCAACCACGTCGTCTGCCACGGCATCCCCGGCGAGCGGCGGCTGGTGGAGGGCGACATCCTCAACATCGACGTCACCCCCATCCTCGACGGCTGGTACGGCGACACCTCCCGCATGTACGTGGCCGGGGAGCCGAGCCGGAAGGCCGCCCTGCTGATGGACGTGACCCACGAGAGCCTGCTCCGCGGCATCGCCGTGGTGAAGCCCGGCACCACGCTCGGCGACATCGGCCACGCCATCCAGAGCTACGTGGAGAAGCAGCGCTTCTCCGTGGTCCGCGACTTCTGCGGCCACGGCGTCGGCCGCACCTTCCACGCCCCGCCCAACATCCTCCATTTCGGCCGCCCCGGTGAAGGCCCCAAGCTCAAGGAAGGCATGTTCTTCACCATCGAGCCGATGGTGAATGCCGGCCGCCCGGAGGTGAAGGTGCTCGACGACGGCTGGACCGCCGTGACCCGCGACCGCTCCCTCTCCGCCCAGTTCGAGCACATGGTCGGCGTCACCGCCACGGGCTGCGAGGTCTTCACCTACTCCCCCGCCGGGCTGCACAAGCCGCCCTACAGCCTGCCCGCCTGACCCCGCCCCCAAAGCACATGACCGGCCAGCCGAAGCCACCCCCCGCCCTGCCCTCCCGCCTCGTGGAGGGCTACCGGGGCTTCCGCTACACGCGCTTCCGGCGCGAGCGCCACCACTACGCCCAGCTCGCCCAGGCCGGGCAGCACCCGCGCATCCTGATGATCGCCTGCGTGGACAGCCGCGTCGCGCCCGAGGTCGTCTTCGACGCCGATGCCGGGGAGATGGTCGTGGTCCGCAACGTCGCGAACCTCGTGCCCCCTTACCAGCCCGACGCCAACTACCACGGCACCTCGGCCGCCATCGAGTTCGCCGTCCGGTCGTTGGAGGTCGAGCACGTCGTCGTCCTCGGGCACGCCTCCTGTGGCGGCATCAACGCCTTCCGCAGCAACCAGCGCGATCGTGTGGACGCGGCGCATGGCGACTTCGTCGCCCGCTGGATGGACCTGATCGCCCCCGCCCGCGACCACGTCCTGCGCTGCGAGGGCGTGGACCCGCTGGACGACCAGCGCGCCATGGAACATGCCGCCATCCGCCAGTCCCTGCGCAACCTCCGCACCTTCCCCTGGCTGGCGGAGCGCGAGGCCGCCGGCCAGCTCGGCCTGCACGGCCTGTGGTTCGACGTGGCCGACGGCACCCTCAGCGTGCTGGACGAGGCCGAGGGCCGCTTCCACCCCGTCCCCGCCGGCCCCCTCACCCAGGACTGACCCGCACCTTCTCCCGGCCGGGAAGATGAAAGGGAGAACAGAATACTCCCTCGTGCCCCCGTATGGCCTGTGCGTGGCGCTTAATGCTGGCATAATCTCCTCCAGCAGCATACATGCGCGGTTGTAAGCACGGGCAGCGGATGGGCGGGGGAGTGGCAAGGCACACAAAGGCTCAGGCAGAGCAGACACGCGAGGCGATCCTCGATGCCGCCGAGAAGGTCTTCTACGAACGCGGCGTGGCCCGCTCCACGCTGGAGGAAGTCGCCCGCGTCGCCGGCGTCACCCGTGGCGCCATCTACTGGCACTTCCGCGACAAGCTCGATCTCTTCCTCACCCTGAACGAGCGCGCCGAGCTTCCGCACGAGGATCTGGTCACCCGCCTCGCCGAGAATCCCGACCTCGATCCGCTGGAAGAGCTCGACACCGTCATGGCCGACACCAAGCGGCAGTTCGAGCAGGACGAGCGCCGCCGGCGCCTCCTCACCATCTTCTACCAGCGCTGCGAATACGTGGACGAGATGGCCCCCGCCCTGCACCGCCTGCAGAAGGCGGACGAAGACCTGCGCGCCAAGTTCCGCGAGCTCCTGCACCTCGCCGCTCTGCGCTACCCCCTCGCCCCGCCCTGGACGCCGGACACCGCCGCGGACGCGCTCTTCGTGCAGATCCGGGGCATGATGCAACTCTGGCTGCGCGAACCGGAGGTCTACCGGCTGAGCGAGGAAGGACTGCGCCTGGCGCGGGCCTTGCTGGCCTCCTTCCAGGGCAAGTCCCTGAAAACAGACCAGAAGCCCGACAGTCCCGGAACCCTTTCCCCATCGACGGGCTGAACGCGGCAGGGCCGGTTAAACGGCCCGCAATGAAAATCAACGAAGAGTGTCTGTCATACATTCTCGTCAGTACGTACCTCCGCGGCGCACCACCGGCCTCCCATACGGCCGGAATCGGGCGCGCATGGATCTGAGCAATGAGGTAGTTCGTGGTTGATCGGCAGCAGGATGAAACGCATCCCCCCACTCATCCGGCCGATCCCCAGCACGTCCGGGCCGCCCATGCGGAGGAACCCGCCCGCGGCCGCGCCCGCATCCGGCGCGACCGCGCGGATGACGGCGGCGGCAAGCCCGAAGGCGGCGAGGAACGCAAGGACCAGCCGCAGCAGAAGAACGGCAAGAACGACAACGGCAAGGACAACGGAAAGGGGAAGACCAGCCGCCTGCCGCTGATCATCGGCGGCATCCTGCTCGTCATCGCCATCCTGGGCGGTGCCTGGTACTGGTGGACGACGCGCAACCTCGCCTCCACCGACGACGCCTATACCGAAGGCCGCGCCATCACCATCGCCCCCCAGGTCTCCGGCTACGTCACCGAGTTGCGCGTCCGGGACAACCAGTTCGTCCATGCCGGCGACGTGATCCTGCGCATCGACCCGCGCGACTACATCGCCCGCCGCGACCAGGCCGCCGCCAACCTCGAACTCGCCGAGACCCAGCTCCACAGCGCCGAGATCGACCTGGAGATCGCCCGCACCCGCTTCCCCGCGGAACAGAAGAGCGCCGAGGCCCAGCTCTCCTCCGCCCGCGCCAGCCAGACCCAGGCACAGTCGGACTACCGCCGCCAGCGCTCGGTGGACCCGCGCGCCACCACGCAGACCAACATCGACACCGCCACCGCCACGCTGCAATCCGCCACCGCCCAGGTGAACCAGGCCCAGGCGCAGCTGCAGATCGCCAACCTGGCGCCGCAGAACATCGACCAGGCCGAGGCCACCGTCCGCCAGCGCCGGGCCCAGATCGACGAGGCCAGGGCCAATCTCGCCCAGGCCGAGGTCACCCTCTCCTATACCGAGATCCGCGCCCCCCAGGACGGCCGCGTCACCCGCCGCAACGTGGAACAGGGCGGCTTCCTGCAACAGGGCCAGTCCGTCATGTCCCTGGTCACGCCCGAGGTCTGGGTCGTCGCCAACTTCAAGGAGAACCAGCTCGACGGCATGCGCCCCGGCCAGCGCGTGGCGATCGAGGTGGACGCCTATCCCGGCCTGGAACTGCACGGCCACATCGACAGCATCCAGATGGGCAGCGGCGCCCGCTTCAGCACCTTCCCCGCCGAGAACGCCACCGGCAACTTCGTGAAGATCGTCCGCCGCGTGCCGGTGAAGATCATCATCGACAGCGGCCTGCCCGCGGACATGCCCATGCCCCTCGGCCTCTCCGTCATCCCCACGGTGACGCTGGAATGACCCCCGCCGGCAGGGCCGCGGCGGCGGGCAGGGGCGGCCGGGCATGAGCGGCAGCGCCGAGAAGTCCGGCAGCGGCTGGAAGCCCCGCTACAATCCCTGGCTGGTGACGCTGGTCGTCACCATGGGCGCCTTCATGGAGGTGCTCGACACCACCATCGTCAACGTCTCCCTGCCGCACATCGCCGGCAGCATGTCCGTCTCCAACGACGAGAGCACCTGGGCGCTCACCACCTACCTCGTCGCCAACGGCATCGTGCTCACCATCTCCGGCTATCTCAGCCGCTGGCTGGGGCGGAAGCGCTACTTCACCATCTGCCTCGCCGCCTTCACCGTCGCCTCGCTCGCCTGCGGCATCTCGCAGGAATTCTGGCAGCTCCTCGTCTGCCGCGCGCTGCAGGGCTTCTTCGGCGGCGGCCTGCAGCCGACGCAGCAGGCCATCATCCTCGACACCTTCCCGCCGGAGAAGCGCGGCACCGCCTTCTCCGTCACCGCGCTCGCCATCATCGTGGCCCCCATCCTGGGCCCCGTCGTCGGCGGCTACCTCACCGACACCTATTCCTGGCACTGGATCTTCCTGATCAACGTGCCCATCGGCATCGCCACCGTCTTCGGCGTGATCGCGGTGGTGGAGGACCCTCCCTCGGTGGAGGAGCAGCGCAAGACCACGCCACCCTTCGACTTCATCGGCCTCGGCTTCATCGTGCTCGCCCTGGCCGGGCTCGAACTCGCCGTGGACCGCGGCGAGGACTACGACTGGCTGGATTCGAGCTTCGTCCGCATCGCCGCCCTGGCCTCCATCACCGGCTGGGTCGGCGGCGCCTACTGGTTCGCCTATGCCAGGCGCCCGATGGTGAACCTGCGCGTCTTCCGCGACCGCAACTTCACCCTGGGATGCGCCCTGATCTCGGTGATGGGCTTCGCCCTCTACGGCAGCGCGGTGATGATCCCCCAGCTCGCGCAACAGCAGCTCGGCTACACCGCCACCTGGTCCGGCCTCGTCCTCGCCCCCGGCGCGGTGCTGCTGGTGATGCTGATCCCCGTCTCGAGCCGGCTCATGGGTATCATCCCGGCCAAGTGGATCATCGTCTTCGGCGGCCTCTGCCTGGCCACCTCCTTCTGGTACTCCAGCCACCTCACCCCGGATCTCAGCTTCCGCAGCCTCGTCATCATCCGCGCCTCGCAGACCATCGGCCTCGCCTTCCTCTTCGTGCCGATCAGCACCATCGCCTACGCCACCCTGCCACCCGAGCTGAACGGCGACGCCACCGCGCTCTTCTCCATGTTCCGCAACGTGCTGGGCTCCACCGGCATCTCGGTCTCCACCGCGCTGATCACCGACCACGAGCAGATCCGGCAGGCCCACCTGGTGCAGCACCTGACGCCGCTCCACGAGCCCTACAACACGACGCTGCAGCAGGTGCAGAACGCGATGATCAGCCACGGCATCCCCGCCGCCGAGGCCATGCAGCAGGCGGAGGGATGGATGTTCCAGCAGCTCCGCACCCAGACCGCGATCCTCGCCTATTCCGACGTCTTCATCATCACCGCCGCCATCGCCGCCTGCATCATCCCCTTCGCCCTGATGCTGTCGGGCGTGAAGGTCCAGGGCGGCGGCGGAGCCCACTGAGCCCCATGCATCCCACACGCCATTCCCGCCCCGCCCCGCCCGCCCTCTCGCTCGCTCTTCCCCTGGTCCTCTCGCTCCTCGCCGGCTGCACCGTGGGCCCCGACTTCACCCCGCCCAAGGCCGAGGCGCCGCCGAGCTGGAACGACCCCGCCCGCGCCCCCACCCAGGCGGTCACCCTCAGGGCCGATCCCGACCCGCGCTGGTGGACCGGCTTCAACGACCCCGTCCTCACCTCGCTGGTGGAACGCGCGATCAGCGGCAACCTCGACCTGCAGCAGGCCGTCCTGCGCGTCGTCCAGGCCCGCCAGAGCGAGGCCGCCGCCCGCGCCGCCGGCCTGCCCAGCCTCAACGGCACCGGCAGCTACACCCGCCAGCAGCTCGGCCTGCAGGGCACCATCCGCCGCAGCGGCCTCGCCCAACGCCTCGACGGGCTGGGCGGCGAGGCCGCCTCCGCCGGCGACGCCCTGATCGACAAGCTGAACGGCCCCATCGACCTCTTCCAGGCCGGCTTCGACGCCTCCTGGGAGCTCGACCTCTTCGGACGCGTCCGCCGCTCGGTGGAACAGAGCCAAGCCCAGACCCAGGCACAGGCCGAAGCGGTCAACGACGCCCTCGTCACCCTCCAGGCCGAGGTGGCCCAGGCCTATGCCGGCCTGCGCGGCGCCCAGGCCCTTGCCCAGTCGCAGCGCGAGAACGTCCAGACCGCCCAGGACATCCTCGACCTGACCCAGCGCCAGCGCCGCCAGGGCCTCGTCACCGAGCTGGACGTGGAGAACCAGCGCACCCAGCTCTTCAACCTCCGCGCCCAGTTGCCGACCTACGAGAAGCAGGTCCGCCAGGCGATGAACCGCCTCGCCATCCTGACCGGCCAGCCCCCCGGCGCCCTGGATGCGGAGCTGGAGGCCGCCCGCCCCATCCCGCCGACGCCACCCGCCGTGCCGGTCGGCCTGCCCGCCTCCCTGGCCCGCCGCCGCCCCGATATCCGCCAGGCCGAGGCCCGGCTGCACGCCGCCACCGCCGGCGTCGGCGTCGCGGTGGCGAATTTCTACCCCGACATCTCGCTGACCGGTAGCCTGGGCGCACGGGGGCTGGAGGCCAGCTCGCTCACCAACTGGTCGAACCACTTCTATTCCTTCGGCCCCAGCATCTCCCTGCCGATCTTCCAGGGCGGACGCCTCACCGCCAATCTCCGCACCGCCCGCGCGCAACAGGCCGAGGCCGCGCTCGCCTATCGCGGCACCGTGCTGAACGCGCTGGGGGAGGTCGAGGACAGCCTCGTCGCCTACCGCACCGACCGTGCCCAGCTCGAAAGCCTCGACCAGTCGGTCCGCTCCGCCGACACCGCCCTCTCCCTCGCCCGCAGCCGCTACAACAGCGGCCTCTCCAACTTCATCGATGTCCTCGACGCCCAGCGCACCCTCGTCCAGGCGCGCCAGCAGCGCCTCCAGGCCACGCTCTCCCTGACCACGGACCTCGTCTCGCTCTACAAGGCCCTGGGCGGCGGCTGGCAGGACGTCGCTCCGCCGCAGGTGGCCTCCATCCCCCCGCCCCCCTCCGCCCGCGGGGGCCCCTCCACCCCCATCGAATCCCTCTCGCCCGACAGCCTCGCCGGCATCGACAAGCCGGGCACCATCGTCCCCC